>JAZDHW010000122.1:0-40293 GCA_043805555.1 Pseudomonadota bacterium
ATGAAGGAGCTGGCCGAGCAGGCGGCCACCGGTACCTACACCACGGCCCAGCGCACCATCATGGACTCCGAGTACCAGGCCATGGCGGCGGAGATCGACCGTATCGCCAACGCCACCGACTTCAACGGCGTCAAGCTGTTGGACGGCAGCCTGACCAGCCTGCACGACGGCTCGGGCATGAAGATCCACTTCGGCACGGGCAACAGCGCGGCCTCCGACTACTACTACGTCAGCATCGGTGACATGCGCGCCACCCAGGCCAGCGGCCTGCGCGTGGGCACCAGCGATACCAACGACATCTTCCGCACCACGGCCTTGAGCGCCGCCACCCCCACCACGGCCCTGGGCGGCACCAGCGGTATCTTCGGAGTGCAGTACACCACCGACGGCGGCACCACCTGGGACACCTACGGCTACGTCAACGTCACCGCCGGCACCGACACCCTGACCACGGTCATGGACCAAATCAACCAGGGCTCCGCCCAGACCGGCACGATCAGCCTTGGTTCCCAGGCCTTCACCTCCAGCACCGTCTACGGCCAGAGCCTGACCATTGGCAGCTTCGTCTTCTCCTTCAGCTCCGGCGGTCAGGCGGCCACCACCTTCAACAGCGCCACTGGCCTGGGGGTCATCGGCACCTCCATCCACGGCGGCGGCTGGACTGGCACCACGGTGCTCAATGATATTAGCGCGTTGATCAATAACAACATTCACACCATAGGTCTTTACGCCGGTGGTGACCCCGCGACCACGGGAACCAGCGCCCTCTACCTGACCGACGTCACCCTGGGCAGCACCGCCAACACCGTGGTGGCCAGCACCCTCACCAGCGTCACCGTCCCCTCGGCGGGCAAGCTCACCGGTGGCGGCGGCACCCAGATCACGGCCTCGCTGTACCATGACGCCGCCAATGAAAACTATCAGCTTCAGTTGACAGACAACAGCAAGGGCGCCAGCTATCAGATGCGCATCGTGACCAGTGGCGGTACCGATTTAGGGGTGGGCACCGCCACCGCGGGCACCCGAACGGCGCCAGTTCTTTTTGATAGCACGGCTAATTTTTTGCCGATGTTCAGCCTGGCCAATCAAAGCAGCGAGTGGAGCGGGATACAGAACGCCTCCGGCAACACCAACTGGGACGGTAAGGACATCCTCTCCCAGTCGGGGGCGCAGTTGGCCCTGTCCCAGTTGGACGACGCCATCAAGGCCAAGGACACCGCCCGCGCCGCCCTGGGCGCCTTGCAGAACCGGCTGCAGAACACCATCACCAACCTGCAGATCCAGGCCGAGAACCTGCAAGCCGCCGAGTCGCGCATCAGCGACGTGGACGTGGCCATCGAGATGACCGAGTTCACCAAGAACAACATCCTGGCCCAGGCGGCGGTGGCCATGCTGGCCCAGGCCAACAGCCTGCCGCAACTGGCCTTGCAGCTATTGGGCTAAGCCCGGCGCTCCAATCGCCAGCCCCGTAAAATGCGCCCCCGCCGGCCCTCCGGCGGGGGCTTCGCTTGGCCGCCGGCCCGGCCGCCGCTGAACCGCCGCCGAGCTGTAACCGGTTCTTAACTGTACAAATTGTCTAGGGTATTGCTATTTATTTAATTGAGGCCCGCGTGGTGTATTGGCGTGTCCACCCTTTCAGCAGGTGCACCCATGGCTCCCCGGCGCAGCAAATTGGACCGCTTCTGCGATATGCTGGAGCACCCCGTCACCCTGCTGGTGTTGCTGGCCGCCCTGGTGGGCTGGCTGGTCGGCTTCGGCCCCCACAGCCACTAGGTGTGCGTCGGAGAAAGCCATCCATGGCTTTTCCCGACGTCAAGTTGTCGAAAGTGAATTTCGACAACTTGCTCAAATTGCTTAGGTCTTACGGCCTGCGCAATTTGGCGGGCCGTCCATGGCCCGCCTAGGAGCCTGCCGGAGCTATTACTCCGACAGACTCCTGTCCGCTGGTTTAAACGCAATAAAAAAGGCAGGTTGTCAGAAGCGCAGCACCGGCCAGCCCCGGCGGCGGGCGTGCAGGCGCAGGCGCGCGTCCGGGTTGACCGCCACCGGGTTGCCCACCGCGCTGAGCACGGCCAGGTCCGAGTGGTGGTCGCCGTAGGCCCAGGAGAGGCCCAGGTCCAGGCCCTGCTCCAGGGCCAGCGCGCGCACCAGGCGGGCCTTTTCCGCGCCATAGGGCCGGGCGTTGCACAGGGTGCCGGCCAGGGAGCCGCGCTCTTCCTTCAGCCGCGCGGCCAGGCTCAGCCCCACCCCCAGCTCCCGGGCCAGCAGATCGGCCAGGGGTTGCAGCGAGCCGGTGAGCAGCACCACCAGGTGCCCCTGGCGCTGGTGGCGCTCCACCGCCCGGCGGCCGGCCGGCCGGATCAGGGGGCGGATGTCGCGGGCAAAGCAGTCCTGGGCCAGGCCCCAGAGCTCGGCCGCGTCCTTGTCCTTGAAATGATACTTGTTTTCCTGCACCAGGCCGTTGCCCAGGCGGTCCAGGTGGCGGGCCAGGTAGACCAGGAAGCGGCCCAGCTCGCCGGGGCCCAGGTAGCCCACCCGGATCAGGTAGCGGGCGAAGGTCTTTTCCATGGACGGCGGCCCCACCAGGGTGCGGTCCACGTCGAAAAAGGCGGCCGGGCGGGGCGACGTTTCCAAACTCACCTTCCGGGGCCGGCCCTAAGAGGCGGCCGGCGGGTTTGCGCCGGCGTCCATCAGCCCGCGGATGTCCAGCAGCACCGGCACCCCGCGGGCCACGCACAAGAGCACCGACAAATATACCAGCACCCAGGTGGCGGGGTTAAGCCAGGCCGGGTCGGCCAGCCAGGCCGCGCCGTGGGCCACGGCCAGCTCGGCGATCAGGAACCCGAAGGCCAGGCCCTTGGCCAGGCCGTAGAGCCCGCGCATGAAGCGGCCGGCCACCAGCAGGCGGCCCCAGCGCGAGTGCATCATGCCAAAGGCGCTGTAGCCCTTGGCCAGGGCGTAGCCGCGCAAGCCGTCCACCACGAACGAGCGCACGATGAACAGGATCGGCACCCAGACCGGCACCCGGCCCAGATGGGCGAAGGCCAGCCAGAGCACGTTCTCCACCACCCGGTCGATGGCTATGTCCAGCACGCTGCCCAGGTCGCTGACCTGGTTTTTCATGCGCGCCCAGTAGCCGTCGAACCAGTCCATGAGAAACAGCACCGGCAACAACGCCAGGGCGATCACGGCGGTGGCGCTCCAGGGCGTGTACAACAGCCCCACCACCGCAAACAGCAGCGGCAGCCGCGATAGGGTTATAATATTGGCTGTGGACATGGCTGCGGTCATGGTTGTGCCCCCGGCGGTTGCAGGCCTGGGTCGGACGACGCCGCCCCCGGCCGGCATGGACGCTGACGCGGTCCTTGCCCAGGCGGGTTTCCAGGGGCTTAATGGCAGTCTAAGAAAGGGACTGGCCGCTGTCAACTTTCGGCGGCCGGCGGCGGGAGGAGGATCATGCGGAGCTGGTGGCTGGCGCTGATGGCGGCGCTGCTGATGATCGGGGTGGCCGCGGCGGCCGGGGCGCTGACGGCCGAGGAGGTGCTGAAGCTCAAACAGGCCGGGGTGAGCGACGCCACCATCCAGAAAATGCTGGCCCAGGAGCGCCAGGCCGGGGCCGGGGCCGGGGCCGCGGGCGGGCCGGTGAGCGAGACCTCGGACGCGGTGACCTACGGGGCCGGGCAGAACGTGCCGGAAAAGGTGCGCCAGCACGAGCAGCGCGAGCGCATGAAGGAAGAGAAGAGCCTGGAGATGCTCAAGGGCATCATCGTGGACCAGCGCCAGGGGGGCGCGACCACGAAATAGCGGGGCCTCAGGCGGTCTCGGCCGGCGGCGCGGGCAGGTAGTCGCCCCGGTTGAACTTGACGCTCTCCACCATGGCGGCGACGGCCACCTCGCTCAACAGGCCGAAAAGCTCCCGCTCCGGGGGCATCTGGTCGATGACCTTGGTCAGTTCGGCCACTTCCTCGTCCATGGCCCTGACCAGGCCGCCCAGCTCCTTGAGCGACCTCTTCTTGTCGGCCAGGCCCTGCTGATAGGTCTCCAGGATGTCCAGGGCGCGCTCGGCGTGCAGCATGCCCTCGGTCTCCAGGGGGTCGAGCTGGCGCGGGGCGCTGGGCCTGGCGGTCTGGGCGGTCTGGGCGGCCGGAGCCGCGGACGCGGCCGGGATGGGGGCCGGCGCGGCGGACTCGGGACGGCAGGCCTCGTCCAGCAGGCTCTGGAACGACGCCTCGCCCGCGGGCTTGGCGGCGGTTTTCTGGGCTCCGGCCTGCGGGGTCTGTCCCGGCTGTAGCTGGTCGATCCTGGTCATGGTCTGAGAAACTCCCGCTCTGCACTGATATCTATCACAAAACCGGCCGGTGCGACAGCCCTGCTTTCCTGCCGGACTTATCGGCCGGGCCGGCCCCAGCCTGAAGCGAATAATTCACAATGTGAACCCGGCAATTCCCAGGCGGCCACGCCTCAGCCGCCCAGCAGGAAACGCTCGATCACCTCGCGCCCCTCCCAGGCCTGGTGCAGGGCCAGGATCAGCACCAGCAGGTTGTTCAGGGCATGGATCAAGGGCAGGGCCTTGCGCCGCTGGGGTGAGCGGGCCATGTACAGGCCGCTGATGAGGCCGAAGAGCATGAAGGGCAGCATGATCAGGCCGTTCTCGCCGTGTTCGCCGGTCAAGAGCCAGCCGTGCCAGTAGATGCGCACCATGATCAGGCCGCCAAGGGTGCCCAGGATCATCAGGCTTAGGGCCAGCTCGCCCACTCGGATGTGGCGCTGGCGGGCGAAGCGGCGTTTGCGGCCCAGGTGCAGGCTGACCAGGCGGGGCAGGCCCAGGAACAGGGCGTAGATCGTCAGCAGGACGGCGATGACCTGGATAACCGGGTGGATGTAGAGCATGGCCGCGCCTCCGGGCTGGGTTGCCTAACGGTATTGGTGGGCGATGACGTAGTCGTTGGCCGCGGCGGGCGAATGGCAGCCGATGCAGCCGGCCGGGCGGCCCTCGGGACCGGCCTGGCCGGCGGGCGAATAGCGCACCCAATACCAGTCGCCGGCCGCGGGGTTGTAGCCCGGCGCCTTGTACATCACGGTGAGGCTTTTCAGCTTCTTGTCGGCGGTGTAGCCCTCCTTGACCACCAGCGCGCCGGCCGCGAGCGGCAGCTTGGCGGGCTGGAGGGCCGGCGGGTTCACGTACACGGCCACGAAATCGCCGTGGGGCGAGCGGCCGGGTTGCAGGCCGGCGAAGTCGCCCCACTGGGCCCATTTCTGGTAGGGGTTCTCCTGGGTGATGTATCGCCACAGGGCGGCGGCGTCCGGGCCGGGCATGCCGGCGGGGGGGGCGGTGGCGGCGGTGGCGGCAATGGCCGTCAGGATCAGGCCGGCCGCGCACAGGCTCACGATCAGTCGCATCTGGCTCTCCCGGTTCTGGCTGGGCCAAGGCCCCTTGGGGGCGTCTTTTAATTCAGGATGCGCCCGGCCGCGGCAAGGGTCAAGCCGGCTCCGGCCCGATACGGCCTTGCCCCCGCCCCTGGCAAGCTTATAATTTAGGGAAACGGGTTTGAGCGCCGTCCGCGCATTCCGGGGCCCCGGCCGGCGTCGCGTCCTTCCCCCACCCGGTGCAAAGAGGCGGTCATGTCCAAGAAGAAACGCTTTGAAGTCAGGGCCGAATGCCCGGCCTGCGCCTGCGGCGACATCAGCTTCCTGGGGCCGGAGAAGCTGCGGGAGAAGTTCATCGGCGACGAGAAGGAGATCGACATCCTCTGCCCCCTGTGCGGCACCAAGCACAAGGGCACGGTGGTCGAGAAGGACGAGTAGGGCCGCTGCGGCGGCTCCCCCGCCCAGGGACCGCCGCGCCGGTGTGACTGACGGCGGAGGGGGAAGGCCGGCGGGCCTTTCCCCGTCTTTTTGCCCCGGCCCCATCCGCGGAGGATCGCCATGCCCAATCGCCTGGCCCAGGAAAAAAGCCCCTATCTGCTCCAGCACGCCGCCAACCCGGTGGATTGGCAGCCCTGGGACGACGCGGCCCTGGGCCAGGCCCGGGCCGAGGATAAGCCCATCCTGCTCTCCATCGGCTACGCCACCTGCCACTGGTGCCACGTCATGGCCCACGAGTGCTTCGAGGACGCCCAGGTGGCCGCGGCCTTGAACCGCGACTTCGTGGCCATCAAGGTGGACCGCGAGGAGCGTCCGGACCTGGACGGGGTGTACATGAGCGTCTGCCAGGCCCTGACCGGCAGCGGCGGCTGGCCGCTGACCGTCTTCCTGACCCCGGAGGCGAAGCCCTTTTTCGCCGGCACCTATTTCCCCAAAGAGCCCCAGTACGGCCGGCCGGGTTTCCTGCAACTGGTCGGCGAGATCGCCCGCCTATGGCGCGACGACCGCGGCCGGGTGCTGGGCTCGGGCGAGGACGTGACCCGCGCCCTGCAGCCCAAGCCGGCCGCGGCCGGGCCGGAGCCGGGCGAGAGCCTGCTGGAAAAGGCCTACTGGCAATTGCAGCGCAGCCACGACGCCAAGCGCGGCGGCTTCGGCCAGGCCCCCAAGTTCCCCACCCCGCACCACCTGAACTTCCTGCTGCGCTGGCATCGCCGCCAGGGCGGCTCCCAGGCCCTGGCCATGGTGGAGACCACCCTGAAGGCCATGCGCCAGGGCGGCATCTTCGACCACCTGGGCCTGGGGTTTGCCCGCTACAGCGTGGACCAGCGCTGGCTGGTGCCGCATTTTGAGAAGATGCTCTACGACCAGGCCCTGTTGGCCCTGGCCTACGCCGAGGCCTACCAGGTCGCCGGCGAGGCCTTATACGCCGAGGTCACCCGCGAGATCTTCACCTACGTGCTGCGCGACATGACCCACCCCCTGGGCGGGTTCTTCTCCGCCGAGGACGCCGACAGCGAGGGCCACGAGGGGCGCTTCTACGTCTGGGACCCGGCCGGGGTGGCGGCGGTGCTGGGCCCGGAGCTGGCCGACCTCTTTTGCCGTTACTACGACGTGGGCGAGCCGGGCAACTTCGAGCACGGCCAGAGCGTGCCGCACGTGACCCGCTCGGAGAAGGACTACGCCCTGGCCCGGGGCCTGGAGCCGGAGGCGGTCTCCGCCGACCTGGCCCGCGCCCGCCGGATGCTTTATGACGCGCGCGAAGAGCGGCCCAAGCCCCTGAAGGACGACAAGGTGCTCACGGCCTGGAACGGCCTGATGATCGCGGCCCTGGCCAAGGGGCATCAGGCCCTGGGCGAGGCCGAGCCCCTGGCCGCGGCCCAAAAGGCCGCCCGCTTCGCCCTGGAGCGCCTCCGCGACGGCGACGGCCGCCTGCTGCGGCGCTGGCGTGATGGCCAGACCAGCGGCCCCGGCTTTTTGGAGGACTACGCCTTTTTCGTCTGGGGGCTCATCGAGCTGCACCAGGCTGACCTGGACCCGGCCTGGCTCGCCGAGGCCCTGCGCCTGACCGACCTGGCTTGCGCGCTTTTCGAGGACCAGCTCCACGGCGGCTTCTTCTTCACCCCCCATGACGGCGAGAAGCTCATCATCCGCGAGAAGGAGTTCTACGACGGGGCCCTGCCCAGCGGCAACTCGGTCATGGCCATGAACCTGCTGCGCCTGGCCCGCCTGACCGGCCGGGCCGAGCTGGAGCGCAAGGCCCAAAAGCTCTTCCGGGCCGGCGGCGAGGACCTCTCGCGCCAGCCCATGGCCTACACCCAGTTGCTGCTGGCCCTGGACTACGCCCTGGGCCCGGCCCACGAGGTGGTGGTGGCCGGCGACCCGGCCGACCCGGCCACCGCCGCGCTCATCCAGGCGGCCCAGCGCGGCTTCCACCCCGGCCTGGCCCTGCTCCTGGCCGCGCCCGGCCCGGCCGGGGAGGCGGTGCGGGATCTGGCGCCCTTCTGCGCCGGCATGGGGCCGGTGGCCGGCCGCCCGGCGGCCTATGTCTGCACCGGCCACGCCTGCCAGGCCCCGGTCACTGAGCCGGCCGCGCTCACCGCGGCCCTGGCGTGACGCCCGCGCCGGCATTGGGCCGGGTGGCCTGGCGCTACCCGGCCCCGCTCATCCCCGGCCGCCTGATCCGGCGCTACCAGCGCTTCCTGGCCGACGTGGAGCTGGCTGACGGCCGGGTGGTGGTGGCCCATTGCCCCAACTCCGGCTCCATGCTGGGCTGCCAGGAGGCCGGCGCGGCGGTGTATCTCAGCCACCATCCCGAGCCCGGCCGGCGCACGGCCTACACCTGGGAGATGATCCGGGTGGCCGCCGGCTGGGTGGGCGTCAACACCGGCCCGCCCAACCGCCTGGTGGCCGAGGCCGCCCGCCAGCGCGCCCTGCCGCCCTTCAGCGACGCCACCGGCGTGCGCCCCGAGGTGCGCACCGGCCCCCACACCCGCCTGGACCTGCTGGTGGAGCGCCAGCGCGGCCCCCTGTACGTGGAGGTGAAAAACGTCACCCTGGTCCAGGGCGACCTGGCGCTGTTTCCGGACGCGGTCACCGCCCGGGGGGCCAAGCACCTGGACGAGCTGATGGCCCTGGCCGGCCGCGGGCTGGGCGCGGCCATGGTCTACCTGGTGCAGCACCCGGCGGCCAAGGCCCTGGCCCCGGCCCGGGAGATCGACCCCCACTACGCCCGGCGCCTGGCCGCCGCCCTGGCGGCCGGGGTGCAGGCCTGGGTGGTGCAGGCCGCGGTGAGCCCGGAGCTGATCCGCCTGGAGCGCCTGCTGCCGCTCACGCTAAATGTCTGAGGCCAACCCGCGAGTGTGTTAATGTGACTTGATTGTGAGTGATATTCACAACCCCCTCGCCCGGCCCGGGCGGGGCGCGCCCCCGAACCAGGAACTCGGCCATGGCCTGGACCTTGCCCATAGTCATCGCCCTGGCGGTGCTGGCGCTGCTGGCCCTGCCTCCCTGGCTGGTGGGATTGAACAAGCGCAACCAGGTGCGCCGCTCCGAATCCCAACTGGCCCTGGCCCGCCGCGAGGCCGCGGCCCTCAAGCGCGAGCTGGATCAACTCCAGGCCGGCATGGTCGACGGCCTGCTGGTGGCCGACGTGGCCACCCGCGGCTTTTTGCGGGCCAACCCCGCCGCCTGCGCCATGCTGGGCTATTCCCGCTCCGAGCTGCTCGGCCAGCGCGTGGAGAGCATCCATCCCGCCGCCGAGCTGGGGCGGGTGGGCGAGCATTTTCACCAACTGGCCCAGGGCCTGACGACCACGGCCCTGGATGTGGCCTGCCTGCGCAAGGACGGCACGGTCTTTTATTGCGACGTCACCGCCAGCCCGGCCGAGATTGCCGGCCGCACCTGCCTGGTGGGCATCTTCCGCGACGTGAGCCAGCGCCGGGCCATGCAGGAGGAGTTCAGGCAGAGCCAGCAGCGCTACGCCTCGCTGGTGGAATACACCACCGACGGCTACTTCATCGCCGAGTTCCCCCAGGGCCATTTCGTCTTCCTCAACCGCCGCATCCGCGAGATCTACGGCTACAGCCAGGAGGAGGGTCTGGGCCTGACCATCTGGGACGTGCTGAGCCCGGACGACCACCCCCGCGCCGCCGAACGCTTCGCCAGCCTGGGCCACGGCGGCGCGGACCCGGCCATGATGGGGCCGGCCATCTACACCGGCCTGCGCAAGGACGGCTCGCGCTTCTTGATCGAGGTGACCTCCACCCTGGTCAGCTTCCAGGGCCGGCCGGCGGTGCAGGGCCTGGTGCGCGACGTGACCGAGCGCGAGGCCATGCAGCGCCAACTGATCCACGCCCAGAAGATGCAGGCCGTGGGCACCCTGGCCGGCGGGGTGGCCCACGAGTTCAACAACATCCTCATGGCTCTGCGCGGCTACCTGCAATTGCTGCGCATGCGCCTGGGCGGCCAGGCCGAGGTGCTGGGCTACGTGGAGAAGATGGACCAGGGCTGCCAGCGGGCCTCGGCCCTGACCAACAAGATGCTAACCCTCACCCGCCTGGAGACCGGCCGCCGCCAGCCGGTGAAGGTGAACCAGGTGGTGGAGGAGGTGCAGCGCCTACTCTTGCAGACCTTGGCGCCCAACATCGAGGTGGCCGCCGACCTGGAGGTGGACCTGCCCGCCATCCTGGCCGACCCCGCCCACATGGAGCAGGTGCTCCTCAACCTGTGCATAAACGCCCGCGACGCCCTGCCCCAGGGCGGGCGCATCACCCTGCGCACCCGGCTGCTGCGCCCGGCCCCGGGCTCGGCCGCGCCGCGCCAACTGGCCCTGGAGGTGGTGGACACCGGGGTGGGCATGGCCCCGGAGGTGTTGGAGCGCGTCTTCGAGCCCTTTTTCACCACCAAGGACCCCGGCCAGGGCACCGGCCTGGGCCTGGCCATCGCCTACTCGCTGATCAAGGCTTTGGGCGGCCAGATGCGCGCCGCCTCCCAGCCGGGCCGGGGCAGCGTTTTCACCATCCACCTGCCCCTGACCGAATCCGGGCCCGCGGCCCGCAAGGCCGACCCGCCGGCCTCCCCCCAGGCGCCGCGCGGCCACGGCCAGCGGGTGCTGGTGGTGGATGACGAGCCAGACGTGCGCGAGGTGATCCGCTCCGGCCTGGAGGGCCACGGCTACCAGGTGCTGGAGGCCGGCGACGGGGCCCAGGGCCTGGCCGCCCTGGATCTGGCCGCGGCCCAGGAGCGCCCGGTGGACCTGGTGCTCTTGGACCTGGCCATGCCGGTGCTGGACGGCCGGGGCTTCCTGGCCCAGGTGACCGCGGGCGGAGGCCGGCCGGGCCTCAAGGTGCTGGTGGTCACCGGCCAGGCCGGCGCGCTGCCGGCCGAATCCCAGGACATCCTGGCCGGGGTGCTGCACAAGCCTTTCGCTTTGGAAGAGCTTCTGGAGCGCACCGCCGCGGCCTTGCATCCAGCCCCATATACCGCGCCGAAACCGGCCGCCGAGGCCTGATGAACCGGGTTCAGGCGTACATATTGGTCAGGCCAATCCGGAACACTTAACCGGGATTTCGTTGCACAGACTTGACTTGCGCCAGATGGCCACTTTAAAATGGGCCAGCCGTGGGGGCTGCGTCCAGTCGTGGGCGCTGTAAGCTAACCAGCCTAAACCTGCATGTCCACCTGCCTGGTTTTTTATACTTGGGAGGGCGAGAACAGCCATGCACCAACTCTACGAGTTCTTGAGCGGGCCAGGGGTCTGGGCCGCGTTCATCGTCTTTGTCGTGGGGCTCCTGCTGCGACTGGCCTTCCTGGCCGGGTTGAGCAAGGAGCGCGACAAGGTTCTCTACAACC
Organism: Pseudomonadota bacterium; assembly: GCA_043805555.1. GTDB lineage: Bacteria > Desulfobacterota > Desulfarculia > Desulfarculales > Desulfarculaceae > JACRDC01. Next base: position 11,215 of record JAZDHW010000122.1, read on the forward strand.
ACTTCCAGGGCGGGTGGGCTTGGCGCTCGATCCTGCACTGGCTGATCCCCCTGGGCAGCGTCAGCTTCCGCCAGCAGCCGGTCTTCGGCCTTGTCTTCTGGGTGTTCCACGTCTGCCTGCTGATCGCGCCGCTGTTTCTGGCCGCCCACAACATGCTGTTCCAGGAGGCCTTCGGCTGGAGCCTGCCCACCCTGCCCGACGGCGTGGCCGACTGGATGACGATCCTGGTCATGGCCGCGGCGGTGTTTCTCTTCGCCCGCCGCCTGGCCCGGCCGGAGGTGCGCATCCTGACCAGCGGCTGGGACTACCTGCTCTTGATCATCGTGCTGGCCCCCTTCCTCACCGGCTTCCTGGCCTACCGCCAGATCGGCCCCTATGACCTGATGCTCAACCTGCACCTCTTCTGCGGCGAGGTGATGCTGATCGTGATCCCCTTCAGCAAGCTGGGCCACCTGATCCTGTTCTTCTTCACCCGGGCCTTCATCGGCGCCGACATGGGCGCGCGCCGCGAGATCGAAGGCCGTCTGGGCGCCCAGACCTGGTAGACATCCCAGTCGCCAACTCCTGACCGGAGAGAGCCAACCATGTCCGAGCTGGAAAACAAGGTCGAGCCCGCCGGGGAGACCCAGGCCCCGGCCGCGGCCGCCCAACCGGCCCCCGCGGAAGAAGACAACAGCCCGGTGGGCGTGCAGAAGATCCGCACCATCCTGGAAAGCAACCTGGGCGCGCGCATGCGCACCTGGCTATCCATCTGCGCGCGTTGCGGGCTCTGCGCCGATAGCTGCTTCTTCTACCTGGCCCACGACAAGGACCCTAAGCTGAGCCCGGCCTACAAGATCAAGATCAGCCTGGGCGAGCTGTACAAGCGCAAGGGCCAGGTGGACCGCAAGTTCCTGCGGGAGATGAAGGAAGTCATCTGGGGCCAGTGCACCACCTGCCGGCGCTGCTCCATGTTCTGCCCCTTCGGCATCGACATGGCCCCCATGTTCGCCACCGCCCGGGCGGTCTGCAACTCCCAGGGCATCCTGCCCGCCGGCCTGGCCCGCACCAAGCAGAACATCATCGAGACCGGCAACCAGATGGCCATGGCCAACGCGGACTGGATTGAGACCTGCGAGTGGATGGCCGAGGAGTGGGGCGAGGAGGTGGCCGGCCTCACCGTCCCGGTGGACGTGCCGGGGGCCAAGTACATGTACACGGTCAACCCCCGCGAGCCCATGTACTACCCCCAGGACGTGGGCATGATGGCCAAGATCATGCACTGCGCCGGCGAGAGCTGGTGCGTGCCCACCGAGGGCTGGGACTGCACCAACCTGGCCATGTTCTGCGGCGACAAGGCCGCGGCGGCCATCCCGGTGCGCAACATGTACAACTCGGCCCAGAAGCTGGGCGTCGAGTACATCCTGATGACCGAGTGCGGCCACGCCTACCGCTCCGGGGCCTTCGAGGGGCCCTATTTCCTGGACATCCCCGGCGGCAAGCCCCCGGTGCCGGTCAAGCACTCGGTGCAGCTCTTCCAGGAGCTGAACAAGGAAGGCAAGATCAAGATCGACCCGGCCAAGCGCATCAAGGAGCCGGCCACGGTGCAGGACCCCTGCAACGTCAGCCGCAACGCCGGGCTGTGGCAGATGCTCCGGGAGCTTTCCAACCTGCTCTGCGAGGACTTCCGCGACATGAGCCCCAACGGGGCCTACAACCATTGCTGCGGCGGCGGCGGCGGCTTCATCCCCATGGGGCCGGAGTACAAGCGCCGGCGCATGCAGAGCGGCAAGGTCAAGGCCGACCAGATCAGGGCCACCGGGGCCAAGGTGGTCATCAGCCCCTGCCACAACTGCTTCGACCAGTTGGGCGACCTGAACAAGGAATACAAGCTGGGCTACAAGGTGCTCTCGTTCAAGGAGCTGATCACCGAGATGATGATCATCCCCGAGCACCTGATCCCCCGGGAAGTGGAAGAGGACGCGGACGCGGCCGAGGGCGGCGAGGAGTAGAGGAGGCGGTGATGAGAAGCGTAAAGCTGGCAGCCATCCTGATCCTGGTCCTGGCCTGCGGCGTCTCCCTGGCCCCGGCCCAGGACGATATCATGGTCCTCAACAGCAAGGCCCTGGGGGCCCACACCCGGCCGCTGGTGAAGTTCACCCACGCCAGGCACAGCGAGAAGATCCCGGACTGCACCACATGCCACCATGATTTCTCGCCCACCGGCAACCGCGGCGGCAGCGAGGGGCAGTTCTGCTCCGACTGCCACAGCGCCCAGCCCACGGCCAAGAACTCGGTGCCCCTGAACCTGGCCTTCCACCAGCAGTGCAAGGACTGCCACCGCTTTGCCGCGGCCAAGGGCCAGCCCTCCGGGCCGGTGATGTGCGGCGGCTGCCACGTGGCCGGCGAGACCGCCGCGCCGGCCGCCCCGGCCGCGCCGGACAAGAAGTAGCCGCGCCCACGCGCTGAACGCCGCGCGCCGCCGGGAGCCCCCCCGGCGGCGCTTATTTTTGGTTCATCCGGCCATTTGCCGGATGAACCTTATTTTATCGGCCGCGGCCCTGCCCAGGGCCACGAGGTCCGCCGGTGCGGGCGGTTGTCAACCGCGCCCGGCCCGCCGCATACTGGCCCCATGCCACCAGCGCCGGCCATGCGCGTGCGCGCCCTGAACCGCGCCCTGAACCTGGCCCCGGAGAATCCCGGCGGGGCCTACGTGCTGTATTGGATGACCATGCAGCGCCGGCCGGGGTTCAACTTCGCCCTGGAGCACGCCGCCGCGGCGGCCCTGCGCCTGGGCCGGCCGCTGGTGGTGCTGGAGGCCCTGCGCCTGGGCCACGCCTGGGCCAGCGACCGCCTGCACGCCTTCATCCTGCAAGGCATGGCCGCCAACGCCGCCGCCTTCGCCGCCGGCCCGGCCTTGTATCATCCCTTTGTGGAGACCACGCCCGGCGCGGGCAAGGGGCTGCTGGCCGCCCTGGCCAAGCGGGCCTGCCTGGTGGTGGCCGACGACTGGCCCTGCTTCTTCCTGCCCCGCATGCTCACGGCCGCCGCGCGGCAGGTGGAGGCGGCCGGCGCGGCCATGGTGGCGGTGGACTCCTGCGGGCTCATGCCCCTGGCCGCCACGGAGCGCGAATATCCCAGCGCCTATGTCTTCCGGCGCTTCCTGCAAAAAACCCTGCCCGGCCACTTGGCCGCCTTCCCGGCCGCCGACCCCCTGGCCGGCCTGGATTTGCCCCGCCTGGCCGGCCTGGCCGAGGCCATCACCCGGCGCTGGCCGGCTGCGCCGGCCGCGGCCCTGGCGGCCGGGCCGGAGTTCCTGGCCGGGCTTGCCATCGACCACGGCGTGCCGCCGGCTTCGGCGCGGGGCGGGTTCGTCGCTGGCGGGGCGGTGTTGCGGAAATTCATCGCCGAAAACCTGCCCCGCTACCTGGAGCGCAACCACCCCGACGCGGCGGCCGCCAGCGGTCTCGGCCCCTGGCTGCACTTCGGCCACGTCTCGGCCCACGAGGTCTTCGCGGCCGTGGTTGCGGCGGAGAAATGGTCGCCGGCCCGCCTGGGCGTGAAGGCCAACGGCAAGCGCGAGGGCTGGTGGGGCATGAGTCCGGCGGCCGAGGCCTTCCTGGACCAGCTCGTCACCTGGCGCGAGCTGGGCTTCAATTGCTGCGCCCGGCGGCCGGACTATGACCAGTACGCGTCCCTGCCCGCCTGGGCGCGGGCCACGCTGGAGGCCGCGGCCGGCGACCGGCGGCCTTACACCTACCGCCTGGACCAGCTCGACCGGGCCGCCACCCACGACGAACTGTGGAACGCGGCCCAGCGCGAGCTGGTGGCCACCGGCGTGATGCACAACTACCTGCGCATGCTGTGGGGCAAGAAGATCCTGGAGTGGTCGCCCACGCCGCAGGCCGCCCTGGCGGCCATGATCGCACTGAACAACCGCCACGCCCTGGACGGGCGCGACCCCAACTCCTACAGCGGCATCGGCTGGGTGCTGGGGCGCTACGACCGGCCATTCGCCCGGCGGCCGGTCTTTGGGCAGGTGCGCTGCATGACCAGCGACAGCGCCCGGCGCAAGCTCCGGCTGAAGGCTTACCTGGCCCGCTGGGCAGGGGGGCGGGAGCTTGCTCAGTCCCCGCCCCGCCCGTCATGATTTAGTTGTTGAGCCCCTGGGCCGCGGCCGCGTCCAGGAACCAGAACAGCTCGGCCTGGGCCTGCACCAGGTTGGCCGGGTGGTGGCCGTTGTTTTTGGCCTCCGGGCCGATGAGCTGGCGCACGATGTCGGACTTGGCCGCGCCAGTGGCCGCGATGACCACGTGGCGGGCCGCGCGCAGCACCGGCAGGGTCAGGGTCACCCGCGGGGTCTGGGGTTGGATGTCCGGCGGGGGCATCACCGCCTCGGCGTAGCTCTTGGGGTCGCCGCCGCCGCAAACCAGCGGATGGCCGGGGAACAGGCTGGCCACGTGGCCGTCCGCGCCCACGCCCAGCAGCATGAAGTCGAACTCCGGGGGCAGGCCGCCGAAATGGGTGCGGATGTCGGCCGTGTAGCGGGCGGCGGCCTCCTCGGGCTCGTAGCGGCCCACCGGGATGGGGTGCAGGTGGTGGGCCGGCAACGGCACCTGGCCGAAGAGCAGGCGCTGGGCCTGGCCGAAGTTGCTGGCCGGATCGTCCAGGGCCACGCAGCGCTCGTCGCTCATGAAAAAGTGCAGGGCCTGCCAGGGGGTGACGTCGCTCAGGGGCGGGGCGGCCAGGGCTTTCAGGATGGCCTGGGGGGTGGCGCCGCCGGGGATGACCACCGCGGCCTGGCCCCGCTCCATGATGGCCCGCCCCGCGCGCACCGCCATCAGGGTGGCCGTGGCCCGGGCCAGTTCGTCGCTGGTCTCAAAGACGCGAATACGCATGCGATATCTTCCTTGCTCACGGGGTTGGGGTGCGGGCCGGCCATGGTTTTGGGTGCAATAGAGCGTCAAGTCGGCCTCCTTGGATCCCCTCTCAACCAATAAATTTAAGGCGCATGGCGGAAATTGCCCGCGGCGGGTCGCATTTTTACCCGATTGCATTGCGCCGCGACCCCAGGCAGCATGAAAAAAGGCCGCCGGGCCGGCTGCGCGGCGAGTGGGAGATCACGGGTCTGGGAGGTGCGGCATGAGCGATGCTTGGGCGGCGCGGCGGGCCTGGCCGGCGCGGGCGATGGCGGCGGCGGTTTGTTTGGCGATGCTGGGCCTGGCCGGCTGCGCGGCGGGCTACCTGGACCCCGGCCCCAACCCGGCCAAGGTGCGGGTGAAGCTGGACCTGACCGCCGACCTGGGCCGCATCCCGGCCGACGCGGTGGACGTCAACCGCAACGTGCGCTGGGACTGGGGCCTGTACCTGGAAGGCCAGGGCGGCCAGTTGCTGCCCCTGGCCCCGGCCTCCGGCGAAATGCTCAAGCTCATCGCCGGCCAGCGCCTGACCCGCGACGCGGTCTTCCTGGTCCCGGCCGGCCGGCAGCGGCTGCGCCTCATTGTGGAGGGCTACGTCAGCGTGCGCTGGGGCATGAGCTTCACGCCCTACGCCCTGGCCGGCGTGCAGCAGGATTATGTCCTGGACCTGGCCCCCGGCCAGGAGGTGGTCATCACTCCCCACAGCGGACGCTGATTCAGGTTTCAAATAAGTCCCCGGCCCGGATGGGCTCAGGCCCAGGGCGCGGGCAGGCCGGCCAGCACCCGCGCCGCCTCGGGCGGGCCCCAGGAGCCGGCGGGGTAGGCCTTGAGCCGCCCCGCCCGGTTGTTGCAGGTCTCGCACTGGTGGATCAGTTCGTCCAGCCAGGCCCAGGTCAGCTCGATGCCGTCCTGACGCCAGAAGAGCATCTGGTCGCCCAGCATGCAGTCGGTCAGCGCCTTTTCATAGGCCTCCAGCCGGGGGCCGCCATAGTCCTGGTTGAAATCGAAGAACATGTTGACCGAGCGCAGGCAGAGCCGCGCGCCGGGGTTCTTGCTCTGGAAGGTCAGGCTGATGGACTCGTCCGGGTGCACGCCCAGGATCAGGCGGTTGGCGCTGATGTGCGGGCCCAGCACCTGGCGGAAGAGCGAGTGGGGCACCTCCTTGAAGTGGATCACCATGCGGGTTAGCTTCTTGGCCAGGCGCTTGCCCGAGACCAAGAGGAACGGCACCCCCTGCCAGCGCCAGTTGTCCACGTAGGCCCGCATCAGGGCGAAGGTGGGCGTCAGCGAGCCGGGGTCCACGCCGGGCTCGGCCCGGTAGGCCGGCGCCGGTTGGCCCACGATGGTCCCGGCCTGGTACTGGCCCAGGACCAGGCAGTCGTCCATCTGGTCCAGGGGGAAGGGGCGCAGGCTGCGGAAGGCCTTGGTTTTTTCGTCGCGCACCCGGTCGGCGAAAAACAGCGACGGCGGCTCCATGGCCACCATGGACATGAGCTGCATCATGTGGTTCTGGAACATGTCCCTGAGCACCCCGGCCCGCTCGTAATAGCCGGCGCGGTGCTCCACCCCCAGGGTCTCGGTGCTGACGATGCTCACGTGGTCGATGTAGTTGCGGTTCCAGACCGGCTCGAAGATGGCGTTGGCGAAGCGCAGCATCAGGACGTTCTGCACCGTCTCCTTGGCCAGGTAATGGTCGATGCGATAGACCTGGTGCTCGCGGAAAAAGCGGCCCACGGCGGTCTGGAGCTGGCGGGCGCCGGCCAGGTCGTGGCCAAAGGGCTTTTCCACCACCAGGCGCACCCAGTTCTTGCCCACCTGGCCCTCGGCGGCCAGGCCGGCCCGGCCCAGTTGCAGGGCCACCTGGGCGTAGAGGGTGGGCGGGACGGCCAGGTTGAAGATGCGGTTGCCCCTGGCCCCCAGGCGGCGGTCCAGCTTGTCCAGGCGCTGGGCCAGCAGGTGATAGGAATGGGGATCGTCGTAGGTCAGGGGGTGGTAGTAGAGCCGGGCGGCGAACTCGTCCCAGCGGGCCAGATCCAGGCCGCCATGCTGGGCCACCGCCGCGCGCATGCGGTCGCGGAAGGTCTGGTCGTCCCATTCGGTGCGCGCCGCGCCCACGATGGCGCAGGGGTGGGGCAGGCCGCGGTTCAGGTAGAGGTTATAGAGGGCCGGGATGAGCTTGCGGCCGGTGAGGTCGCCGGAGGCCCCCACGATGACCAGCAGGCAGGGCTCGGGTGCGCCGGGCAACAGGCAGGAGGCCCCGGCCCAGTCGGTGTCCAGGGCCGAGACCTGGGCGGGTTCCGGGGCGGCCGTCCCGGCGGCGTGCATGGCCGGGTCCTGGGTGGCGTCCGGGCCCGTGTCCTGGCCTGGTTCCTGGCCCTCGGCCACGGCCCGGCCCTGGACCAGCATGGTTTGCCCGTTCTCCGGCTGCTCGGCCATGCTTGGGCGCCTCCGGGGGTGGCTCAGCCGCTGCTGTCGCGGCCCTTGCCCCGCTGCCTGGCCAGGGCCTCGGCCGCCAAGGCCTGGGCCAGGTTGGCCTGGGCCAGGGTTTCGCTCAGGCCCTCGCAGGAGCCGTCACTGACCAGGTCCGCGCCCACCTCGGCCGCGATCTCGCCAAAAGGATCGGCGGCCAGTTGGCAGAGGGTGGGGCCGCAGGCTTGATCGCAGTCAGCGCCGGCCCTGCCGGTTGCGCCGGCCTTGCCGCGCGCTCGCCTGGTCCGGGCCGCCATCCGCCGCCCGCCCAGCCTGTTCCGCCTGCCCCGCCCGCCCCCGCCCGGCTCAGCCGGCCAGCAGGGTTTTGGCCTGGGCCACCACGTTGGCCACGCTGAAGCCGTATTCGGCCATGACCTTGTTGCCGGGGGCCGAGGCCCCGAAGCGGTCCACGCCGATGATGGCCCCGCCGTCGCCCACCCAGCGCTCCCAGCCCAGGCTGGCCCCGGCCTCGATGGCCAGGCGGGTCGTGACATTGGGCGGCAGCACCTGGTCGCGGTAGGACTGGGGTTGTTGGGCGAAGGCCTCCCAGCAGGGCAGCGAGACCACCCGCACCCCGACGCCCTCGGCCGCGAGCTGGGCCTGGGCGGCCAGCGCCAGGCTGACCTCGGAGCCGGTGGCCATGAGGATAAGCTTCAGCGCGCCGGACTCCTCGCTGAGCACGTAGCCGCCCTGGCGCACGCCCTGGGCGATGGGATAGGCCCGGGCGTCCAGGATGGGCAGGTTCTGGCGGCTCAGGATCAGGGCGGTGGGGCCCTTGCGGGTCAGCGCCAGGGCCCAGGCCGCGGCGGTCTCGTTGGCATCGGCCGGGCGCACCACGGCCAGGTTGGGCATGAGCCTGAGCGACATGAGCTGCTCCACCGGCTGGTGGGTGGGGCCGTCCTCGCCCACGCCCAGGCTGTCGTGGGTGAAGACGAAGATGGAGCGGATATCCATCAGCGCGGCCAGGCGCAGGGCGGGGCGCATGAAGTCGCTGAAGACGAAGAAGGTGGCCCCGTAGGGGATCAGCCCGCCGTGCAGGGCCATGCCGTTGACCACCGCGCCCATGGCGTGCTCGCGCACCCCGAAGTGCACGTTGCGGCCGCAGTCCGGGCCGTCCCCGCGCAGGTCACCGGAGCCCTTGATCACGGTCTTGGTGGAGGGCGCCAGGTCGGCCGAGCCACCGACGAGGTTCTGCACCACCGGGGCCAGGGCGTTGAGCACCTGGCCGCTGGCCGCGCGGGTGGCCACCGGCTTGTCGCCGGCGTTGAAGACCGGCAGGGCCTCCTCCCAACCGGCCGGGAGCTGGCCTTTGAGCCACTGGGCGTAGAGCCGGCCGTCCTCGGCCCGGGTCTCCATGTAGCGGGCCAGGAGGCCCTGCCACTCGTCCTCGGCCGCGCGGCCCAGCTCGCGGGCGCGGCGCATGTGGGCCACGGCCTCCACCGGCACGTGGAAGGCGTCCGCCGGCCAGTTGAAGCATTTGCGGGTGGCGGCGCAGGCGTCCGGGCCCAGGGGCTCGCCGTGGGCCGCGGCGCTGTCCTGCTTGGGGCTGCCGCAGCCGATGTGGGTGCGCACCATGATCAGGCTGGGCCGGGCGGCGTCGGCCTTGGCCGCGTCGATGGCCGTGGCGATGGTGTCCAGGTCGTCGCTGTCCTCCACCCGCAGCACCTGCCAGCCGTAGGCCTCGAAGCGCAGGCCCACGTCCTCGGTGAAGGCCAGGCCGGTCTCGCCCTCGATGGTGATCTTGTTGTCGTCATACAGATAGATGAGCTTGCCCAGCTTGAGGGTGGCGGCCAGGCTGGCGGCCTCGCTGGCCACGCCCTCCATCAGGTCGCCGTCGCTCACTATGGCGTAGGTGTGGTGGTCCACCAGGTTGAGCCCGCCCCGGTTGAAGCGGCCGGCCAGGTGTTTCTCGGCCGCGGCCATGCCCACGCCCATGGCGAAGCCCTGGCCCAGGGGGCCGGTGGTGGCCTCCACGCCGGGGCAGAGGCCGTATTCGGGGTGGCCGGCGGTCTTGGATTCCCACTGGCGGAAGGCCTTGAGGTCGTCCAGGGTCAGGGGATAGCCGGTCAGGTGCAGCAGGGCGTAGAGCAGGGCCGAGCCGTGGCCGGCCGAGAGGATGAAGCGGTCGCGGTTGGCCCAGGCCGGGTCGGCCGGGTTGTGCTTCAGGTAGCGGTCCCAGAGCACATAGGCCATGCTGGCCGCGCCCAGGGGCATGCCGGGGTGGCCGCTCTTGGCCGCCTCGACCATGTCCACCGCCAGCATGCGGATGGTGTTGATGCAAAGCTGGTCCAATTTGCGCTGCTCGTCGCCCATTGAAACTCTCCGCGGTCTGGAATGAGGCTTTAGGTGGGTCCGGCCGCCGCTGGGACGACACGCTCCAACTATCGGCTATGGGGCTGGATTTGGCAAGCCATACCTGACCGGACCGGAGCCGGCCGGCCTTTGCAAAAAACCGGTTGGCCGCTGGGTTTGATTGCAGCATGCAAACGCCCCGGCCCCCGGCCACCGGCGGGGCGATAGGTGATTAGGGTAGTATTGCCAAGATGTTAACGAGTACGGAGTCCGCCCGCCCCCGGCCGCAGGTCCAACTGGCACGCCTTTCGCTCAAGCTTATTGGCGCAGGATCGTCTGCAACCCTTAACGACCCGCACGGCGGCAGGAGCCTGCCGCCCGCCGTCACAGATAAACCCACAGGGAAAGGCAAGCCGACATATGGCCGCGAGCAAGAAAGAGATCCTGACCTCGATGGAGAGTATGACCCCTGGCCAGGAGCTGTTCTATCAACTGGCCCAGACCTTCGGCGGCAACTACTGCGTGGTGGCCCTCAACCCTCCGGGCGCCAAGAAGAAGTACGTCATGCGCTGGGGCAAGAGCGTGGCCATCGCCCAGGCCGGCGAGGCCTTCCTGCAGGCCGACAAGGCCAAGAAGATCGCCGAGTGGATCAGCGAGCGTCATGGCGATGCTGTGGCCACCGAGGCCCTCAGGCAGGCCGTCTAGTCCGCCTTCATCCCGCCCCCCACGGCGGCGTTCCCGCCCTGCTCGCCAAATAAGCGCGAGCGGCGGGGACGCCGCCGCTCGTTTGCCCTGGGGCCACCGCGCCTAGCGGGTGGGGTCCAGGTTCCACTCCATCTCGTGCTGGGCCCGCTGCTCCTCGGCCGCGGTGGGGTTATAGTTGCCCGGCCACTTGGCGCAGCCATAGGCCAAGCCCAGCATCACCAGCAGCAAGCAAAGCCAACCTAGCTTGGCCGTCATGTCCCTGCTCCTCCCTAAGGCATGCCTCGCGGTTCACGCGCCGGCCGGTCGCCGACGGGCGATCCTGACCAGATTGTTACACCGGGCCGGGCCGGAAATAAAGGATAACTTGCCCTCTCACTCCCCGATTATCTTCACCAGCACCCGTTTGCGCCGGCTGCCGTCGAACTCGCCGTAGAACACCCGCTCCCAGGGGCCCAGGTCCAGCCGCCCGGCGCTCACCGCCACCACCACCTCGCGGCCCATGACCTGGCGCTTCAGGTGGGCGTCGCCGTTGTCCTCGCCGGTGCGGTTATGGCGGTACTGGCTCACCGGCGCGTGCGGGGCCAGGCGCTCCAGCCACTGCTCGTAATCCTGGTGCAGGCCCGGCTCGTCGTCGTTGATGAAGACGCTGGCGGTGATGTGCATGGCGTTGACCAGGCACAGGCCCTCCCGGATGCCGCTATCGGCCAGGGCCTTTTCCACCTCGGGCGTGATGTTGATGAAGGCCCGGCGGCCGGGCACATTGAACCATAGCTCCTGGCGGTGGGACTTCATTAAAGCGCGTGCTTTCAGGTTGGGGTGGATCAGCCGCGGCGGGCCGGCTGCACTCAAGCATACTTTAGCACCATTGCCGGCCCCGGGACAAAATACAGGCCGCGCCCGGTTGGACGCGGCCTGCGGGGTTGGGCCGGGACGGGGCAGTCTACTTCTTCTTGGGCGCGGGGGCCGGCGCGGCGGCCGGGGCGGGGGACTTGAGGGCCTTCAGCTCGGCTTCGGTGCGCACGATCTCCACGCCCTGGATGGCGACGTAGTTCTCGGGGATGGAAATGCCGTACTTGGCGTTCTTGGCGGTCTCGCCCCACAGGCAGCTCTCCACCACCTGGTGGTCGGCGCCGCGCATGATCTTGTAGCCCTCCGGGGTCTCCCAGGCCAGGGGCTCCCGCTCCACCGCGGCGATGATCTTCTTGGCGTCCAGGGACTTGGCCCGCTCCACCGCGGCCTTGATGAAGTACACCCCGGCGTAGGTCTCGCCGGCCATGTAGTCGGGATATTGCTTGAACTTCTTCTGATAGCTCTCCACGAAGCGCCGGTTGAGGTCCGATTGGGGAGAATTGAAGAAATAGCGGGCGGATACGTACACGCCGTCGGGCATGTCGCCGGCCATGGGCTCCAACACCTCCAGGGCCCCGGCGCAGGGGAAGGCGAACTTCACCTGCTGGAACAGGCCGGTGGGCAGGGCCTGCTTGATGAAGGTGACCGCGTCGCCGCCCCAGAGCGGCGACCAGACCGCATCCGGCTTGAACTCCTGGATCTTCTTGATGTCTTCGCTGTAATCCTTGCTCAGGAACTTGGGGAACAGCTCGCCCACGATCTCCACGTCCGGCCGCAGCTCCTGGAGCTTGGCCTTGAACATCTCCCAGGAGGAGTGGCCGTAGTTGTAGTCCGGCGCGATGACCATGTAGCGCTTATAGGGTTTGGCGGCCATGAGATAGGCCCCCGAGCGGGCGTGCATCATGGCGTTGCTCAGGGTGCTGAATTGGTAGGGGTGCAGCTTGGCCCCGGTCAGGGCGTCGGTGGCCGCCTGGGTCGTGACCAATATCTTCTTGTGTTCCTTGGCGAACTCCGATAAGGCCATGGCCAGGCCGCTGGAGGTGGGGCCCATGAGGAAATCCACCTTGTCCTTTTTCACGAACCGCTCGGCCAGGCCCAGCATCACGTCCTTCTTGAGCTTGGTGTCCTCGCAGATGGCCACCACCTGGCGGCCCAGGATGCCGCCGGAGGCGTTGATCTCCTCCACCGCCAGTTGGATGGCCTGGGCCCCGTGCACGCCATAGCCGCCCATGGGGCCGCTGGAGATGAACATGGCCCCGATCTTGATCGGCGGTTTGGACGCGGCCAGGGCCGTGGCGGCCGCGACCAGCAGGATCAGGCAGGCTAAAAGCATCGGCTTAATCATTTGCTTTAACGTCATGATACCTCCCTCTTTGGCTGATTATTGGGCAGAATGCAAGGTGTCGCGCACCCCGGCCGGGTGCGGCGGCCTGGCCCAACCGCCGGCTCGGTCTGCAAGCGCGCAATGCTGGCTGCCGGCCCGGCGCAGACCACGAAGTCCCCACGGTGCGCGGGCCATTGGTCAAGTGTTGCAAGTTCCGCGCCCGGCCTGGGCGGCGCGGGGCGGGCGGTCAATCAGCCAGTGATTTGCGGGTATTGGCGTGCGGCGCGGGCGGCTGCGTTTGTAGCTACTGGAAAGCATTGCACAAGGGGGTGGCAAAGAGCTTGCCACCCCCGGCGGGTGCGCTGAGACGGCCCGGCCCGGTGGCCGGCGGCGGGGTTAGAAGTACTTCTCCAGCAAATGCTCGAACGCCGCCCGGTCCACCCCCTGGCCGTAGAGCGGGCCGGCGTCCAGCGCGTTAAAGTGCTTGCTGAAGCCTGTGCGCTCCCCGCGCCAGAGCACCCCCAGCGGGATCTGGTCGCCGAACTCCTGGGCCTTGGCCAGGGCCGCGCCAAAGTCGGTGGGGTCGTGGTCCTCGCCCAGGTGGTAGACCCGCTCCTTGTACCACTTGAAGGTGTTGACCTTGTTGAAGGATACGCAGGGTTGCAGCACGTCCAGGAGAGCCAGGCCGTCCACCGTCAGCGCCTCCTGGATCAGGCCGGCCAGGTGGTCCACCTCGCCGGTGAAGCCGCGGGCCACGAAGCTCACCCGGTGCAGCACCGCCGTGGCCAGGGGTTGGAAGGGCGCGGCCCACACGCCCTCGGGCTGGGTCTTGGTGACGAAGCCCATGAGGCTGGTGGGGCTGGCCTGGCCCTTGGTCAGGCCGTAGACCTGGTTGTCGTGCACGATCAGGGTCAGGTCGATGTTGCGGCGCAGGGCGGCCAGGAAGTGGTTGCCGCCCTCGCCGTAGTTGCAGCCGTCGCCGCTGGTGCAGACGATCTTCAGCTCGCGGTTGGCCAGGCGCGCGCCGGTGGCTGCCGGCACCCCGCGGCCGTGCAGGCCGCAGAAGGCGTTGGCCCGCAGATATTGCGGGGTCTTGGCCGCCTGGCCGATGCCGCCCACCATCAGGAGCTTCTCCGGGGCGATGTCGCTCATGGCCAGGGCCTGTTTCAGGGCCTTGAGCAGGTTGTGGTTGCCGCAGCCGGGGCACCAGGCGGTCTCGAAGTCGCCGTAGGTCTCCAGGTCCAGCATGGTCAGTCCTCCGTGATGCGGCCGGGCCTACTGGGCCAGGGCGCGCAGGATGTATTCCGGGGTGAGCGGCCGGCCGTCGTAGCGCAGCACCAGGCGGCCGATTTCGAAGCCGGTCTCGCGCCGGATCAGCCGGGCCATCTGGCCGGTGGCGTTGGACTCCACCATCACCACCTGCCTGGCTCCTTGCAGCCGGTCCAGGAACTGGTCGGCCCGGAGCGGCCAGACCTGGCGGAAGTGGCCGGTGGCCACGGAGCGGCCGTCGGCGGCCAACAGCGCGGCCGCGGCGTCCACCGCCCCCCGGCTGGAGCCCCAGCCCAGGAGCAGCAGGTCGGCGTCCGCGGGCCCGCTGAAGACCGGCGGCAGGGTTTTCTCCAGCAACAGGCCCAGCTTGGCCATGCGCTTGTCCTGCTGCCCGATGCGGGTGGCGGCGTCCTCGGTGATGTGGCCTTGGGCGGTGTGCTCGTCGCTGTCGCTGACCACCAGGGCGGCCGACTGGCCGGGCAGGGCCCGGGGCGAGATGCCGTGCACGCCGCCGGGGGCATAGCGCTGGTAGCCGGCCGGGTCGGCGATGTCGCGCGCGCCGGCCTTGACCGGGGTGACGGCGTCCAGGTCGAAAGGCTCCACGGCCCGGTAGGAGTCGGCCAGGAATTGATCGGTGAGCACCAGCACCGGCCCCTGGCTGGCCTCGGCCAGGGCCAGGGCCTGGGCGGCCAGCAGGAAGCAGTCCTCCACCGTGCCGGGGGCCAGGATGGCGCGGGTGAACTCGCCGTGGCCGGCGTGGAGGGCGAACTCCAGGTCGCCCTGCTCGGTGCGGGTGGGCAGGCCGGTGGCCGGGCCGGGGCGCTGGGCCAGGGCGATGACCACCGGCGTCTCGGTGGCCCCGGCCATGCTCACGCCCTCCACCATCAGGGCGAAGCCGCCGCCGCTGGTGGTGACCAGGGCCGGCGCGCCGGCATAGGACGCGCCCAGGGCCATGTTGATGGCCGCGATCTCGTCCTCGGCCTGCTCGAAGACCACGCCCAGGTCGTGGGCGTGGGCGATGACGGTGAGCGCGATGGAGGTGGAGGGGGTCATGGGATAGAAGGCGAGGAACTTGACCCCGCCGGCCAGGAAACCCAGGCCCATGGCCTCGTTGCCGTTGACGATCATGCGCCGGGGGCCGGGCGCGGCCGCAGGCAGGGGCTCGCAGGGCGGGCGGTGCCCGGCAGTGAACTGATAGGCGTTGTCCAGGGCCTCGCGGTTCTTGTCCAAGACCTCCTGGGGCTTCTTCTTGCCCAGGTATTCCTTGAGCCCCTGGTCCACCAGCTCCAGGTCCAGGCCGATGAGCGCGGCGGCCACGCCCAGGGCCACGGTGTTGACGTAGCGGGCCTCGGTCAGCTCCGAGAACGGCACGTTGAAACAGGGGGCCTCGCTGCACGAAAGCCCGGTGTCGGCGATGACCTGGGCGCCGGGCTTCAGCTCGGCCCGGTGCAGGTCCAGGGTCTGGCGGTCCAGGGCCACCAGCAGGTCGATGCCCTCGCGGGGGGAGGCGATGGGCCCGGCGCTGACCCGGATGGTGAAGGTGTTGTGCCCGCCGCGCACCCGGGACATGTAGTCCTGGCTGACCACGATGAAATAGCCGGCGCGCACCAGGCATTTGGCCAGCACTTGGCCGATGGTGGCCAGGCCCTGGCCGGCCTCGCCGCCGATGAGGATGTTCAGCGCCTTGTTTGCCATGCCCGCCCCTTTCCTTGGCCGGAAAAACTCCCGCCCGCCCCGCGCAAGCCCGCGCGAAGGGGCCATGCATTTCATGGTAGCAGAGGCCCTCGCGCCGGGCCAAGTTGTTAAGCCCCGGCCGCCGGGCATTATCAGCGCCGCCCATGGATCGCGTCCCCAAATATTGTCAAAGCCGATATGTCGTGTATTAATGGGGCGTTAAGTTGACTTATCCCCGCCAGGGGCCATACTCTAGGGCTGAGCGAGCCCTGCTGCGGAGGATGCGCCATGGAACTGGACGGCAAGCGGGTGGGCCTCCTGGTGGAGGACATGTACAACGAGTTCGAGCTTTGGCACCCCTACTACCGCCTGCAGGAGGCCGGGGCCGCGGTCTGGCTCATCGGCCCCCAGGCCGGGGCGGTCTACAAGAGCAAGGCCGGCCTGCCGGTCCAGGCGATGAAGGGCATGGCCGAGGTGAGCGCGGCCGACCTGGACGGCCTGCTGGTGCCGGGCGGCTACGCGCCGGACCGCATGCGCCGCCACGCGGCCATGCTGGATTTGGTGCGCGGGGTGCACGCGGCGGGGAAACCCGTGGCCGCCATCTGCCACGCCGGCTGGGTGCTGGCCTCGGCCGGGGTGGTGCGGGGCCGCCGGGTCACCAGCTTTTTCTCGATTAAGGACGACATGGTCAACGCCGGGGCCCGGTGGCTGGACCAGGCGGTGGTGGTGGACGGCAACCTCATCACCAGCCGCCAGCCCGAGGACCTGCCGGTCTTCATGCCGGCCTTCATCGCGGCGCTGGGCGGGCGATGAACCCGGCCGTCGCTGATCTGGCCCGCGGCCTGCGCGCGGCCTGCGTTGACTGCGGCCTGTGCGTCAAGCGCTGCGCCTTCCTGGGCCGCCACGGCAGCCCCGGCCAGATGGCCGCCGCCTGGCTGGAGGGGCGCGGGGTGGACGCGCTGCCCTTCCTGTGCAGCCTGTGCGGCCTGTGCCAGGCCCTCTGCCCCACCGGGGCCGCGCCGCCGGCCTTTTTCCAGGCCTGGCGCGCGCAGGTGGCCGCGGACAAGGACTGGCGGCCCTACCGCGCCCTGCTGGGCTATCAGAACCGGGGCGCGCGGCCGGCCTTCAGCCACCACCTGCTGCCCGCCGGCTGCGACACGGTGTTTTTCCCCGGCTGCACCCTGCCCGGCCAGCGGCCGGATTTGGTCTGGCGGGCCTGGCGGCGCCTCAGCGGGATCTGGCCCGGCCTGGGCCTGGTGCTGGATTGCTGCTGGCGGCCGGCGGCCATGCTGGGCCGCATGCGGGAGCACCGGCAGGGTCAGGGCCGCCTGGCCGGGCGGCTGACGGCCGCGGGCGTGCGCGAGGTCTGGGCGGCCTGCCCCAACTGCTTGCGCGCCCTGCGCGAAGACGGCCCGGCCGCCGAGGCCGGCCTCAGGGTGCGCGACGTGTACTCGGTGCTGCTGGAGCTGGACCCGCCCGTGGCCGGCCCCGGCCGGCGCGCGGTGAGCCTGCACGACCCCTGCGCCAGCCGCTTCGACGACGCCATCCAGGCCGCGGCCCGGGGGCTCGTCGCCGCCAGCGGCCGGGAGCTGGTGGAGTTGGCGGCCAGTGGGCGCAATACGATCTGTTGCGGGGAAGGGGGGGCGGTGGCCGCCCTGGCCCCGGAGCTGGCGAGCGCCTGGCTGGACCAGCGCCGGGCCGGGCTGGACGGCCTGCCGCTCTTTACTTACTGCGCCGGCTGCATGCTGCGCTACCGCCGGGCCGGGGTGGATGCGCGCCATCTGCTGGACCTGGTCTTGCCGGCGGCGCAGCCGCGGCCGGCGGTCTGGCCGCCGCTGGCCTACCTTAACCGCCATCGCCTGGTGCGGCGGCTGCGCCGGCTGCCGGCGGACACGGCCAAGCCGGGTGAATAGCTGGAAGGGAAAGCAGGGCTGGCGGCAGGCTTGGCTCCTGGCGGTCAGGCTCGCGGTTATGATGGTTATGCCAGGGCCCTATCTACCGGATTGCCTCCCGTTGAAAATACACGGGCGGGGATAAAACCCGCCCCGAAATCAAGAAATCCAAAATGCAGGGGCGGGGTTTATCCCCGCCCGCATCTTGACGCATGCGGCTAGCGGTCGTACTGGCGGATCTGGCGGATGGCGGGCAACTGGGCCAGGAAGACGTCCAGCAGGCGGGGGTCCAGGTGGTTGCCGCGGCCCGAATGCAGGATGGCCAGGGTCTCATCCTCCGCCATGGCCGTCCGGTAGACCCGGTCGCTGGTCATGGCGTCGAAGGAATCCACCACGGCCACGATGCGGGCCGCCTCGGGGATGTCCGCACCGGCCAGGCCGCGGGGGTAGCCGCCGCCGTCCCAGCGCTCGTGGTGGCAATAGGCGATGTCGTCGGCCATGGTCAGCATGGGCAGTTGGGAGCCGCCCAGGATGCCGTGGCCCACGGCGCAGTGGGTCTTGATGGCCTCGAATTCCTCGGGCGTTAGCTTGCCCGGCTTGCGCAGCACCCGGTCCGGCACCCCGATCTTGCCAATGTCGTGCATGGGCGCGGCCACCCGGATGTTCTCCACCGCCTCGGCCGGCCAGCCCAGGGCCTCGGCCATGGCCGCGCTCATCAGGCCGATGCGGCGCACGTGGTCGCCGGTCTCCACGTCACGGTGCTGCAGGGCCGTGAGCAGGCGGTGAATCGTCTCCTCCTGGGAGCGCCGGATGACCCGGGTCTGGCGGCGCACCTTCTGTTCCAGGGTGCGGTTGACCTCGCTGAGCTGGCGCTCAAGGTGCACGGTGCGCTCGCCCACCAGCACCCGGGCCTTGAGTTCAGCCGGCTCGAAGGGCTTGACCACGTAGTCGTCCACCGCGCCCTGCTCCAGGCCCTGCACCCGGTCCTCCAGGCGGTCACGGCCGGTGAGCATGATGATGTAGACAAAGGGCCAGCCCTCGCGGCCCAGGTCGCGGATGCGCCCGGCCAGCTCCAGGCCGTCCATGCGGGGCATGGTCCAGTCGGTGATCACGATCTCCACCGGCTGGGCCAGGAAGGCCGCCAGGGCCTGGGCCCCGTCGGTGACGCTGGTCACCTCGTGCCCCCAGCGCTGCAGGTAGTGCTGCAGCAGGTTGCGGCTGACCGCCTCGTCCTCCACCACCAGCACCCTCATGCGCCGGCCTCCACCGCCAGGTCCCTCAATTCCGCCTCCACGCGCACCAGTTCGCGCCTAAGTTCGGCCAGCTTGCGCCGGGCCTCCGCCAGCTCGCCCGCGCGGCCCAGGCGCTCCAGCTCCACGGCCCCGGCCAGGGCGGCGGCGGCCTCGAAATAGCCCAAGGAGCCCTTGAGGCTGTGGGCGGCCCCGGCCAGGGCCTCTGCGTCGTCCTGCTTCAGCGCGTTCTCGGCCGCCTCCAGTTGGTGCGGGAATTCTTCCAGGAAGATGTCCACCAACTGGCGGGTCAGGGCGCGGTCGCCATCGAAACGCACCTCCAGCCGGCGGCGGTCCACGGCCGCGGCCTGGGCCGGCCGGGGCTCGGCCCCCTGGGCCAGGTTAAGCTCCGCCAGGGCCTGCCACAGGGCCAGGGGGTCGATGGGCTTGGCCACGTAGGCGTCCATGCCCGCGGCCAGGCAGCGTTCGCGGTCGCCGCTCATGGCGTGGGCGGTCATGGCGATCACCGGCAGATGGCCCAGGCCCGCGGCGGCCTCGCGTTGGCGCAGCTCGGCCGTGGCGCTCAGGCCGTCCAGTTCCGGCATCTGCACGTCCATCAGCACCACGTCGAAGGCCTGGCTCTCCAGGGCCTCCAGGGCCGCGCGGCCGTTATTGGCCGCAGTCACCCGGTGGCCCCAGCGCTGGAGCAAAAGGGTGGCCAGGCGCTGGTTGACCTGGTTGTCCTCGGCCAGCAGCACCCGGAGCGGCGGGCTTTCCTGGCCGGAGGGCGTCTCGGCGGCCTGGTCGGCGGCCTCGTCCTGCTCGCCCAGGAGCGCGCTGAGCAGGGCCAGCCACAGGGCGCTGAGGCGCACCGGCTGGGGCAGCCAGGTCTGGGCCCCCAGCTCGCGGCTGGCCGTGGCCAGGGCGATGCGGTCGTGGAAGGGCAGCATGGTCACCACCGCCGTGGCCGGGTGGGGGCCTTCCAGGGCGGCCCGGGCCAGGTCCAGGCCCTGCTCGCCGGCGAGCCCCAGGTCCACCAGCACCAGGCCGTAGGGCCGACCCTGGGCCTGGGCCGCCTGCATGAGCCCCTGGGCGTCATCGCCCCGGTGGGCGACCTGGGCCTCCAGGCCCCAGCCCCTGAGCGCCTGGGCCAGGGCCGCGCCCTGGCAGGCCTGGGCCGCCGCCACCAGGACCCGCAGGCCCTTCAACCGGGGCAGGTAGGACTGGCGGGCGCGGCGGGCGGGCTGGCCGGATTGCAGGCCGAACATGGCGGTGAAGGAGAAGGTGCTGCCCTTGCCCGTCTCGCTGTCCACGCTGATCTCCCCGCCCATCAGCCCCACCAGTTGGGCGCTGATGGTGAGCCCCAGGCCGGTGCCGCCGAACTGGCGGGTGACGGTCATGTCGGCCTGCTCGAAGGCCTTGAAGATGTCGGCCTGCTTGTCCGGGGCGATGCCCACGCCGGTGTCCTGCACCTCGAAATACAGCCGCGCCGCGCTCTCGGTCACCTCCAGGGGCAGCACCGCCAACGTCACCTCGCCCCGGCGGGTGAACTTCACCGCGTTGCCGGCCAGGTTCACCAGCACCTGGCGCAGGCGGCCGGGGTCGCCCACCAGGTCCTCGGGCACGTCCGGGCCCAGGGCCAGGCACAGGCCCAGGTCCTTGGCCTCGGCCGTCTGGCCCAGGATGGTCAGGGCGTCTTCCAGCACATCCAGCAGGTTGAAGTTCTGGGAATCCAGGCTGAGCTTGCCGGCCTCGATCTTGGAGAAATCCAGGATGTCGTTGATGACCGTGAGCAGGGCCTGGCTGGAGGAGCGGATCATCATCAGCTCATCGCGCTGCTCCGGGTCCAGGGCGGAGCCCAAGAGCAGCTCGGCCATGCCCAGGATGCCGTTCATGGGGGTGCGGATCTCGTGGCTCATGTTGGCCAAAAATTCGCTCTTGGCCCGGTTGGCCGCCTCGGCCTCGCGGCGGGCGTTGACCAGCTCGGTCACGTTGACCACGTTGAGCAGCACGCCGTCGTAGACGCCGTCGCGGTAGATGGGCTGCACCCGCATGATGACCTCCTGGCCGGCCAGGGGGCGCTGCATGACCAGGGGCGGGCTGGCCGGGTTTGCGTGGAAGCCGTTGACGATCTCCGACACCCGCAGGCTCAGGCCCGGCGGATGCAGGTTGGCCAGGGAGGTGCCCAGGATCTGGCCGCGCGCCCGGCCCACCAGGCGGCAGAAGTACTCGTTGGCCTCGATCACCCGCCCCTGGGCGTCGGCGAAGATCACGCCTTCGTCCATGCCGGAGATCATGGCCGAGAGCTTGGCGTACTCGCGCCGGGCCGCCTCCTCGGCCTTCTTGCGCTGGGTGATGTCCTCCTTCACCGCCAGGTAGTGGGTGATCTGGCCGCGCAGGTTCTTGATGGCCGAGATGGAGGCGTACTCCCAGTAAAGCTCGCCGGTGCGCTTGCGGTTCAAGAGTTCGCCGCGCCACTCGCCGCCGCCGGCCAAGGCCGCCCACATCTGGCGGTAGACCTCCGGGTCCATCTCGCCGGATTTCAGGATGCGCGGGTTCTGGCCCAGGGCCTCCTCCTTGGTGTAGCCGGTCACCTCGCTGAACTTGGGGTTGACGTACTCGATGTCGCCGTTCAGGTCGGTGATGACCACGGTGGCCGGGCTCTGCTCCACCGCGCGCGAGAGCTTGCGCAGTTCGTCCTCGGCCAGCTTGCGGCCGGTGATGTCGGTGACGCTGCAACGCAGGCCCACCACCCGGCCCTCGCGCAGCATGGGCGCGGACTTGACCAGGGCCACCAGCACCGCGCCGTCGCTGCGCTGCACCCGGTATTCCTGCTGGGGCAGGCGCTCGCCGGCCATGATGCGCCGGGTGCGCTGGCGGCTCAGCTCCTGGTCCTCGGGCAGGATGAAGTCCGTGAGCTGCACGTTGCCGATGCGCTGGTCCGGGCTCAGGCCCAGAAAGTCGCGGCCGGCCTGGTTGATGTAGGTGAAGCCCATGCCGGTGTCCACCTCGAAGATGGTGGTGGGCAGCAGGTCGGCCATTTCGCGGAAGCGCTCCTCGCTCTCGCGCAGGGCCTGCTCGGCCTGCTTGGCTTGGGTGACGTCGGTGACAAAGGCGAAGGAGGCGTTGATCCCCTCGCGGTGGCCCCACAGGGTGGTGGCCGAGAAGACGGTGTGCACCTCGCGGCCGTCCTTGGCCTTGAGCACCACCTCGTAGGAGCGGTGGGTGGTGGCGCCGATGGTCGCGGTGTTGCTGCGGTAGGCCTCCAGGTGGGGCGGGCTGATGAACTCCAGCGCGCGCCGGCCCAGCATCTCCTGGCGGCCGTAGCCCAGAATGTCGGTCAGCGCCTGGTTCACGTCCAGGGTGACCAGGTCGCGGTCGATGAGCCAGAAGCCCTCGGCGGTGGTGGAGATGATGCGGCGCAGGATGTCCTCGCTGCTCTTCAGCTCGCGCAGGGTGCGCTTGTGGGCCGAGATGTCCTGCATCACCTCCATGGCCCCGGTCACCCGGCCCTGGGCGTCGCGCAGCAGGGCGGTGTTCTTCTGCACCTCCACCCGGCGGCCGTCCTTGGTGCGCACCTCGCATTCCAGCCCGATCCGGCCCGCCTCGTCATCGGCCATCTCCGGGTTGAGCAGACCGCAGCCCAGGCAGGTGTCCATGGTGAACAGGGTGCAGGGCTGACCGATCACCTCGGCCTCGCTGTAGCCGGTCAGGTCCAGGAAGCGGCGGTTGGCGTGGGTGACCTTCAGCTCCAGGTCCACGCTGAAGATGGGGGTGGGTAGGATGCGATAAAGCAGCGCGGCCGCCTCGCGCACGCTGCGGGCCTCCCGGCCGCGGGCCTCGGCCAGGTCCTCGCCCTGCCGGGCCCGCTGGTGGATGGCCCGCAGGTGGCTGGCCAGCAGGACGAAGGCGGCCAGCACCCCCAGGCCGATGGCCCAGGCCAGCCAGGCCAGGTCCTGGTGGCCGAAGTCCGGCCCCGGCGTCGCCGTCACCGACCAGGTCCGGCCGCCGGCTCGGAAGCCGCCCCGCCAGGCCGGGTCCGCGTCCGCGGCCGGGGCCCGCAGGGGGTGCGGGGCGGCGTCGAAGGCCAGGCTCAGGCTCAGGTCGGGCGCCGGCTGCCGGTGCCGGGCGGCGCGCGCCACCTGGTCCAGGTCCAGCCCGGCGATGACGAAGCCCAGCAGGTGCCGGCGGCGGCCCTCGGGTTCGGCGGCCATGCTGCCGGGCTTGTACAGCGGCATAAGGGCCAGCAGCCGGACGGGGCCCAGCCAGGCCGGGGGCTGTTTCAGCTCGGCCACCTCCAGGGCGTCGTCGCGCACGGCGCGCTCCAGCAGCGGGGCCAGGCCGGCCAATGCGCCCAGGTCCAGGCCCATCAGGCCGGTGGTCTCCACGTCGTCGCGCGAGTGCAGGTAGAAGACCGGGAAATAGGCCGGCCGCGGGGCCACCGGCAGCAGGCCGCCGCCGGGGTCGGCCTGGCGGACCTGGTAGCGCGGGTAGCCCTCGGCCGCGGCGGCGGCCTGGTGGGCGGCCAGTTCCGCGGCTGGCACCCGGGGGGCGAAGGCCACGAACTTCAGCCCCTGGCTGCGGCCCAGGTTGAACACCGCGAAACGGCGGAACTCGGCCCGCTCCACGTCCTGGCTGGCGGCGAAGAACACGGCCAGGTAGCCCAGGGCGTCCAGGTTGTCCTGCAACTGGCCCTGGACCACCAGGGCCTGGGCCTCGGCCTGGCGGGCGAACTCCAGCCGGCTCTGGCGGTCCAGGTCCCATTGCACCAGCCACCAGGCCAGCACGGCCACGGCCACGCCCAGGGCCAGGGTGGACCAAGCCGTCCAATCGGCCCGGCGCTGCGGCCGGGGCGGATCGGGCTGGGACTCGGCAGGGTTGGCTGTGAAGGCGGTGGTCATCCGGATATGCCGATAAAGGTAATCCCCAGGTTAGCACATACAGGGAGTAAGGATACCTTTCCCTGGAACATCCGGCTAATCATCAACTATATGGGAGAAGGGATTATTCGTCGAAAAGCTGGACCGGGGTCTTCATGAACTCGCCCAGCAGCACCGTGGCGTAAGCGCCCTTGGCCAGGCTGAAATCAAAGACGAGGCCCTCGGGGTGGGGGGCGATGGCCAGGTTCTGGGGCCGGAGCCGGGCCACCCGGCGGCCGCCCTCGGGGCCATGGCGTTTGAGCGCGGCCTCGTCCACCCCGCTGGCCGCCAGGGCCGCCTGCTCGCGCCGGCCGGCCTCGGCCTGGGCCCAGCGCATCTTTTTGCCGAAAAGCGGCCCGGTGTAGGTGATCTCGCCGGCCTCCAGGCGGGGCTGCTCCAGGAGCGCGTCCTCCACCGTGAAGATGCCGCCGGTCTCGGTCTTCTTGGCCACGTCGCCCATGATGAGCCGCGCGAACTCGCCGGCCGCCAGGCGCGCGGCCAGCCAGCGGTTGAAGACCTCGGCCTGCCAGGCGCTGACCACCAGTTTGCGCAGCCATTTCTCGCGCGGGCCCCGGCCGCGCAACACCGCCAGGCCCTGGGCGGCGTTGTCGCCCTGGCGGCCGAAGCGCTGGGGGCCGAAGAAATTGGGCAGCCCGCGCTCTGCGATGGCCGCGGCTATCGCCTGGGCCGGGGCCAGGGCCTCCGGGCCCACCCCGCTGACCACGATGGTGAAGCGGTTGCCCAGCAGATGCCCCACCTTGAGCTTGTTGGAGTGCAGGCCGTGCTCGGCCACCGTCACCGGCGGGTCCAGCCCGGCCAGGGCCTCGCTGGCCCGCGCCGCCGCCGCGGCCGGGTCCATCCCCGGCAGGTGCAGGGAAAAGGTCTGGCGCACCCGGGCCACCTTGTCCTTGAGCCCGGCGTAGCCGATGGCGTCGGCGCTGATGCCGAAAATGGCGGCCAGGCGGGTCACCAGGTCCCGGGTGGTGCGCCCCTCGCGCTCCAGGGTCAGGTAGACGTGTTCGCCCTGGCCGGAAACCGGATATAGGGGCAGCTCCTGCACCGCGAAATGGGCCGGGCTGGCCTTGATCTCCCCGCCGATGCCCATGAGCTCCGGGGTGATCCAGGGCGGGGCCTGGCTGGTGAGGGTCTGCGTGTCCATGTCCGTCATTGTGCCACGCCCGTTGCGGGTTGTCATGCCGGCAGGCGCTTGACAGCCCCCCGGCCGGCGTCGTATGCAGAGGGATGCCTGCCGAATGAGCCCTCAGCCAGGGGAGGTCACGCATGGAGCACTTTTCACTCTTTATCGACGGCCAGTTCGTGGATGCCGCCGACGGCCGCGTTTTCGAGACCATCGACCCCGGCACCGGCCAGGCCTTTGCCGAGGTGCCTCTGGCCGGCCCGGCCGAGGCCGAGGCCGCCATCGCCGCCGCCCGCCGCGCCTTTGACTCCGGCGTGTGGTCCGGCTTGGACCCGGCCGCGCGCGGCCGCATCATGATGGATTTTTCCGACCGGCTCATGCAGCACGCGGTGCGCCTGGCCAGGTTCGAGGCCATGGACTCGGGCGGCATCATCAACCGCACCAAGACCGAGGTGTTTTTGGGCGCGATGCTGGTGCGCAACCTGGCCCACCACGCCATGACCGCCTTCCCCTGGCGCGAGGAGATCCCGGTCTCGGGCAATCCCTTCTTCCCGGCCCGCAACTACGCCCGCCGCGAGCCCCTGGGCGTGTGCGTGGGCATCATCCCCTGGAACTTCCCGCTCACCATGGCCCTGTGGAAGATCACCATGGCCACGGTGATGGGCAACACCATCGTGCTCAAGCCGGCCAGCAACACCCCGCTCTCGGCGCTGATCATGGCCGAGGCCGTGGCCCAGAGCGCCATCCCCCCCGGCGTGATCAACGTCATCGCCGGGCCGGGCGCGGCCCTGGGCAACGTGTTGTGCAGCGACCCCCGGGTGGACAAGATCGCCTTCACCGGCTCCACCGAGGTGGGCCGCCAGATCATGAAGCTGGCCGCGGACACGGTGAAGAAGGTCACCCTGGAATTGGGCGGCAAGAGCGCCAACATCATCCTGGACGACGCCGACCTGGATCTGGCCATCGACGGCGGGCTGTTCGCCACCTTCTTCCATTGCGGCCAGGTCTGCGAATCCGGCACCCGGCTGTTGGTCCACGAGCGCATCCACGACCAGTTCGTGGAGCGCCTGGCCAAAAGGGTGGGCGACATCCACATCGCCTACCAGCTCGACCCCTTCAGCCAGATGGGGCCCCTGGTCAGCCAGACCCAGCGCGAAACGGTGGAATATTACGTGGACCTGGGCAAGCAGGAGGGGGCCCTGGTGGTGGCCGGCGGCGGCCGGCCGGATGGCTTCGGCCTGGAGGACGGCTTCTACTACCGGCCCACCATCTTCGCCGGGGTCAAGAACTCCATGCGCATCGCCCGCGAGGAGATCTTCGGCCCGGTGGTCAGCGTCATCAAGTTCGGCGACGACGAGGAGGCCGCGGCCATCGCCAACGATTCGCCCTACGGCCTGGCCGGCGGGGTGTGGAGCCGGGACATCGGCCGGGCCGAGCGCATCGCCCAAAAAGTCGCCACCGGCACCATGTGGATCAACGACTACCACGCCTTCGGCGACTACTGCCCCTTTGGCGGCTACAAGCAATCCGGCGTGGGGCGCGAGCTGGGCCACTGGGGCTTGAGCGAGTACACCCAGGTGAAGCGGGTGCACGTGGCGGCCGAGGCCGACCCGGCCAACAAGCTGGCCTTCCAGATGATGTTCGCCTATCCCAAAGCCAGCACCTTCTCCTACCTGGGCCCCACCAAGCTCAACGTGGGAGCCGGGTCGGTGGCCAGCCTGGGCATGGAGTTGCAAGCCCTGGGCATCGAGCGGGCCATCCTGCTCACGGATAAGGGCGTGGCCGCGGCCGGGCTCCAGGCCCGGGCCCAGGACGCCCTGGCCGGCTATTGCGCCGGGGTTTTCGGGGACATCGGCCAGGATTCCAGCTTCGCCACCATCGACGCGGCCTATGCCGCGGCCCAGGCCTGCCGCGCCCAGGCCGTGGTCAGCGTGGGCGGCGGCAGCGTCATCGACACCGGCAAGGCCCTGGCGGTGCTCATGGCCCTGGGCGGCCAGGCCATGGACCACGTGGCGGTGCTGCGGCTCAACCGGCCGGTGGCCCCGCATTTGGTGGTGCCCACCACCGCCGGCACCGGCAGCGAGGTGACCAACGTGGCGGTGATCAAGAACCAGGCCGTGGGGCGCAAAGTCTACATCCTGGAGAACGCCGTCTTCCCCAGCGTGGCCATCCTGGACCCGCATTTCGTGAAAAGCCTGCCGCCGCTCTTGACCGCCGGCACCGGCCTGGACGCCCTGACCCACGCCCTGGAGGCGCTGATGAGCGTGCGCTCCAACCCGGTCTGCGACGCCCAGGCCCTGCACGCGCTGCGGCTCATCGCCGCCAACCTGCCCCGCACCGTGGAGGCCGGCGAGGACCTCAAGGCGCGGCTGAACATGCAGGTGGCGGCCAGCCTGGCGGGCTGGGCCTTCTGCGTGGCCCAGGTGGGCCTGGCCCACGCCATGGCCCACAGCCTGGGCGCCCTCTACGGCCTGCCGCACGGCAGCGCCTGCGGCCTGGTGCTGCCCCACGTGATGCGCTTCAACGCCGAGCACTGCACCGAGGCCCTGGTCGGCGCGGCCCAGGCCCTGGGCGTGGACACCGCCGGCAAGGAGCCCCTGGACGCGGCCCTGGCCGCGGCCGAGGCGGTGGCCGCGCTCATGGCGCGCTGCGGCCATCCCACCCGGCTGCGCGACATGGGGGTGCCCGAGGAGGCCGTGTTCGAGGCCTCCGCCCACGCCGTGGCCGATCCGGCCTGCATCTTCAACGCCCGGCCGGTGACCGATCCCGGCCAGGTGGCCGAGGTCATGGAGGCGGCCTGGTAGGCGGCCGCCGCCTGACGCCCGCACGCTGAATTCAACCCTCTCGCCAGGAGTCGCACATGGGTTTCAAGAGCTTCCCCGACGCAGCCACCGCCCAGGCGGTATTCGTGGAGACCTTCCGCCGCGCGTCCGACGACGCCCAGATCCGCGCCGCGGTGCTGGAGCTGAACCAGGTGGTGTTTTTCGACTACAGCCAGGACGACCCGCTGGTGACCTTCTACGTGGACGCCCGCGACGGCGAGCTGAAGGTGGGCGAGGGCCGGCCCGAGGAAAAGCCGGCGGTGACCATCCTGACCAGCATCGACACCGGCCACAAGGCCTGGTCCAACCAGCTCAACCCGATGATGGCCATGGCCATGGGCCAGATCAAGGCCAAGGGCTCGGCCACCAGCCTCCTGAAGCTGGCCCCGGTGCTCAAGCTCATCGAGCCCATCTATAAACAGGTGCGCGCGGACAAGGGCCTGAGCTAGACCGGCACCCAGGCATGGGTTCCCGGCGCGCGGCCGCTTGCCCGCGCCGAAAATCTATGCCATGATCCAGCCCATGAGCCATGCCGGTACGCTGTTTCCCGTTACCATCCCTCTCCCCCCGCCGGGGGGAGAGGTCAGGTGAGGGGGGCTCAGGTCAGCACCCGCGCCCCAACCGCGCCGATAATCCACGCCTGTCCGTCATTGCGAGTAGCAACCCGGCCGGTTTGCGACGCGGCAATCCTCCGCTGGCCTCTTTAAACGGGGAGCCAGCGGAGGATTGCTTCGCTACGCTCGCAATGACGGCTATTTATTCAGGATGGCTTTTCCGGGTGGCCCGGACAACTTGTTGTCCGGGTCGCGCAGCGACAAGAGGTTCCGGCGCAAGGCGCGAGAGTCAGGCGCGGCCTCGCCCCCTCAGCGCCGCCCGCCTTTTCCCATCCCTCTCCTCTCGCCGGGGGGAGAGGTTAGGTGAGGGGGGCTATCCCTGCCGTCTGAACACAGGGGTGATGCGGCCCCGCCTGGAGCGGGCTGTTTCCTTGCCCCCGCGCGCCCGCGCCGTCAGCAACCGGCCCCGTGGATGGCCGGTCGGCCCGGCGGCAGGGTGCCCTCGCGCTGCCCACCGGATGCGCCGTCTGCAACACCCTTGGCCTTGCCTCTCGGCCTCGCACATACAGGCCGCCTCGCCACCACGTCGAGCTGACGGCTAAGGCGCGGGGGGCGGCCCTACGGGAGGCGGTAAGACGGGGAAAAAGGCGGGAGGGAAGAAAAGAGAAAATTGGCGGTGGCCAGCCCCGTTCTTTTCCTTCATGTAATTCTTACAGGGTCATTGCGAGGAGCCGTCAGGCGGCGAAGCAATCGCGCCAAAAACCGACTGCACATCACGTTGCCTTTGTATTGTCATTGCGAGGAGCCCGCAGGGCGACGCGGCAATCTCTTCTGGCTGTCTCCGGGTGGCCCGGACAGCTCGCTGTCCGGGTCGCGTAGCGACAAGAAGCGCGCGGCTCAGATCAGCACCCGCGCCTCGGCCGCCACCCCCAGCCGGTCCGCCAGGCCGGCCGGGGCTAAGCCAGGTTGGCTCCGGCCGGCCAGCAGATGCTGCCAGCCGCCCACGTGGATGAGCTCGCCTTGGCCGCGCCGCTCGGCCGCCGCC
>JAZDHW010000123.1:0-21176 GCA_043805555.1 Pseudomonadota bacterium
CCGCCCCCGCCGCCACCTCCGGCCGCGGTCAAGCCGCCGGCCCCGGCCCCGGCGGTCAAGGCCCCGGCCGCCACCCGCGCCGCCAAGCCGGCGGCCAGACCGGCCGTTGCCAAGGGCGGGCTGGCCCTGCAGTTCGGCGCCTTCAGCGAGCCGGCCCGGGCCAGGGGCGTGGCCGACATGCTCAAGCGCCAGGGCTATCAGGTGCATCTGGTGCCAGGCGTGAACCAAAAAGGCGTCAAGCTGACCAAGGTGCGGGTGGGCGCCTATGCCAACCTGGACCAGGCCCAGCGGGCATTGAAGGCGGCCAAGGCCAAGACCGGCCTGACCGACGTGGTCATCGTGAAGAACGGCCAGGACTAGGCCAGGCCTAAACCGATCCGCCAAAGTAAGCGGCCGGGGGCCCCCGCAGGCTCCCGGCCGCTTTTTGGGGGCCAAAGGGCCCACGCTAGAATTGGAAGGTGGTCTCCACCTGGAACATGTCGTAGCCCGCCGCCGCACCGGTCAGGTAGTCGTCGATGGGGAAGGAGTGATACCAGTTCAGGTTGATGACGGTGTACTTGAAGGGGCTGTAGCTGACGCGGCCCACCCAGCCCTCGCGGTTGTTGTACTGGAACTCGCTGTCGCCGAAGTAGCCGGGGGTGGCGTTGGCCTCGATGGACCGGTACTCGGCCTGGAACTTCCACATGGCCCAGTTCAGGGCGGCGGCGAAGGTGTAGCCGGTGTCCTTGCCCGCGGCCCGTCCGGTCATGTCCTCGCGCAGGTTGCGCATCCAGTGGCCGAAGACGTCCACGCTGGTGTCGGTCCTGATCTTGTAGGTCAGCTTGGCGTAGACGTCCCACACCCCGAAGTCGCTCAGCTCGCCGTTGGCCTTGGCGGTGTTGCCGCGCAGGGCCGTGCTGCTGAAGTTGCCCACCTTCTCAAAGCCGTCCCAGTCGTAGTAGCTGGTGGCGAAGGTGACCTTGAAGGGATCCTGGTTGTAGTAGAAGCCCGCCTGGGGGGCGTAGACATAGGCGTCGCCGGGGTTGTCGCTGGCCTGCTCCTTGACCACCAGGCCGGCCACGGTCAGGAAGGGCTGGAAGGCGCCCTTCTTGTTGAAGCGCAGGTTTACGTACGCGCCCTCTGGCTGCACGTCCACGTCCCACATGATGGCGGTGCGCACGAAGGGGGTCTCGAACTTGCCGGCGGTGACGGTCAAGACCTTGTCCAGGTAGCCGGGGTTGTACTTGGCATAGGCGCGGTCGATGCCCCAGCTCTTCTCGCCGAACCAGTTGGTCATGGTCTGAACGGTGCTGGTGGGGTCGTCGTCAGCCGCGGTGGCCATGCGGATGCCCACCTCCAGGTCCTCGTTGACCATGCTCTTGACGCCGAAGTGGCTGCGGAAGCGCCAGCGGGTGCGCTGGTCGGTTTCCTTGCCCTTGAACTTGTCGTACCACCAGCCCTCGTAGCGCAGGGTCAGGTCGCCGTAAAGGCTGATGCGCTCCAACCACTTGGGCATGCTGTCCTTGGCCGCCTTGGCCGCCACGACCTGCACCGCCTCCTGCTGCTGCTGCTGGGTGGTCTGCACCTGGCCGAGCTGGGCCTTCAACTCGCCCAGGCTCTGCTCCAGCATCTTGATCTTGGCCTCCAGATCGGCCTGGCTGGCGGCCAGGGCCGGCCTCGGCGCGGCCGCCCACATCAAAGCCAAGCCCAGGACCGCTCCCCAGGCGGCCAGGGCCCTGAGGCCTGCTCCTCTTCGCTTGCTCCGCATATCTCCTCTCCTTTTCTGTTCAGCTCCGCGGCAGATCCGCTGCGGCGTCCCGTCGCCGCCCGACCCAACCCCTGGGACGCCTATTTGTGCGGGGGCTCCGGCCGGCTCTGTCCGGACAGCTCCTGCAGCACCAGCTTGCGGTCGTGGGCCTCCACGATCCGCTCCATCAACTCGTCCAGTTTAACCGGCTTGATCAGGTAGTCGAAGGCCCCCAGCTCCAACCCCTCCATGCCCGATTCCACCGAGGCATGGCCGGTGAGCAGGATGACCTCCACCATGGGATGGTCGGCCTTGATCTGCCTCAAGGCGGTCAGGCCGTCCATGCCCGGCATCTTGACGTCCAGGACCACCACGTCCACCGGGTTCTCGGCCAGGTAGCGCAGCCCGTCGGCCGCGTTGTCGCGGCCGGCCGCGTTGAGCCCCCTGAGCTCCAGACGCTCCACCAGGGGCTCCAGGAAGTCCCTCTCGTCATCCACCACCAACACGCTAAAGGTCTTCACCTGCCGCTCTCCCTCTACTCTCCGGTTTGGTTCGGCACCCGGACTATGAAGGTGGCGCCCTGGCCCGGCTGGCTTTCCAACTCCAGGCTGCCGCCTAATCTTTGCATTATCGAGTGGCTGATGGATAGCCCCAGGCCGGTGCCCTGGCCCGGACTCTTGGTGGTGAAAAACGGATCGAAGATGCGCTCCCTGAGTTCGGCCGGGATGCCGGGGCCATCGTCGCTGACCAACACCTCCAAAAACTGGCCGGCCGGGCGGGTGGTCAGCATGATGTGGCCGCCCTCCTTCACCGCGTCCAGGGCGTTGTTGATCAGGTTCAGGAACACCTGCTGCAGTTGGGCACGGTCGCTCTTGATGCGCGCCAAGCCCTCGGTCAAAGACTTGCCGATCACCACATCCTTGAACAGGGCCTCCTTTTCCAGGAAAGAGCAGGTCTCGTTCAGCACCTCGTTCAGGTCCACCGAATCCTGCTTGGGCTCCATGCGCCGGGCGAAGCCCAGCAGGCGGTGGGTCACCAGCCGGGCCCGCTCCACATGGCTCTGGATCTTGGCCACGTTCTCCTTGAACTTGGGCCCGCGGGGATAGGTGTTGACAAAATCGGCGTCCATCAGGTCGTCCATCAGCCCGGCCAGCTCGCCGATGGCGGCCAGGGGGTTGTTGATCTCGTGGGCCACGCCGGCGGCCATGCGCCCCATGCTGACCAGCCGGGCCGAGTGCACCAGTTGCGCGTCGCAGTCGGCCCGCTGGCGGTCGGCGGCCTCCATCTGGCGCACCAAAAGCCGCACCAGGAAAATGATGGCCCCCACGATGAGCAGGGTGCCCAGGCCCAGCACCAGCACCTCGATGTTGCGGGCCAGGGCCAGGGGCCCGGCGCTCTCGCCGGGGTCGCGCTCGATGACCAGCAGCCAGTCTTCCTTGGAAAGCCAGGCGAAGGCCATCAGGCTCTCGCGGCCCTGGCCGTCGCTGCGCTGGTCCACGCTGACCCCGGGCGGCACCGTCTTAAGGTCCAGGCCCGAGGCGTCCATGATCTTCCTGCCGCCGAAGCGCGGCGGGGTCTGGTACTGGCCCTCGCGGTTGAGGATGTAGGCCTCGCCGCTCGCGCCCACATGGGCCAGTTGCACCAGCTTGGTGAAGACGTCGCTGTCGATGGTGGCGCGCAGGATCCAGGAGTCGGCGCCGTTGCCGTTGCCGTGCTTGACCGCGATGACGAAGTGGGGCACCCCGCGCGCGCCCAGGAACACGTCTGATACGTAGACCCCGCGCTGCATGGTCTGCTGGAACCAGACCGAGTTCTTGTAGTTCTGGTGCTCCAGGGGATAGGGCCCCACGTAGACCAGGTGGTCGCCGTTGTGGTCGATGATGCCCAGATCCAGGAAGGTCCAGGAGCGGCGGTTGAGGAGGCCGAAGACCTGCTGCAACTGGCCGGGCCGGGTCAGGTCGGCCAGGCTGGCGGAGTGCACCAGCACCTCCAACAGCGAGGTGCGCTCGGCCAGAAAGACCTGGATGGCGCTGGCCCGGTTGGCCACCCGGGTGCGCATCTCCTCCTTGGTGCGCGCCTGCTCGGTGACGCTGAAATAGAAATAGATGGCCGCGCCCATGACGTACAGCGGCACCAGCGCCACCAGCAGGGCGATGACGAGCATGCGCCTGGCCAACTGGCTGTAGGGTGCGATCATGCCCCGCCTCCGGCCGGCGCGGTATCCAGGTTGTAGTTGCCTTCGCGGAAGGCCCGGGCCAGCCAGTCCACCATGCGCCGGTCGTGCATGAGCATGTCCATCTGCCGGGTGAAGAGCACCAGGCGGCCCAGGGCCCGGAGCTGCTCCAGGCAGGCCTCCTGGTCGTACTTCTTCAAAAAGGCGCTCACCGCGTCGCCGGTGCGCTCCACCACAAAGCCCAGCTCGCCCAGGATCTGCACGATCAGCTCGCCCCTGAGCACCCGGCGGTCCTCGGTGGCCGCCCCGCCCACAAAGCGGAAGCTGACGTAGTTGTCGTTCTGGTTGGGGCCGCAGAAGCTGTCCAGGGCCGCGAAGTGGTAGCCCACCCGCGAGTTGAAGTTGAGGTAGTCGCCGCTGACGATGGCGTAGGCCTTCTGGCCCATTTCGCGCACCTTGCCGTCCTGGGGCTGGGTCAACAGCGAGGAGCTGAACACCGAGGCCAGGCCCTTGAGGCTCACCGGCCGGGGCCGGTCCCAGGCGATGGCCGGGTCCAACAGGCCGTCCATGAAGGCCCGGCCGGGACTGCTGACCACGTCCTCCAGCCAGACCAGGTTGCCGGCGCCTTCGCGGATGCCGCCGCCCAGGTCGATGACCCACAGCTCGAAGGGCAGCTTGTGCCCCACCCGCCGGGCTTGGCCGCTGGCGGCGTGGCCGATGCGGTCGCCCAGCACGAACATCTCGTGGAACGACTTCTCGTGAACGAAGCGGATCAGGTCGTGGAAGGTGGCGCAGCGGGCCGGGGCGAAGCCCGGCGACTGGGGGTCGGTGAGGGTCAGCGGGGTGATGAGCTGGGCGGCCCGGTGCCAGGAGGGCTTGACCTTGGCCGCCCCCTGGCTCTCGGCCGCCTGGGGCCCGGTGGCCTTGAGCAGGCTTTCGATGCGCCCGGGGTAGACCCGGCGGCCGCCAGCGTCCACGGTGACCAGCCGGCCCGCGGCCAGGGCGTTGAGCGCGCCGGGGCAGCCCACCACGGCCGGCACCGCGAACTCGCGGGCCAGGGAGGCCATGTGGCCGGTGACGCCGCCCACCTCGGTGACCACCGCCGCGGCCCGGTGCAGCACCGCGGCAAAGGCCGGCGAGGAGTTCTTGGCCACCAGCACCGCGCCGTCCGGGAACCCGGCCAGGTCGGCCTCGGTGCGCACGGGGTGCACCGGCCCGGCGCCGGCGCCGGGGCTGGCGGTTTGGCCGCCTTCCAGGAGCGGAGTCTCGCCCGGGGCCCGGACCGCGGCGCGGTCCGGATCGGAGTCCAGCAGTTGCAGCGGGCGCGATTGCAGGATCAGGAAGCGAGCATCGGAGGTGAGGGCCCACTCCACGTCCTGGGGGCGGCCAAATTCCTTTTCCAGCGACAAGCCCAGGCGGGCCAGCTCCAAAACTTGTTCGGGGGCCAGCGCCAGGCGGCCGGCCTGCTCCGGATCCACGGCCTCCACCTGCACCCCGCTCAGGCCCGGCCTCACCCGGCTGGCCTTGTCGCCGGCCTCGCTCGCGGCCAGGCGCAGGGGCTGGCCGCGCGCCACCCGGTACACGTCCGGGGTCACCGAGCCGTCCACCAGGCCCAGGCCCAGGCCATAGACCGCGCTGATGATGAGCTGGCCGCTGCTGCCCGCCAACGGGTCGCGGGTGTAGAGCACCCCGCTGACCACCGGGTCCAGGAGTTCCTGGGCCAGCACCGCCATCTCGGCGTCCTCGTCCTTCAGGCCGTTCTTGCGCCGGTACATGATGGCCTGGGGCGAATACAGGCTGGTCAGCACCTGGCGGTAGGCCGCCTCCAGCTCGGCCGGGCCCACGCCCAGCACGCTGGTGTACTGGCCGGCGAAGCTCGTTTCGCTGTCCTCGCCCACCGCGCTGGAGCGCAGGGAGAGCAGGGTCTCGCCGCCCAGGCGGTCATAGAGATCGCCCGCCGCCTCCTCGACGGCGTCCATCAGCTCCGGCGGCAGGGGCGCGCGGCACACCTTTTCCTGCAGGCGGCGGCTGGCCTCGCTGAGGCCCTGGTAGCTGGCGTCCTCCAGGAGCATCACCTCCTGGCGCACCTGGCCGTCCAGGCCGGAGAAGGCCAAAAAGCGGCGGAAGGAGTCGGTGGTGATGGCGAAGCCGTCGCAGACCGGCAGGCCGGAGCGGGCGATCTGGGCCAGGTTGGCGGCCTTGTTGCCCACCAGATGGCCCTGGGCCCGCTCCACCAGCCTCAGCGGCAGGGCCAGCTCGCCCACGCCCTCGCCCGGGGCCAGGATGTCGTCGATGTCGTGGCGGATGACGTCAAAGGCGGTGAGCAGGCCGGGATAGCGGTCGCCGGAGAGCCGGCCCAGATGGCGCACCATCTTGTAGACCTTGGCGCTGGCGGCTATGTAGCGCGAGCGGATGAAGTCCAGGCCCACCGCGCCGCCGTCCAGCAGGCGGTTCTCGATCTCGGCGATGATGGCCAGGACCTCGTTGTTGGCGCGCAAGAGATACTTGAACTCCCGGAACCTCAGCTTGAGGTCCTGGAAGTCCGCCGAGGCGGGTGGCCGGCCGCCCAACAGGCGGCCCAGGCGCTCTGCCAGCTTGCGCACCAAGGCTAGGCTCCTCCCCGATCCTTCCAGTTCTGGCCCAGGGGCCCGATGATGCCCACCGGGCGGTACTCGTCGCGCACATCATCTGGCGCCCAGCGGTGCATGGCCACCCGGGCGGCGATGACGGTGGGCGCGGCCAGGGGCAGGAAGACCTTCATGAAGGTGAAGGCGATCTCGGACATGTCCTGGCGGGCGAAATACACCGCCAGCAGCAGCTCACCGATGAGCAGCAGGTCCATGATCACCAGGATCACCACTCGGTTCTTGCTCACGGCGAGCCTCCGTTAGGCTGCCCCCCGGCCCCGGGGCCCTGGGGGCCCCGGAGTCCGGGGGGCGGAGGGAGAGGGCTTTACTTCTTGCGCAGGTCCTGCTTGGTCACGTTCATGACCTTCAGGGCCACGAACTGGTCGCCCTTTTGGCCATAGGCCACCCGGATCTTGTCGCCGGGGGCCGGCAGCAGGCCCACCTTGGCCTGGCTGGTGTCGAAGGTGACCTGGGCCATGTCCTTGGGCACCTTGTTGCGGTCGGGCTCGGTGTTCTTGAGCACCATCTTGTTTGTCGCGGCGTCATAAGAGGCCGCCACGCCCTGGAAGACCTCGCCGGCCAGGGCGGTGGCGGCAAGGGCCATCACGACCAGGGCGGCGCCCAGCACGGTAATCAAACGCATCTTTCTCATGTGCCTTGCCTCCCTCTGGCCTAGTGCAGAGCCGACGGGGTGGAGGGGTTTGCCTTCTTCTCGCGCAGCTCGTTGACGGCGCCTGAAACCATGATCTTGATGATGTAGATGCAGATGATGCTGATGGCGCCCAGGATGATGACCGTGGCCGCGGCGTCATACTTGTATTGCTTGCAGACGATGGAGACCATGCAGGCCAGCACCGCGGAGCCGAAGAGCACCCGGATGCCGTAGCCCTTGGCGTACTTGGTGGCCACGGTGCCGATCTGGGCCCCGATGGCCGCGCCCAGGAGCATCACGAAGACCGCCACCAGCTCGATGCGGCCCTTGAGGCTGTAGGTGAAGGCGCCGTACAGGCCGGAGATCATGACCTCGAAAAGGTCGGTGCCCACCGCCACGTGGGTCGGGCAGCCGATGAAGTAGATCAGGGCCGGCATGCGCAAGAGACCGCCGCCGATGCCCAGGAAGCCGGCCAGCACGCCGGTGATGAAGCTGACGCTGATGGGCAGCCAGGCCGAGCAGTAGATGCCCGAAACCTTGAAGTGGATCATCGGGGGGATCTTGATCTTGTGCAGGCTGGGTGCCCAGTTGATGCCGCCGGTGGCCCCGGTGTGGCTGGGATCCTCGCTCTTCTTCTTGTCGCTGGCCACCGCCTTGGCATAGTCATAGAAGACCATGAAGGCGATCAGGGCCAGGAAGACCACGTAGACCCAGCGCACCACCGGCCCGATGTTGCCGGCCCGCTCCAGGCTCATGACGATCTGGGCGCCGCACTCGATGCCCACCATGGTGCCGATGAGCATCACCACGCCCAGGGCGTAGTCCACGTTGCCGAACTTGGAATGGCGCATGGTGGAGATCATGGACTTGCCCGCGATGTGGGCGATGTCGGTGCCGATGGCGAAGGCCATGGGGAAGCCCAGGATGTTCAGACCCGGCGTCACCATCCAGGCCCCGCCCATGCCGAAGAACCCGCCGATGGTCCCCACCGAGAAGCCGATGAGCACCAGGCCGGGCCAAAAAATGTCCACGCCCGAGATGGGCATGTGCATGATCCAAATTGATTCCATAGCTTACGCTCCTTGCTTTGCCCGGTGTGGCCGGTTCCTGTTCCTAGTGCTCAACGATCTTGCGGCTGGTCAGGTCGATGCCGGTGCGCTTCATCAGGAAGTCCATGATGAACCCCAGCCCCATGCCCATGGCGGTGGTGAGCACTACGGCCCAGGTGGCGAAGAGCCACATATCCTCGTTGTAGAGGGTGGCGAAATACAGGTTCCAACCAGAGAGCGTACGGGTGTCGGCCACCACCACCAGGTCAGCGGCCTTGCCGCCCGCCGCCCAGGCCCAACCAGGCAGCATGCTAAGGATAGCCGTCAGGCCACCCATCGCGCAGATACGGCTTCTCATACCTTCCTCCATCCTCGAACCGAGTTGATTGCTGAGCTTTTCGGCAAACACCACGTCCGCCGGGCCAAGGTCGACGTCCCCGCGTTGGCCTTGGCTGGGCAGACCTGGCTCCCCCAAACACTGACCGGCCCGCCCTCCCCGGCCCCAAACAAGCCCCGGCCGGCGGTCCTGGCCGCCTCTGCCCGGTGCGCTGTCTGAGCCTGGGGGGTGCATGCCGTCCTCCTATTCCCATACTGGTGGCAATCTATGGCATCGCCGGTTTCTAGTGAATAGAACCGAGGCCCCTATTGGCTTCGGGATAAGTATCAATTTGGTGGGGTGCGCCCCCCAGGGCTGGTTAGGGAAAAGCCCCAACGCCACGGCCCCAGGGCCGGCCGCGGCCGCAGGGGGGCCCTGCCCCGGCCGGGGTCTGACAGGCTTAAGTTAGTTATTACTGATTGTTAACCAGACGGAAGCGCGCTAAGACCAGGCCCCGGCCGCCGGGCGACGCGGGCGGCCGGGCCGGGCCGGCATGGGCGATTGGCCCCAGAACCGGGCGGCGTGCTCAGGCCCCGGCCAGGGCTTGTTCGATCTTGGCCATGAGTTCGTTCAGCTCGCAGGGCTTGGTCAGGTAGTCGCGGGCGCCCTGGGCCATGGCCTGGCGGGCGATGTCGGCCGAGCCGTGGCCGGTGAGCATGATGATCTGCAAGGCGGGCAGGAGCATGCGCAGGGTCTTCAAGGTCTCCAGGCCGTCCATGCCCTCCATCTTCACGTCCAGCACCGCCACCAAAAAGTCGTGGTCCCGGGCCAGGCGCACGGCCTCCAGGCCGCTGTTGGCGGTGAGGACCTGATAGCCGCGCTTGCCGAGCCGCTTGGCCATGATGGCGGCGAACTCGCGCTCGTCGTCCACCAGCAGGATCAGGGGGTGGTCGCCGGAAACTTGATCTACAGGCATTGACTGACTTCCCTCGCCGCAGGCGGGCCGCGCCGGGGGCTGGCCTCGCCGGGGGCGGAGCTGGCGTCAGGCCGGCTTGCCGCCGCCCAGGCCGGTCACCGCCGGCAGATGCACCGTGAAGGCCGCGCCCCGGCCCTCGCCGCTGTGCACCTCGATGCGCCCGCCCAGCTTGTGGATGATGCCGTAACAAATGGACAGCCCCAGGCCGGTGCCCTTGCCCACCGGCTTGGTGGTGAAGAAGGGATCGAAGATGCGCCCCATCACGGCCTGGGGGATGCCGGGGCCGTTGTCCTGCACAATCAGCTCCACCTCGTGGGGCCGCACCACCCGGGTGCGCACCTGGATGCGCCCGCCGGTCTTGTCCATGGCGTCGATGGCGTTGTTGACCAGGTTGATGAGCACCTGTTGCAGCTCGGCCGGCGAGGCGGCCACCTCGGGCAGGTCGCCGCCCAGCTCGGATTCCAGGACCACGTTGTTATAGGAGGCCGGCCGCTCCAGGATGGCCACCACCTCCTTGACCAGGTCGTTGACCTGGATGGCCTGCACCGGCGCGTCGGTGCGCCGGGCGAAGCCCAGGAGCTTGTGGGTGATCTCCTTGCAGCGCCGGCCCTGGGTCTGGATCTGCTTCAGCGCCCGTTGGTACTCGGCCCGGTTGGGGCTCCGGGCGATGAGCGCCTGCTCTTCTTCCATCAGGTCCTGGATCCAGCCCGCCTCCTCCACCATGATGGCCACCGGGTTGTTGATCTCATGCGCCACCCCGGCGGCCAGCTCGCCCAGGCTGGCCAGCTTGCCGGACTGGATGATCTGCTCGTTCAGGAGCTCCTTTTCCTTGTCGGCCTCGGCCATGCGCCCCACCAGATGGCGGGTGAGGAAGACCGTGATGGCCAGCACCAGGAGCCCGCCCACCGCGCCCACCAGCATGGCGTTGCGCCGGGCTTCGAACAGCGAGCCAAAGGCGTCCGAGGTGTCCTGCTGGCAGACCAGGAGCCAGTCGCCGCCCTTCAGCCAGGTCTTGGCCACCACCACGTCGCGGCCCCGGCGCTGCACGTCCTCCAGCACCCGCACCCCCTGGAAGGGCTGGGGCATGTCCAGGTCCGAGGGCGCCAGGAGCTGGCCGTGGGTGCGCGATTGGGTCTGGTAGAGGCCCTGGCGGTTGACGATGAAGGCCTCGCCGGTGGCCCCCAGGCGCACGCCCTCCACCAGGGAGGCGAAGCGGGCGCTGTCGATGGTGGCGCGCAGGATGTAGTCGCGGCCCTGCCAGGCCAGCTTGATGGCCACGATGAAGTGGGGCACCCCGCGGTAGCCCTTGAACACGTCGCTGATGTAGCGCCCCTGCTGCAGGACCTCCTTGAACCAGAAGGTGTCCTTGTAGTCGGCCTTCTCCAGGCCGTAGGGCCCGGCGTAGGCCACGTGGCGGCCCTGGTCGTCGATGAGCCCCATGTCCACGAAGGCCCCGTAGACCTCGCGCAGCGAGCGCAGGGTGTTGACCATGTCGCTGGTCCGGGAAAGCTCGGCCACGCTGGTCAGGTTGGCCACGTTTTGCAGGTTGGCCAGTCGCTCGGCCAAAAAGTCGTCGATGGCCCGCTTGTGGGACTCCACGATGCTGCTCAGCGCGTAGACCACCTGGGAGCGCACCGAGGCGTTGTAGGAGGTGTAGAACACGCCGAAGGTCAGCGCGTAGGGCAGGAAGGCCACCGCGATGATGGCCAGCACGATCTTGCGGGCCAGTTGACGGTAATAGGGCGCCAGACGCTCGACCTGGATGACCACTTGCTTCCCTCACGCCCCGGGGGGATCCGGCCGCGGCTCACTGGCCTATATATATGCCAGAACCCCCCAGGCTGGGAAGCCCATTCCGGGACAAGCCGGGTGGGCGGGGGCCGGCCGGGCGGCCGGCCCTAGCCCAGGCCCAGGCCCTCCAGCACCGAGAGCATGATGCCCGCGGCCATGACGCTGCCGATCTGGCCGCCGGTGTTGGCCCCCATGGCGTGCATCAGAAGATATGAGCGCTTGTTGTAGCGCTGGCCCTGCACCTGGGCCACCCGGGCGGCCATGGGATAGGCCGAGATGCCCGCCGCGCCGATGAGCGGGTTGATGGCCCCGCGGCTGAAGAAACACATCAGCTTGCCGAAGATCACGCCCATGGCGGTGTCCAGGATGATGGCGATCAAGCCCAGGCCCAGCACCAGCATGGTGGTGGCGCGCAGGAACTGGTCGGCCTGCATGGTGGCCCCGATGCAAAGGCCCAGGAGCAGGGTGACCACGTTGGGTAT
The DNA here is from genome assembly GCA_043805555.1 of Pseudomonadota bacterium. Taxonomy (GTDB): domain Bacteria; phylum Desulfobacterota; class Desulfarculia; order Desulfarculales; family Desulfarculaceae; genus JACRDC01. The sequence goes on from JAZDHW010000123.1 coordinate 11,793, forward strand.
CTCGTTTTCGGCCGCGCCCGCCAGCCGGCCCACCACCCCGGATTCGCGCAGCAGGTTGCCCAGCATGATCATGCCCATGAGCGGCGCGCCCTTGGGCGCGATCAGGCAAGTGATCACGGTGACCACGATGGGGAACAGGATGCGCACCCGCTTGCTCACCTTGTCCTTGGTGGGCTTCATCACGATCTCGCGCTCGCGCTTGGTGGTCAGCGCCCGCATGATGGGCGGCTGCACCAGGGGCACCAGGGACATGTAGGAGTAGGCCGCCACCGAGACCGGGCCCAGGAGGTGCGGCGCGTACTTGCTGGTGACGTAGATGGCCGTGGGGCCGTCGCAGGCGCCGATGATGCCCACCGCCACCGCGTCCAGCTCCTTGAAGCCCAGGGCCAGGGCCAACAGCAGGGTAAGGAAGATGCCGAACTGGCCGGCCGCGCCCAGGAGCAGGATGCCCGGCCGCTGCAACAGCGGGGTGAAGTCGGTCATGGCCCCGATGCCCACGAAGATCAGGCAGGGGAAGATCTCGCTCAGAACCCCGTGTTTGTAGAAGAAGTGCAGCAGCCCCTCGGGCTCCATCAGTCCGGTCAGCGGCAGGTTGACCAGCACCGCGCCGAAGCCGATGGGCAGCAGCAAGAGCGGCTCGTACCCCTTGGCGATGCCCATGTAGATCAGAAACCCGCCCACCAGGATCATCATGGCCTGGCCCCAGGTCAGGGCCGCGAAACCGCTGGTGAGGAAGCCCAGGGAGTTAAGCAGCAGGTCGGTCATGAGCCGGCCTTTCCGGCCTCGGGGCCGGCCGCGCCCTTTTCGGGGAACAGGCGTTTCAAGGCCTTCATGACCAGGGTCAGCGCCCACAGCGAAAGCAGGGTGCCGCCCATGCCCACCAGGGTCATCGTCAAGCCGAAGTCGATCTTGCTCACCGTCTCCTCCGCGGCCGCCGGGCGTTTTCGGCATGAAAACGCGGGCTCCAGCCCGCATATACCTTAGTTGCCGGCCCTTGGCAACTAAAGCCGGTTCTACTGGCGCGCCGGGGGCCGAATCATGTACATTTTTGCAGAAACGCCTAGGCAACATCCTGGATTTGGCGAGCCATGGCGAACCCTGCATCCACCCGCCGCGGCCAAGGGTTGGGACACGGCCTTTTTGCAGTTGCGGGCGCACAGCGCCCGGCTGGGCCGCTGGCCGGATCCCAACTTGGAGACCGGCCCGGCCGGCGCCCGCGCGGTTGATCCGGCGCAAACTTTTTGGTCCATCGCCCAGAAAACCGATAGACTGAGGGCCAACCCTCCACCGGACCCGCAGGCGGTGCGCAGCGCATGGGCGAACCCGACTCCGAACCCCCCGTCGACAACAGCCAGGCCCCACCCGCGCAAGCGGGCGGCTTCTGGGGCGGCTTCCGCGCGCGCCTGGCCCTGGCCATCGGCGGCACCGCCCTGGCCATCTGGTTGCTGGCCATGCTGGGCGTGGGGCTCACCGCCAAGGCCCAACTGGTGGACGAGGCCGGCGGCGGCCTGGCCGAGCTGGCCTTCCAACTGGCCGACAAGCTGGACCGCGGCATGTTCGAACGCTGGCGCGAGACCCTGCTGCTGGCCAACCTGGACGTCATCAAGGACCCCGCCCACGGCCCGGCCGAAAAGCGCGCCTACCTGGAAAAGGTCCGCGCGACCTTCCCCCACTACGCCTGGATCGGCCTGGCCGACCGCCAGGGCAACATCATCGCCGGCGCCGGCGGGCTGCTGGAAGGCCAGGGCGTGGCCCAGCGCGACTGGTTCAGGAACGGCCTGCGGGGGCCTTGTGCCGGAGACGTGCACGAGGCCTTCTTGCCGGCCAAGCTGCTGCCGCCCAGCGTGGGCCAGCCCCTGCGCTTGGTGGACGTCTCAGCGCCGGTGCACGGCCCGGACGGCGAGACCCTGGGCGTGCTCTGCACCCACCTGAGCTGGGCCTGGGCGGCCGAGGTGCGCGATTCCCTGCTGCGGCCGGAGGAGATGCGCGGCCAGGCCGCGGTGTGGGTGCTGGGCCAGAACGGCGGGGTGCTGCTGGGGCCCCAGGCGGGCCGGGACGCCTGGCCGGCCGACCTGGTGCAGCGCCTGCGCCAGGCCAGCCGCCACCGGGCCCGCAACCACCTTTCCTACACCGACCCCCAAGGGAGCGAGTTCCTGTTGGGGGTGGCCGCCTGCCGGGGCCATGCCGACTACCCCGGCCTGGGCTGGCTGGTGGTGGTGCGCCAGCCCATGGAACTGGCCCTGGCCCCGGTGTACGGCCTGCGCGACCATGTGCTGGCCTGGGCCGCGGCCCTGCTGGCGCTGCTGACCTGGGGCGGCTGGTTCTTGGCCGGCCGCATCTCGCGCCCCCTGCGCCGCCTGGCCCAGGCCGCCGACCGCGCCCGCCAGGGCCTGGCCCTGGCGGCCGAGGACCTGCCCCAGAAGGGTCCCGCCGAGGTGGTGGCGCTGTCGGCCTCCCTGGCCAACCTGGTGCAGGGCCAGCGCGAGGATCAGGCCGAGCTGGAGGCCCTGAACCGCCAGCTAGGCCGCGAGCTGAGCGAGCGCCGCCAGGCCGAGGGCGAACTGATCCGCCACCGCGGCCGCCTGGAGGACCTGGTGCGCGCGCGCACCGCCGCCCTGGAAAAGGCGGTGCTCGACCTGCGCCGCGAGGTGGCCGACCGCCAGCGGGCCGAGGAGCAGCTCCAGGGCCAGGCCCGGCGGCGGGCCAGCCTGGCCGAGCTGACCGCCTTCCTGCACCAGGACCTGGAGCTGGAGGTGAAGCTCCAGGTCTGCTGCGACAACCTGCGGCCCAGTCTGGGCCTCACCGCCGCCGCCATCTGGCTGGTGGAGGCGGCCCAGGATGACCCCGCGCCGACCCTGCCCGACGCCTTCCCCAGCCAGGACCGTCGCCTGCGCCTCTGGGGCCGGGCCGGGGACTGGGCCGGCCAGGAGACCGACCTGGAGCTGCCGGCCGGGGAATCGGCCACCGAGGCCCTGGGCGGCCGGCTGGCCGGGGCCGCGGGGCGGATCTACCGCCTGGCGGCCGGCCCCCACACCCTGGGCGGCCTGCTGGTGCGCCCGGCGCCGGCCGATCCCGAACAGGCCGAGCTGCTCCAGGAGCTGAGCGAGATGCTCTCCTACCTGGTCAGCGCCGAGTTCATGCAACGCAACCTGCTGCGGGCCAAGCAGGCCCTGGCCGGGGCCCTGGACGAGGCCAGCGCCATGGCCGCCATGGCCCAACTGGAGACCGGCAAGCTCCGGGCCATGATCGAGGGCATGGACGAGGGCGTGCTGGTGGCCGACGCCGAGGGCACGGTGCTGGAGGTCAACTCCTGGTTCCTGCACACCTTCGGCCGCCACCGGGTGGACCCGGTGGGCCTGCCCTTCCGGAACGTGGTGCCCCACGGCTGGCAGGCCGCGCTGCACGAGGCCCTGGACCGCCTGCCCGGCCGCGGCCCCCGGGCCGGGGCCGAGGTTTTCGAGCAGAGCCTCAGGGACCGCCATTTCTCCCTGCGCCTCCAGCCCATCGTCAGCCACGGCCAGCAGCAGGGCTTCATCCTCAACATCATCGACATCACCACCCTGGTCCAGGCCCGCCAGCAGGCCGAGGCGGCCAGCCGGGCCAAAGGCCTGTTCCTGGCCAACGTCAGCCACGAGATCCGCACCCCCATGAACGCCATCCTGGGCATGACCGCCCTGGCCCTGGAGACCAGCCTCACCCAGCCCCAGCGCGAATACCTGGATGCGGTGCAGTCGGCAGCCGAGTCCCTGCTGGATCTGATCAACGACGTGCTGGACCTGTCCAAGATCGAGGCCGGCGCGCTCAACCTGGAGCGGGTGGAGTTCGACCTGCGCCCGCTCCTGGAAGCCGCGGTGGACACCCTGGCCTTCCGGGCCCACGAAAGGAGCCTGGAGCTGGGCCTGCGCCTGGACCCGGCCCTGCCCCGCCGGGTGGCCGGCGACCCCCTGCGCCTGCGCCAGGTGGTGCTCAACCTGGTGGGCAACGCCCTGAAGTTCACCCCCCACGGCCAGGTGATGGTGGAGATCGCCCAACTGGGCCGCGACGACGGTGCGGTGACCATCCAGGGCAGCGTCAGCGACACCGGCATCGGCATCGCCGGCGACCGCCTGGAGCGGATCTTCGACAGCTTCACCCAGGCCGACGGCTCCACCACCCGCCGCTACGGCGGCACCGGCCTGGGCACCCACATCGCCAAGCAGCTGGTGGAGATGATGGCCGGCCGCATCTGGGTGGAGAGCAGCCTGGGCGAGGGCAGCACCTTCTATTTCACCGCCCGCCTGGACCTGGCCGCCCTGCCCGACCAGCCCGAGGAGCGCCTGCCCGCCGAGCTGGGCCGCCGCCGGGCCCTGGTGGTGGACGACAACCGCGCCAGCCGCCACATCCTGGGCGAGCTGGCCGCCGGCGTGGGCCTGGCCGTGGACCAGGTGGGCGGCGCGGTTGCCGCCGGCCAGGCCCTGGACCAGGCCTGGCAGTCCGGCGCGCCCTACGAACTGCTCATCCTGGACGGCCGCCTGCCCCAGATCGACGGCCCATCCTTCCTGGCCGCCCTGCGCCAGACGCCCTGGGGCGAGTGCCTGCCGGTGATCTTCCTGGTCACCAACCACAACCTGGGCGAGCGCACCCGGGTGATGGACGCCCGGCCGGTGGCGGTGCTGGCCAAGCCGGTGCGGCGCGAGAAGCTTCTGCGCGCGGCGCGCAACTTGCTGGCCGGCCGGGAGACCTGCGGCGAGCGCGGCGAGGCGGCCCCGCCGACCGTCTGCCAGGGCGGCGGCCCGCGGGTGCTGCTGGCCGAGGACAGCGCCCTGAACCAGAAGCTGGCCTTCGCCCTGCTGACCAGCCGGGGCTGCCGGGTGGAGGTGGCCGGCGACGGCCTGGCCGCCATAGCGGCCTGGCGGCGCGGCGGCTGGGACCTGATCCTCATGGACGTGATGATGCCCCGTCTGGACGGGCTGGCGGCCACCGCCCAGATCCGGGCCGCGGAGGCGGCGGCCGGTGCGCCTCGGGTGCCCATCGTGGCCGTCACCGCCCAGGCCATGGCCGGCGACCGCGAACGCTGTCTGGCCGCGGGCATGGACGCCTACCTGCTCAAGCCCTTCCGCCCCGCCGAGTTGTTCACCCTGCTGGAGCGCCTGACCGGCGCCGGCCCCAAGGCCGAGGCCGCGCAAGCCCCGCCTCCCGCGCCCGAGCCTGAGCCAAAGCCCGCGCCCACGCCCGGCCAGGCCAGCATGCCGCCGGAGATCGTGCGGGTGTTTCTGGATGAATATCCCGGCCAGTTGCAGGCCGCGGCCGCGGCCCTGGCCCAGGGCGACGCCGCCGGCCTGGCCCTGCACGCCCATTCGCTCAAGGGCTCGCTGGGCTATTTCGACCAGGGCGCGGTCTGGGAGGCGGCCCGCCGCCTGGAGAAGCTGGGCCGCTCCGGGGATCTGGCCCAGGCCCCGGCCGCCCTGGCCGAGCTGGGCGAGCTGGTGGCGGCCCTGGGCGCGCGGCTGGCCCGGGAGATCGCGGGCTAGAAGCCTGTCGGAGTAATCCTCCGACAGGCTTCCGAGCGGGCCATGGACGGCCCGCCCGGAATGGCGCCAAATTAATTTATGGCGCCATTCCGAGAACTTGCAAAATACACTTTTGGCAAGTTCCAAGAGGAGAAAGCCATGGATGGCTTTCTCCGACACACACCTAGGGCCGCAGCATGGCCGGCGGGGCCAGGAAGGTCAGGGCGCTCAGGCGCTCGGCCAACTGCGAACCGGCCGCCACCGCCTGGCTGCCCTGGCCGGGCCAGAGGTCAGTGATCACCACCCGGCCGACGACCCAGCGCCCCTCCTTGCCGTTTTCCTTGACCGTGCGCAGGCCCCACAGATCGTGCAGCGCCGCGGCCCGGCCGCCGGCCGGCCCCAGGTAGAGCATGATGTGGCCGGGCAGGTAGAGCAGGGTCAGGAAGGGCACGCCTTGGGCCAGCACCGCCTTTTCCTTGGCCGCCGGGCTCAGCTCGCCGAGATCCACCCGGCCGACGCCGGCCTTGGCCTGGTCGGCGGAGTTGCGCGGCAGCCAGATGCCAAACGGCGCGAACAGGTCGCGGAGGAACGCCGAGCAGTCGCGGCCGCCGAAGCTGCCGCCCCAGCCATAGGCCTGGCCCATGAGCGGCGCGGCCAGCGCGGCCACCGCCTGCGGCGTCAGGGCCAGGGGCATGGCCGCGGCCTGGGCCGGGGTCACCTGGGTTGGCGTGGCCGTGGCCCAGCCCCGGCAGGAGTCTGGCGCGAAGAGCACCAGGTCGCCACCCTCGCGGCCCATGATCGGCAGCACCGCGCCCAGGTCCACCTTGCACAGGAAGCGTCCGTCGGCGGTTTTCAGGCCCACGCCGTCGGCCAGGATCGCGGCCAGGGGCGCGGTGCGCCAGCGCCGGATCAGGGGCTGGCTGGCCCGGCCCACCCGCTCCGCCGCCAGCCAGAAGGAGCCGATGGCGGTGTCGCAAAAGAGCCAGGCCCCGTCGCGGCTCATGTGGGCCACAAACACCGGCGCGCCGGCCGGCAGCAGGGATTCCTGCAGGCGGTCGAAGGCCAGGCCCTGGCCGGGGTGGGCGAAGCCCTTGACCAGGGGCCGCCGGGTGGGCAGGGCGCGCAGGTCCGTGGCCTGCAGGGTCAGGCCCGGCCAGCCGGCGTTGGGATAAGTGCCGGCGTCGGCCAGACCGGCCAGCTCGCGGGCCCACTCCGGGCCGCGGGCCAGGGTGTTCTCGCCATAACCGGGCAGCGCCGCCAGGGCGGCCACCTCGGCGGCGAAGCGCGCCTGGTCCAGCTGGGGCGCGCCCTGGTCCCAGGGCGCGTACAGGGCCGCCCGGAAGGCCAGGTGGCTCTGCTGCTGCCAGGCCGGGTCCACCCGCCAGGCTGCGGTCTCCACAAAGGCGCGGGGGTCCTGGGGCAGGTCGGTGGTGGTCAGGAAATCCGGCGCGGGCAGTTGGCAGCCGGCCAGGGCCAGGAGGCCGAGCAGGCTGAGCAGACAAGGAAGGACGGCCCGGCCGACGGCGGCCAGGCGGCGCGGCAAGCTAGGCCCCAGCGGCCAGGGCCAGGGCCTGGGCCAGGTCCAGGCTGCCCTCGTAGATGGCCCGGCCGGTGATGCAGCCGGCCAGGCCCAGGGGGGCGAGCGGCAGCAGGCGGCGCACGTCGTCGAGATCGTGCACGCCGCCGGCGGCGATGACCGGCCGGCCGATGCTCTCGCACAGCCGGCGGGTGGAGTCCAGGTTCACCCCGCTGTGCATGCCATCGCGGCTGATGTCGGTGAAGACCACCGCCGCCACCTCGGGCCGGTCGTAGTGCTTGGCCAGTTCGATGAAGTCCAGCGCGCTGGTCTCGGTCCAGCCGGCCACGGCCACCTTGCCGTCGCGGGCGTCGATGCCGATGACCACCCGGCCGGGGTGCTCCGCGGCCATGGCCAGGACCAACTCGGGCTCTTTGGCGGCCAGGGTGCCCAGGATGACCCGGTCCACGCCCAGGGCCAGGGCGGCCTTCAGGCCGGCCAGGTCGCGCACGCCGCCGCCCAGTTGCACCGGGATGGAAAGCGCCGCGCAGATGGCGGCGATGACCCCTGCGTTGGCCGGCCGGCCGGCCACGGCGCCGTCCAGGTCCACCACGTGCAGCCGGCGCGCGCCCAGGTCCTGCCAGCGCCGGGCCATGGCCACCGGGTCGGGGCTGAAGACGGTCTCGTCCTCCATGCGGCCCTGTTTGAGGCGCACGCAGCGGCCGCCCTTCAGGTCTACGGCGGGGATCACCTCCACGCCGCTACTCCTTGGCGGCCTTGCCAGCCGGCGGGGCTTCCTTGCGCCAGGGCAGGCGCTCCAGAAGCTGGCCCATGCCGATGTCGCCCCACTCCTGCACGGTGAACCAGCGCAGGCCGCGGTCCATGTACTGGCCGGCGTTGAGGATGTTCTCGCTGAAGGCCTTCTGGGTCTCGTCGAAGCTGTTCTTCCACAGCACGGCCCCGTCGCTGACCCGCACCATGGCCAGGTCGAAGGCGGCCGAGGCCGGCCGGTCGGCGGCATAGGGGCCGCCCACCCGCTGGGCGAAGCGGTAGATGAAGCCGATGAGCACGCCGTCGGCCTTGAGCTTCTTGCCGGTGGTCTGCACGGCCTGCATCAGGTCCAGGGAGATGTTCTCCCGGCGCAGGCGCTCCATGACCGCGCCGGTCTGACCGGCGGGGACCACCTGGAAGCTGGCCACCTGGCCCAGTTGCTGGCCCAGCGAGGCGTCCAGGGCCAGGCCGGCGCCTTCGGCCACCGCGCCGGGCCGGAAGCTGGCGCCGGTGAGCGGCGAGCGCACGCTGCCTTCGTCGTCGCCGGTGGCGACGGCAAAGGGCAGCACGGCCACCCGCTTGGGCTGCCAGTCGAAGACCTGGCGCTCCTGCGGTTGCAGGCCCTGACAGGCCGCCAGCAGGCCGACCATCAGCAGCAAGCCCAGCCCCGCCACCATCCGCCGCATAGTCAACCCTTTCATAGCACCCCCTTGGTGGAAACCACGCCCCTGGCCCGGGGATCAAGGCTGGTGGCCTGATCCAGGGCCCGGCCCAGGGCCTTGAAGGCCGCCTCCAGCAAATGATGGTCGTTGTCGCCATAGAGCAGGCGCACGTGCAGGGTCAGCCCCGCGTTGAGCGCCAGGGCCCGCCAGAACTCCTCGGCCAGTTGGCCGTCGAACTGACCCACCGGACCGGGCCGGCGCACCGGGTCCAGCACCAGGATGGGGCGGTTGCTCAAGTCCACCACCACCTGGGCCAGGGACTCGTCCATGGGCACGAAGGCGCTGCCATAGCGCACCAGGCCCGCACGGTCGCCCAGGCATTGCTTCAGCGCCTGGCCCAGGCAGATGCCCACGTCCTCCACCGTGTGGTGGGGGTCCACGTGCAGGTCGCCCTGGGCCTTGAGCGTCAGGTCGAAATAGCCGTGGAAGGCCACGTGGGTGAGCATGTGGTCAAAAAAACCCAGCCCGGTGTCGATCTCGGCCCGGCCCTGGCCATCCAGCTCCAGGGTCAGGCGGACGCTGGTCTCCTTGGTGGTCCGCTCGATGACCGCCTGGCGCGCCATGACACTCCCCTAAGCCCTCGATTTTCATCTGGTCGCGGCCGGGGCCCCCTGCCCCAAGTCCGCAGTAACCCATGCTAACACGGCTGGCGGCGTCTGTCGAGGACAAGCCGCGCCGCCCCCTGCGCCCACGCGCCCGCACCGGTTGACTTTGCCCCGGCCGGCCGGTATAAATGCCTGACGGACGCCGGCCGGCTTGACATACACAGCTTGGCGTAATCACATCACAAGCCGCCGACGTTCCCTTCGGGGATGTAGCTCAGTTGGGAGAGCGCCACGTTCGCAACGTGGAAGTCGTGGGTTCGAGTCCCATCATCTCCACCAGG
>JAZDHW010000124.1:0-8581 GCA_043805555.1 Pseudomonadota bacterium
CGTGGCCATCGCCGCCGCCGGCTTCGCCCAGGGCCTGGGTCAGGGACTGGTCCTCCCGCCGGACCACGATGCGGGGGGGCCGCGCCAGTTGGGCCACCGGTTCAGCCGCCTTATCGGCCAGGCTTTCATGGGCCACTAGCAGCTTGGCCCCGGAGTCGGCGAGGATGTGGCCGATCTCCGGCGGGGTGTAGATGGGGTTGACCGGCACGGCCACGGCCGCGGCCTTGGCCACGGCCAGGTAGCCCTGGAACAGGTAGGGGCTGTTGGGGTGCAACAGGGCCACGCGGTCGCAGGGCTGCACCCCCAAGGCGATGAGCTGGGCGGCCAGGCGGTTCGTGTTGGCGTCCAGCTCGGCGTAGCTCACCGGGCCGCCCTCGCCGATCAAGTAGGTCTTGTCGCCGAAGGTTTTCGCCTTTTGCCTTACGAACTCGATCAGGTCCATACCCGGCTGTGCTCCTGGTTATGGCTGGTGGCAATCCGTTTGCGTTGCCGCCGGCATGTTGCGCTACCGGTCTGCGCCGGCGGGCTGGGGCCCGCGCCGGGGTTGCGCCAGGCAAGGAAGGCCAGGCCTCGGCGCCGCGCCAGCTACAGGACGGTCCGCCCTCCATCCACGCTGATGGTCTGGCCGGTGATGAAGTCCGCGCCCCTGCCGGCCAGGAACACCAGGACCTCGTTGATGTCTTCGGCCTGCCCCACCCGGCCCAGGGGAGTGGACTCCACCACGCTCTTCATGAACTTCGGGTCCTTGAGGCGGCCTGCGGTGAGCGGAGTGACGAAATAGCCCGGGGCCAGGGCGTTGACGTTGATCTTGTATTCGGCCCATTCGGCGGCCAGGGCCTTGGTGAGCATCACGATGCCGGCCTTGGTGGCGGCGTAGACCGAGATGGGGATGCCGCGCCGGACCAGGAAGGCCGCGGCCGAGGAGATGTTGATGATCTTGCCCCCGCCCCGGGGGATCATCAGCTTGGCCGCGGCCTGGCAACAGAAATACACGCCCCTGAGATTCACCCCGGCGATCAGGTCGAAGTCGCTGGGGGTGACATCCAAGGCCTTCTTCATGATGTTCACGCCCGCGTTGTTCACCATCACGTCCAGGCCGCCGAACTCGGCCGCAATGGCCTGGCGCATGGCTTCGATGGAGTCGGGGTCGCCGCTGTCCAGCTGGAGCACCAGGGCCCGGCGCCCCAGATCCTCGATGCTGCGGGCCACCTCACGGGCTTCTTCCTGGGACCGGCGGTAGGTCACCACCACATCCGCCCCGGCCCGGGCCAGGGCCACGACCATCCAGTTGCCCAGGCCCCGGCTGGACCCGGTGACGGCGGCGACCTTGCCGGCAAGGGGAGTGGACGGCGTCTGGTTGCAGTCCTGGTCCATGCGCTCTTCCTTTCCGGCCCCGCCGTGCTTCGGGGGGCGGATTAGCAGAACATCACACCGTCCGGCCGGGGGACGGCGCGCTGGTGATCAACGGATAGACGCCCACGTAGCCCAGGGAGGCGGACAGCTCCCGCCCCAGTTCCAGGACCTGGCTGGTCGTCTCGGCCAAAAGCTCGCCCTCGGCCTTGTCGGCGGGCAGGGCCACGTTGACCGAGGCCACCACCCGGCCTTCGTGATCCAGCACCGGCGCGGCCACCGCGCTCACGCCCAGGGAAAGCTCGCGATGGCAATAGGCGTAGCCGCGCTTGCGCACCGCCGCCACCTCGGTCCGGAACTCCTCCGGGTCAACTATCGTGTGGCGGGTCATGCGCACGAATTCGCCCTTGGCCAAAAGCTCCGCAAATTTGTCCGGGGGTAGCCCGGCGGCCAGCACCTTGCCCATGGCCGTGCAGTTGGCGGGCAGGCGGAAGCCGGGCTGCACGTGGTGCTTGAGGAAGCGCTCCTGCTCGCGCCGGACCAGGTAGATGACCTCGCTATCCTCCAGAACGGCCAGGTTCACGGTCCAATGGTGGCGCTCGAAAAATGCGTCCAGGTATTGGGCGGCCAGGTTGGTGAGTTGCGAGCCGTGCAGGTAGGCGAAGCCCAGGGTGAGCACCTTGGGGCCCAGGAAGAACTCCTTGCGCTGGTTGCGCTTGAGATAGCCCAGATCAAGCAGGGTGTCGGTGATGCGCTGGGCCGTAGGGGTGTTCATGTCGGACAGGGTGGCAATTTCGGTAAGGGTGAGGGTGGGCCTGTCCTGCCGGAAGGCTTGCAGAACCTTGAACCCCTTGGCCAACGAATGAACAAAATGTGCTGTCTTGCGCTCCATAATATAATGACTAGCATTATTCAGTTATGCTTGTCAATATTTAAATCCGCAACCAATGCGGATTTTGCCCGGCCGGGCTGCGCCACCTGTCGCCGGTCCTGCCAAGAAAGGACCGGCCGGACCGCCGGGGCAAGGGATGGCTCGAAGATTAGGCACAGATCACATGCGAAAAACGCTGCGGCGGCGGGTTGCCTCGCCCCAACCACGATCAATGAGCTTGACGCGCCGTCCAAGTTAGTTTAATGATTCCATTGGACGCGGCCAAATAACCCATATGAAATGGGTTTTTTGTGTCTAGCTTGCCGCAGTCCAGCTACAACCCAGTACACTGCCAGGATTTCCCCAGGGTGCAGAAGACCCGGGAGGCCGTTGAAAGCGGTTCCCTGGGTTTCTCTTTTTGGAGGCTGCACCCATGCACAGTCCCATCCGTCGCTCCTGGGCCTGGGCCCTGTTGTCGTCCCTGTTCACCGTCCTGGTGGCCTTCAGCGCGCCAGCGGCCGAAGCCGGCCAGGGCGAGGCCAAACCCGGCGCGGCCGCCAGCCTGGGCGAGATCACCATCACCGCCACCAAGACCGCCACCCCGGCCGAGCTGCTGCCGGTGACGGCCTACAGTGTTGACCAGAAGGAGATCGAGGCCCAGCCCAACTACTTCATGTCCAACTTCGGCGAGCTGATCCGCGATCTGCCCGGCGTGCACGTGGCCCAGTATTTCCCCTGGGGCCCGCCCTGGGTCCACTTGCGCGGCACCGGCTACTTCATCGGCCGCACCGCTTTCCTGGTGGACGGAGTGCCGGTCTCGCCCTTCGTGTCCCAGACCATCAACAACAACGACATCTCCCGGGTGGACGTGCTGCTGGGACCGTCCTCGGCGCTCTACGGCGCCAACGCCAGCGGCGGCGCGGTGAACATCATCACCAAGTCGGGCCAGGACCAGCGCGGGGCCAGGTTCGCCACCGGCTACGGCAGCTATGACACCTGGCGCACCCACGCCAGCGTTGGCGACAAAGATGGCAACTTCAACTACTACTTTTCCTACAACGGCGATTACTCCGGCGGCTATGCCATGAAGCCGGTCAGCGGCATGATCGATCTGTATAAGCGGGGCAAGACCCAGTACCTCTGGGACGCTTCTTATGAGAACAACCGCTACGAATATTCCTACCTGATGGGCAAGGCCGGCTGGGAGAACTCCAAAGGCATCGGCGTGCTGGCCAGCTACAACTACGAGAGCCTTTACCTCTACGGCGGCCAGCCCGGCCTGGTGCTCAATGACAACGGCAGCCAGGGCGTGGGCCTGTTTAAGTTCTACGCGCCCATCGCCGACATCATGAAGGTCACCGCCAGCGCGGGCTACCAGCTTCTGGACCGGCCGGGCAAGAACATCAGCGGCCTGACCCTGGTCAACAACCAACTGCGGCTCAACACCACCCCCACCACCCGCACCGAGTGGACCAACGAGCGGGTGCCGTTGGAGGTGCAGACCGACTTCTACCTGGCCAAGAACAACACCCTGACCGCCGGCGCCTTCTGGTGCCGCGAAAACGAAGTGCGCGAGACATACAGCCTGAGCAGCGGCGCGCGCACCGCCAAGACCGACTACACCACCGACCAGACCGCCTTCTACCTGCAGGACCAGATGTTCCTGCTGGACGACAAGCTCTCCCTGCTGGCCGGCGTGCGCTGGGACCAGTGGAAGTTCCACGACGTCTATGACCAGTCCTCCTCCCCACAGCGCCCAGACGGCTTCAGCAAGGACCAGGTCACCTACCGCGGCGGGGCCAAGTACCGCTTCAATGACTTCTTCGCCCTGCGCGCCTCGGCCGGCACGGCCTATTGGCCCGGCACCGCCACCTGGTTTTTCAACAACACCCGGAGCGGCATGACCTGGCGCGAGGCCAACCCCAGCCTGGAGCCAGAGAAAACCTGGATGGTGGACCTGGGGGCCGAGATCACCCTGCCCAAGCTGGGCACCATGTTCAGCGTCACGCCCTACTACGGCGAGATCACCGACATGGTCTCCTACCGCTACGACGTCAACCCGGCCGTGGCAGGCGGCACCATCATCCGCACCCAAAACCTGGGCAAGGCCGAGATCAGCGGTGTGGAACTGATGCTGCAACAGCGCCTCACCGACAAGCTGAGCCTCATTGGCTCGCTCACCCTGAACCGCAGCCGGCTCAAGGACGCCGGCTCCATCAGCGACAACCAGCTGCGCAACGCGCCGGACTACTGGGGCAGCCTGGGCCTGCGCTACATGGACCCGGCGCTGTTCAACGCCCAGGTCACCCTGCGGTTCTCGGACGACCGCTACTACGACGACGAAAACACCGACCTGCCTTACTTCCACATGGAGGCCTACGAGACTGTGGACGCCAAGGTGTGGCGGGACTGGAAGCTCAGCGACAAGTGGGTGCTGACCACCGCGCTTTCGGGCACCAACCTGCTGGACAAGGAGTACGCCACCGAGATCGTCTACGTGAACCCCGGCCTGACCGTGGAGGCCGATTTCATCATCAGCTACCGGTTCTAGGAAACCCGGCCGGCGCCGCCCCCCCGACGGCGCCGGCCGCCCCCCGCCATGCCCAGATATCTCGCCCTCCCCCTGGCGCTGGCGCTCCTGGCCGTCCTGGGCCTGGCCGCCTGCGGGCCCGGCCCGGCGGGCGGCCGGGACGCCAGCCGCGTCCTGGTGGTGGGCATCGGCCGCGATTTCTGCGACGGCCCGGACAGCCGCGCCTATCTGCATGGCTCCACCAACGTCTGGGAGGCGCTCACCTACCTGGACAACAACCTGCGCCCGGTGCCCTGGCTGGCCGAGTCCTGGCAGGCCCAGGAAGGCGGGCGCACCTGGGTCTTCCGGCTGCGGTCCGGGGTGCGCTTTCATGACGGAACGCCCCTCAGCGCTGCCGACGCGGCCTTCTGCCTGCGCCGCATCGCCGGCCAGGCCAAGTACGACCCGGCCGCCAGCTTCCGCCACCTGGCCAGCGTGGAGGCCAGCGCCCCCCTGGAGCTGACCTGCCGGCTCAGCGAACCCGCGCCGGACTTCCCGGCCCTGGTGGCCTATTACGGCAGCCCCATAATCAAGCCCGCGGGCGTGGACGCGGCCGGGCGCATCGTCAGGCTGATCGCCACCGGGCCCTACGCCCTGGACCAGGCCCTGCCCGGCCACGAGGTGCGCCTGACAGCCTGGCCGGGCTATTGGAGCGGCCCGCCGGCTTATCAGCGGGTGGTCTTCCGGGTGCTGGCCGACGCCCAGACCCGGGCCATGGCCTTGATGGCCGGTGACCTGGACGCGGTGGCCGATGTGGGGGCCATCCTGCCCGAGCAGGAGCCGGAGTTGCGGGCCGCGGCCGGGGTGATTCTCAAACGCCAGGAGGTGGCCACCACCCATTACCTGGTATTCAACTGCCGGCGGCCGCCCCTGGCCGCGCGCCCGGCCCGGCTCTGGCTGGCCGGCCTGGTGCAGCGCGCCGGTCTGGTGGCCTCCCTGGCCGGCGGCATCAGCGTCCCGGCCCGCGATCCCTTCAGCCGCCTGGCCGCGGACTGGGCCGACGGCAACCTAACCTCACCCCTGGCCGAGGCCGCGGCCATCGCCTCCGGCAACGAGCCCCTGGTCATCCTGCTCCACGCCGGCACCGTGCAGCGCTGGCCCTACCTGGACCTGGCCCAGGCCCTGCAACAGCAGCTCAAGCGCCGCGGCCTGGCCGCGCGCATCGCGGTCAGCGAGGCCGGGGCCTATTACCTGGCGCTCAAACACGGCGACTTCGACCTCTCCCTGCAACCCAACACCCTGATGACCGGCGACCCGGACTTTTTCTATAGCTACTACCTGGCCGCCAACGCCCCGGCCAATCCCGGCTGGCGCGACGCCGAGGCCGACCGCCTCATCGCCCAGGCCCGGGTGGAGATGGACCCGGCCGCGCGCCGGGCGGCCTACGCGCGCCTGGCCGCGATCATGGCCCGCGACCTGCCCATCCTGCCCCTGTTCCACGAGCTGGCCCTCTACGCCCATCGCCAGACCGTGCAGGATTTCAGCATGGATCATTTTTTCCGGCCCGACCTGCGCCAGGCCCGGCCAAGGACCACGCCATGATGACCGCGAAAAGGATCAGCGAGCCCGAGCCCTGGAACCAGGAGCCCTGCGACCCCGATTTCTGGCGCCGAGCCTGGCGGCGGGCGCGGGAGACCTCGTTCCTCAAATGCAGCCAGAAGGCCAGCCCCACGGCCTGGCACGATTTCTACGCCCAGGTCAGCGACAGCTACCTGGCCCTGTGGGGCCAGGACGGCGAGCAGGGCCAGCGCCTGGTGGCGGAAATGGCCCGCCAGGGCCTCCTGCGCCCCGGCCGCAAGGACATCCTGGACGTGGGCTGCGGGCCGGGCACCATGGCCCTGCCCCTGGCCGCGGCCGGCCACAACGTCATTGCCCTGGACTGGTGCCAGCCCATGCTGGATAACCTGGAACGCGCGGCGACGGGCCGGGCCCTGGGACGGGTGCAGACCGTCCACGCGCGCTGGGAGGACCATCGTCCCGCGCAGGCCCACGACCTGGTGCTGGCTTCGTTCTTCCCCGACGCGCTGAGCGTGCAGGGCCTGGAGCGCCTGGAGTCCTGGAGCCGCGACAAGGTGGTGCTGGTGCTGGGCACCGGCGAGGAGCATTTCGCCTTCCGGCGCGACATGTGGCGCCAGGTGCTGGCCACGCCCTACCACGACGGCGGCTTCCACCTGGCCTGCGCCCTGGGCTGGCTCAACGCCAGCCACCGCCGGCCCAACCTGCGCCATCTGGCCTGGCCGGTGAGCTTCGACCACCCCCTGGAAACGGTCCATGACTTCTACTGCCGCTACTTCGCCATCTTCGGCAAGAGCGGCCCGGGGGTGGAGCGGGACATCCGCAACATCCTGGAGCGCTGGCGGGTGGGCGACCGGGTGCGGGCCCAGGGCACCAACAGCCTGGCCCTGCTCTGGTGGGAGCGGCGTCCGGCTGGGGCGCGGCCTTGACCGGCGTAGCCTTCCGCCTGCGCGCGGCGGCCGCCCGCGCCGCCGGCCTGGCGCTGGTAATGCTGGGCGTGTCGGTCCTGACCTTCGCCCTGCAACTGCTGGCCCCCGGCGACCCGGCCGAGGTGCTCCTGCGCGCGCGCTCCGACAACCCGGCCCCGGAGCGGGTGGCCGCTCTGCGCCGCGAACTGGGCCTGGACCAGGCCTGGCCGCGGCAATACGCGGCCTGGCTGGGCCGGGCCCTGCGCCTGGACCTGGGCCGCTCCCTGCGCAGCGGCGAGCCGGTGGCCGTTGAGATCGCCGCCCGCCTGCCCGCCACCCTGGAACTGGCCGGGTGCGCCTTCGTCCTGGTGGTGCTGCTCTCCGGCCTGGCCGGTTTTTCCACCGCCCTGCGCCCCAGCGCGGCCGGCGACCGCCTGCCCCGCTGGATCAGTCTGCTCCTAGTCTCCCTGCCGTCCTACTGGCTGGGCCTGCTCCTGATCTACGGCCTGGCCCTGGGCCTGGGCTGGCTGCCGGCCGCCGGCCGCGACGGCTGGACCAGCCTGGTGCTGCCCGCCCTGACCCTGGCCCTGGGCGTGGCGGCCATGCAGGGGCGCATCCTGCGGGCCGGGGTGCTGGAGGCCCTGGGCCAGGACTGCGTGCGCTTTGCCTATGCCAAGGGCCTGGGCCGGCGGCGGGTGCTCACGGCCCACGTGCTGCGCGGGGTCTGGGGTCCGCTGCTCAGCCTGTGGGGCATGACCCTGGGCCACTTGCTGGGCGGGGCGGTGGTGGTGGAGACGGTCTTCGCCTGGCCGGGCCTGGGCCGGCTCCTGGTGGAGGCCGTGCTGGGCCGCGACCTGCCCCTGGTGCAGGGCCTGGTGCTGCTGATGACCGTGGCCCTGGTGCTGGCCAGCGCGGCCGCCGATCTCATGGCCGCGCGGCTGGATCCGCGCCACCGGGAACCCGCGGGCCTTGGCCCGGCCTGAGCGATCACAGAACGGCGCCCTGGCGCTCTGGGCCGGCGGCCTGATCCTGGGCGGCCTGGCCCTGGCAGCGCTCCTGGCTCCCTGGCTGGCCCCCCAGGACCCCCTGGCCATCGACCTGGGCCAGCGCCTGCTGCCACCGGGCTGGGGCCATCTCCTGGGCACCGACCACCTGGGCCGCTGCCAGCTCTCGCGCCTGCTTTGGGGCGGCCGGGTGTCGCTGTGGCTGGGGCTCATGGCCGCGGGACTGGCCGGGGGACTGGGCCTGGCGGCCGGGGTGGCGGCCGGCCTGGCCCGGCGCGGCCTGGATTGGGCCCTGGCCCGGCTCATCGACGTGGGCCTGGCCTTTCCCGGCCTGCTCCTGGCCCTGGTGCTGGTGGGCGGCCTG
>JAZDHW010000125.1:0-4032 GCA_043805555.1 Pseudomonadota bacterium
TTAAACCGGCGCCCTTTTGGGCGGGGGGCCCGGGGGCAACCGTTTGGCACCCCAAACCGGCGCCCCCCCGCACCCCCGTAGTTAGGGACTTTATGACCCCCCCCTGCGCCCATGAACCGCGCCGGGTGCTTTTGGGCGTCACCGGCGGCATCGCGGCCTACCAGGCCTGCGAGCTGGCCAGCCAGCTCAGCCAGCAAGGCTGCGCGGTGCGGGCGGTGCTCACGGCCGGGGCGCGCAACTTCGTGACCCCGCTGACGTTTGCGGCCCTGACCAGCCAGCCGGCGGCGCACGACATGTTCGACCCGGCGGCCGAGGCGGCCATCAGCCACATCGACCTGGCCCGCTGGGCCGAGGCCGTGGTGGTGGCCCCGGCCACGGCCAACTTCATCGCCAAGGCGGCCCACGGCCTGGCCGACGACCTCTTGACCACCCTGATCCTGGCCAGCACCGCGCCGCTCCTCATCGCGCCGGCCATGAACCCCCAGATGTGGCAACACCCCAGCGTGGCCGACAACCTGGCCATCCTGGCCGGGCGCGGGGTGCGCACGGTGGGGCCCCGGCCCGGCCGCACCGCTTGTGGAGAAGAAGGCCTGGGGCGCATGGCCGAGCCCATTGAGATCATGGACGCGCTGTGGGACCTCTTGACGCCCGCCGACCTGGCCGGGGTGGCGGTGGTGATCAGCGCCGGCCCCACCCGCGAGCACCTGGACCCGGTGCGCTTCATCAGCAACCCCAGCAGCGGGCGCATGGGCATCGAGCTGGCCCGGGCCGCCCGCCAGCGGGGCGCAGCCGTTACCCTGGTGCTGGGCCCCACCCACCTGGCCCCGCCGCCGGGGGTGACCACGCTGCGGGTGACCAGCGCCCGCGACATGCACCAGGCGGTGATGGCCACCGCCGCCCAGGCCCAGGTGGTGATCAAGGCCGCGGCGGTGAGCGACTGGCGGCCGGAGGCCTGCGCCACGCACAAGGCCAAGAAGGGCGCGGATTCCGAGACCTGCCGCCCGGTGGCCAACCCGGACATCCTGGCCGAGCTGGGGGCCCACAAGGCCGGGCGCATCCTGGTGGGTTTCGCCGCCGAGACCCGGGACGTGCTGGCCCACGCCGCCGACAAGCTTCGGCGCAAGAACCTGGACCTGATGGTGGCCAACGACGTCAGCGCCAGCGACAGCGGCTTTGGCGTGACCACCAACCGGGTGCACCTGATCAGCGCCGAGGGCGAGGTGGACTCCCTGCCGCTAATGACCAAGGCCGAGGTGGCCATGCGCATCCTGGACCGGGTGGCGGCGCTGCTGGCCCAGGGCTAGCCGCCGTGCCCGTTGATCCCACCCTCATCGCCGAGCTGGCCGCCAACCTGGCCTGCCGCGACCGCCTGGGCCTGGGCCTGGTGCAGGCGGCGGCCGGCGACCGCGAGCGCCTCATGGCCGCTTTGGGCGGACGGCCGGCGACCGCGCCGTCAGCACCCGCCGCCGCGCCCCGCCCCGAGCCCGCTGGCCTGCGTCCCAGCCTGACCAGCGTGCGCACCGAATTGGGCGAGTGCATCCGTTGCGGCCTGTCCCAGGCCCGCCGCCACATCGTCTTCGGCACGGGGCCGCAGGACGCGCGGGTGATGCTCATCGGCGAGGCCCCCGGCGAGAAGGAAGACGAGCGCGGCGAGCCCTTCGTGGGTCCGGCCGGGCATTTGCTGGACAAGATGCTGGCCGCAATGGGGCTCGGGCGGGCCGAGGTCTACATCACCAACCTGGTCAAATGCCGGCCGCCAAACAACCGCGACCCCCGCCCCGAGGAGGCCGCCGCCTGCCGGCCCTTCCTGGAGGGCCAGCTCGCGGCCATCGCGCCCCGGGCCATCCTGACCCTGGGCCGGCCGGCGGCCCAGGCGCTACTCGCCACCGACGCGCCCATCAGCGCCCTGCGCGGCCGCTGGCACGACCTTGGCGGCATCCCGCTGCTGCCCACCTTCCACCCCGCTTTCCTGCTGCGCTCGCCCGAGCGCAAGGCCGAGGCCTACGCCGACCTCAAGGAGCTGCGGCGCTTCCTGGCCGGCCCGGTGGCCTGACCCCGCAGCCATCGCCTTGTCATTGCGAGAAGCGGCCCGCCAGGGCCGCGACGCGGCAATCTCTCCGTAGCCTTAATTTGGGTGCCCGCGCCCGGTTGTATTAGACTGGAGGCGTAAGGCCCGCGCCCGGGCCGCAAACGGAGGTCGGCCGCTTGCGCAACACCATCCGCCCTTTCCGCGTTTTGCCCCTGCCCTGGCTCCTGGCCTGGGGCCTGACGTTGCTCCTGGGCTTGTGGGCCCTACCCGTAGCGGCGGTGCCCACCGCGCCGCCCCCATCCCCCGCTCCCGCCACGCCTGCCGCCCCCGCCGCCCCCGCGCCCGGCGGCCAGGGCCCGGTCTGGGTGATCGAGCTCAAGGACAACGTCAACCCCGGCTCCGCCCGCTATCTGGTCGAGGCCCTGCAGCAGGCCGCCGCGGCTGATGCGGCCCTGGCCGTGATCCAACTTGACACCCCCGGCGGCCTGGTGGAATCCATGCGCGCGATGGTCCAGGCCATCCTGGCCGCGCCGATCCCGGTGGCGGTCTACGTGGCGCCCTCGGGCGCGCGGGCGGCCAGCGCCGGGGCTTTCCTGGTGCTGGCCGCGCCGCTGGCGGCCATGGCCCCGGCCACCCAGGTGGGCGCGGCCCATCCGGTGGGGGCCGGCGGCCAGGACATCAAGGGCGCCATGGCCGGCAAGGTGACCCAGGATCTCATGGCCATGGCCCGGGGCCTGGCCCAGCGCCGGGGCCGGCCGCCGGAGGTGGCCGAGCGCATGGTGCGCGAGTCGCTGAGCCTGGAGGCCGGCCAGGCCCTCAAGGACGGCGTCATCGACGTGCTGGCCAGCGACCTGGGCTCGCTGCTGGGCCAGCTCGAGGGCGTGACGGTGGCCACCGCCGCCGGCCCGCGCACCATCACCAGCCGGGGCCGGGCCCTGGTCTTCCACACCCCGGACTGGCGCGAGAGCCTGCTCAGCGCCCTGGCCAACCCCAACCTGGCCTACATCCTGCTGATGATCGGCCTGGCCGGGCTGTACTTCGAACTCAGCCATCCCGGCGCCATCTTCCCCGGCGTGGTGGGCGGCCTGGCCCTGATCCTGGCCTTTTTCGCCATGAGCACCCTGCCGGTCTCCTACGCCGGCCTGGCCCTTATCATCCTGGCGGTGCTGCTGTTCATCCTGGAGATCAAGGTGGTCAGCGGCGGCCTGCTGGCCCTGGGCGGGGCGGGGGCCCTGATCCTGGGCTCCATCATGCTCTTCGACAGCCCCGGCCAGCTCACCGCCCTTTCGCTCAGTGTGCTGCTGCCCACCCTGATCACGGTCATCGCGTTCTTTGGCGGGGTGGCCTGGGTGGCGGCCAAGGCCCAGCGCGCCCAGGCCGTCACCGGGGCCGAGGGACTCATCGGACAAAGGGCCGTGGCCCTGGACGCCGGCCGGGTGCGGGTCTTGGGCGAGATCTGGCGGGCGAAGGCCGCCGCGCCCTTCGCGGCCGGCCAGGAGCTTATCGTGACCAAGGTGGACGGCCTGACCCTGAGCGTGGAGCCGGCCGGATTACAGGCGCAGGAAAAGAGCGAGGAATGAATGTGTGGGTGACTGAAAATGCGCCTATAATTTCCGCTGTTTTTTCTTTACTATCAGCAACGGTAGTTGTCATATTTAGCTATCAATCCAACAAGAAAATAGAGTTGTCTAAGTCGATTAATTCCATACTAAATACAAAATTAACCAAGCTACAACAAACGCTTGAAAAGATATCAATCCCAATTGATCTCACCGACAACTCAATGACTACTTTTCAGAAATTTCAACGAAGGTTTTTTAACACACGTGACCACTTCGAATTAATTACCCATTTCGTTAAGCACCGGGACAAAGAAAAGGTTATTAATATATCATCTTCGATAAATAGAGTTTATGTGGAGCAGGAAAATGCTAGATTGGCTGGCAGGCAACCGGAGAGAGTTCATGCGGGAGAATTACAAGACAAAATGCACGAGTATCATG
>JAZDHW010000126.1:0-9464 GCA_043805555.1 Pseudomonadota bacterium
GAAGGCCTCCACCACCAGGTTGGGGTGCACCATGCCCGAGCACATCACCCGCACGATGCGCAAGGACGGCGGGTATTGCATGCGCGAGGTGCCGGCCAGGTCGGCCGCGGCATAGGAGCACCAGTTGCAGTTGAAGGACAGAATCTTGGGTTCGAAGCTCATGGCATCCTACCTCCCGCCCAATGGGTACAGCAGGCGGTTGAAAACAGTCTCTGCGGGCCATGGATGGCCCGCCGAAAAGCGAGGCCTTGCCCCAAGGCCGAGCTTTTCGCCCAGTCGGCCGGATTCACTTCGGCCGACCGGGGTTGAAAAAGTCCATGGATGGACTTTTTCAACATCCTGCTAACCGAGTGCCGCCGCCACCTGGGCGGCGAGCTGCTGGTAACTGAAGCCCGACACGTTGACGCCCTCCTTGGGGCAGGTGGCCATGCAGCAGCCGCAGCCCTTGCACTGGGCCTGGTTGATGACCACGTGGCGCTTGCCCTCCTCCAACTCCTCCAGCGCGATGGCGTGGAAGGGGCAGACGTCGATGCACAGGGCGCAGCCGTCGCACTTGGCCTCCTCCACCACCGCCTTGATGGAGTCCATGTCGATGCGGGTCTTGCTGAGCACGGTGACGGCGCGCGACACCGCGGCCGTGGCCTGGCTGATGGACTCCTCGATGGGCTTGGGATAGTGGGCCAGGCCGGCCAGGAACAGGCCGTCGGTGGCGAAATCCACCGGCCGCAGCTTGACGTGGGCCTCCTGGAAGAAGCCGTCGCTGTCAGTGGGCAGCTTGTACACCGAGGCCAGGGCCTGGGCCTCGGGATAGGGCACGATGGCCGTGGCCAGCACCAGCACGTCGGCGGAGAGCTTGAAGGGCTGGTGCAGGACGTGGTCCCACACCAAAACCTCCAGGCGCTCGTCGCTCTGCACCCGCACCTGGGGCTTGACGTGCATGTCGTAGTTGATGAAGATCACGCCCAGCTCGCGGGCCTTCTTGTACAGCTCCTCGCGCTGGCCATAGGTGCGCAGGTCGCGGTAGAGGATGAAGACGTTGCGCTCCGGCTCCTCGCGCTTGAGGTCGATGGCCGCCTGCACGGCGTGGGTGCAGCAGACGCGCGAACAGTAGGGCCGGGCCGGCTCCCGGCTACCCACGCACTGGATGAAGACGAAGCTGTTGCCGTGCTTGATGCGCTCGTCGTCCAACAGGTGCAGCTTGTCGAACTCCAGGGCGGTGAAGACCCGGCGCGACTGGCCGTAGGCGTACTCGTCGGGCCGATAAGGCCGGCCGCCGGTGGCCACGATGCCCACCCCGTGCTCCACCGCCACCTCGCCCTCGGGCTCGGCGATGACCGAGCGGAAATTGCCCACGAAGCCCTCGGCCTGGGTCACCTGGCTGCCCAGGTGCAGGGTGATGTTCTGGTCCACCTTGACCAGGGCCCGCAGCTCGTCCACAAAGGCCTGGATGGGCTCGTTCTTCCAGGTCCTGAAAAGGTGCAACGCGTTGCCGCCCAGGCGCGGGGTCTTCTCCACCAGGTGCACCGCGAAGCCCTGGCGGCTTAGCCCCAGGGCGGCGGTCATGCCGGCCACGCCGCCGCCCACCACCAACGCCGCCTGCTTCACCGGCACCGAAAGGGGCGGCAAAGGCTCCAGCAGGGCCACCTTGGCCACGGCCATGCGCACCAGGTCCCTGGCCTTGTCGGTGGCCGCCGCCGGCTCGCCCGCGTGGACCCAGGAGGCCTGGTTGCGGATGTTGGCCATCTCAAACAGGTACTCGTTGAGCCCGGCGGCGCGCATTGTCTCCCTGAACAGGGGCTCATGGGTGCGCGGGGTGCAGGCGGCCACCACGATGCGGTTCAGGCCCTCGCTGGCGATCTTCTGCTTGATCAGCTCCTGGGTGTCCTGGGAGCAGGTGAACAGGTTGCGCTCCACGTAGACCACGCCGGGCAGGCCGGCGGCATAGTCGGCCAGGGCGTGCACGTCGATGACCCCGGCGATGTTGCTGCCGCAGTGGCACACGAAGACGCCCACCCGGGGCTTTTGGGCGCGCACGTCGCGCTCGGGCGGGAACTGCCTGGTCTTGGTCAGGCTGAAGCGGCTGCCCGCCAGGTTCTCGGCCGCGGCCGCGGCCGCGGCGCTGGCCTGCATCACCGAATGGGGGATGTTCTTGGGGCCCAGGATGGTGCCGCAGGCGTAGACGCCGGGGCGGCTGGTACGCATGGGGGCCAGGGCCGAGTTGGCGATGAACCGGTTGTGGTTCAGCTCGGCCCCCACCCGCTGGCACAGGGTGGCCGCCTCGGGGCTGGTCTCCATGCCCACCGAGAGCACCACCAGGTCGAAGTCCTCGGCCACCTGCTTGCCTTCGTCGGTGATGTAGCGCAGGGCGATGTCGCCCTCGGCCTCGCCCGGCTCCAGGCTGTGCACCCGGCAGCGCTCGAAACGGATGCCGCGCTCCCTCGCCCGGTTGTAATAGCGCTCGAAATCCTTGCCGTGGGTGCGGATGTCCATGAAGAAGATGGTCGCCTCCAGGTCCGGATCGTGCTCCAGGGCGATCATGGTCTCCTTGATGGCGTACATGCAGCAGACGCTGCTGCAATAGGCGTGGCCGGCCTTGTTCACGTCGCGGCTGCCCACGCACTGCAAAAAGGCCACCCTTTTGACCGGCTTGTGGTCCCCGGGGCGCACCAGGTGGCCCTCGGTGGGGCCGCCGGCGCTGAGCAAGCGCTCCACCTGGTTGCTGGTGACCACGTTGGGGAAGACGCCGAAGCCCCAGGTGCGGATGCCGGTGGGGTCGAAGGTGCGCGCGCCGGGGGCCAGGATGATGGAGCCCACCGCGATGCTGCGGCTTTTGGCCTGGTCGTCGAAGTTGATGGCCCCGGTGGGGCAGATCTTCTCGCAGGCCCGGCAACGGCCCTTCTGGAACCAGATGCAGTTGTCCGAGTCGATGCGGTACTTGAGCGGCACGGCTTGGGGATAGCGCACGAAGATGGCCTTGCGATAGCCGATACCCTCGTTGTAGTTCCAGTCCTTGACCTTTTTCGGGCATTTCTGGGCGCACTGGCCGCAGGCGATGCACTTGTCCATATCCACGTAGCGTGGATGCTGGGTGAGCTCGACCGTGAAGTTTCCCGCCTCGCCCGCGACCCCGGCCACCTCGGTCAGGGTCAACAACTCAATATTCAAGTGCCGACCGCACTCGACCAACTTTGGCGAGATAATTCACATCGCGCAGTCATTGGTGGGGAAGGTCTTGTCCAGCCGGGACATGGCCCCCCCGATGACCGCGCCGCGCTCCACCAGGTAGACGAAAAAGCCGCTGTCGGCCAGGTCCAGGGCGGCCTGCATGCCGGCGATGCCGCCGCCGACCACCATCACCGCGCCGGTCTTGTCTGGGCCCATGTGCTATGCCTCCCCTCGCCGGACTGAGCCGGACGCGGGCATGATCAGGGAGTCGGCCACCAACTCCCAGATGTACTTGACCTCCACGTCCAGCTTGTACTCCTTGTCCAGGCTCTTCATGATCTGGTCGCGGCAGTTGTGGCAGGGCGCCACGACCAGCCTAGCCCCGGTCTTCTTGATCTGCTGGGCCTTGATGCGGCCATAGAAGACGCGCTCCTCCTTGAAGGGCATGGCCCAGGCCCGCCGCCGGCCCCGCAGCAATAGTTGCCCTCAAAGTTGGGGTGCATCTCGGCAAAGCTGGGGCAGCACTGCCGGGTGATCCAGCGGCCCATGTCGGCGTAGCTGATGCCGAAAGTCTTCAGCGATTTGCGGGTGTAGTTGCAGGGGTCGTGATAGGTGGTCAGGTGCTGGTGCACCCTGGGGTCCACCTGGATCCGCCCCTGGGCCAGGTAGCGCTGGAGCAGGTCGAAGATGCTGACCACCTCGAAGTTCTTGGCGTCCTCGGCGAACCACTTTTGCAGACCAAGCCTGGTCGCGTAGTAGGCGTGGCCTCACTCGGGCAAGAGCAGCGTCTTGCACTCCAGCTTGTACATGTTCTCCACGATGCGGCCCACGATGGTTTTCATGGACTCGTCATCGCCGGTGAAGAGGCCCCAGTTCACGCCCTCCCAGTTGTAGGAGGGCACGGTCCAGGACTCGCCGGCGGCGTAGAAGATCTTCCACCAGAACTTCAGGTCGTCCGGCTCGCCAAAGGGCTCCTTGGAGTTGATGGTCACCAGCACGTTGGCGCCCTTTTTATCCACCGGCACGCTGAAGCCGGGGCAGCCGTCGGCGTCCATCTCCTCGCCCAGCTCCTCCAAGAGGAACAGGAAATCGTCGCGGGGGATGCCCAGGTTGTTGCCCCGGTTCAGGCACATCAAGACGCCCTTGTGCAGGGGGCCGGGCACCTTGTCGCGCTCGCGCAGGCCGCGCACGGTGCGGAACATGGAGACCAGCTCCACGTTCATGGGGCAGGCCTCCTCGCATTTGCCGCACAGGGTGCACTTCCAGGGCCACTGGGAGGCGATCAGCTCGTCCTCCAGACCCAGCACCACCATGCGCACCGCCTTGCGCGGATCCAGGCCGTCCACGCCGCTGATGGGGCAGGCGCTGGCGCAGGAGCCGCAGGTCAGGCAGACGTCGGCCCACTGCGGGCTTTTGCGCAGGCGGTCCGAACGCTGGCCCACGCTGCGCAGCTCCGGCGAGTTGAAGTCGGCCAGGCCGGCGGAGCCGCCACGGCCGGACAGGCGGCGCACCCGGAGCTTGCCGGGATCCAGGCCGAACTCCTGGCAGACCTTGCCGAAGTCGTCCTCGCTGAGCATGTAGCCCTTGCCGGGGGACGTGCGGGCCGGCAGCTTGCCGTCCCGGATCCAATTGCGGATGGTGTTGCGGTGCACGCCCAGGTGCTCCGCCAAATGACCGACTCCGATGACGATCATGCCTACACCTCTGCGCTGGCCGCCCGGTCCGGGCGGGTTGGGTGAACTTGCTCCAGGGACGCGGCGGTTTCATCGAGGGCCTGCGCCACCCAGGCCGCGGCCAGGGGCACCGCCGCGGCCACCGCCGGGCTCAGGCCGGGGCACACCGTCTCCGGGATGCTGCCGGCCTTGACCGCCAGCACCCGCACCCGCACCCCGCCGGCCTCGGCCAGCTCCTGGAGCAGGTTGACCGAGGGGAACTGGTGCAGGGAGAAGTCGTTGACCTTCTCCGGCGCGATGTCGGCGAGCGGCAGCTCCATGAGCCGGCCCGGGGCCAGGCCGGCCGGGTCGGCGGCGTCGATGATGATGAGCAGGCGGGGTTTGACCGGGCTGAGCAGCAGGTCGAAGAGATAGTCGCGGCTGCTGGTGCCCAGGTCCAGGGCCGCGGCCCCGGCCGGGAGCCGGTGATGGGCAAGGAGGTGCTCGATAACCGCCGGGCCGAAGCCGTCGTCGCCCAGCAGGGTGTTGCCGCAGCCAAAGGCCAGAAGCGGCTGGCTGTAGAGTTCGCGGATCATGCCTCGATCACCCCCGGCCTTTCCCAGAACCCGCCCGGCCCGGAGCTTGCCCGCCGGCTGCGTTGTGCGTGTTGTGCAATCACTGCACAGTCCATTTCATATCAACGGCCAATACATGACGTCAAGCGCAATTTCACCAGCCTATGGGCCTATTAGGCCCCCTGGCCATTATTGTACTGACATACCTGCTTAATTTGCCATTAGTGAAAACGTGAACGCGGTGGCGGGCCGGTGCTTAGGCGGTTTGTGCGCACCCCCAAAAGGCCCGGCGCGCCAATACCGGCCTGGCAGCCGGGATTTGCATAGCCGGCCGAAGGCCCGCCAGCGCACAAATGGACCCGGCCGGACCAAAACGAACCGCCGGGGCGTGGGCCCCGGCGGCATCATGGGCGGTGTTGTGCAGGGGGGCTACAGGCCCAGGAAGGCCTTGCGCACCACGTCCGAGCCCAGCAGCTCCTCGGCGGTGCCTTCATGGCGGATGCGGCCGGTCTGCACGATGTAGGCGTAGTCGGCCAGTTCCAGGGCCTCGCGCACGTTCTGCTCCACCAGGATCACGGTGCGGCCTTCCTGGCGCAGCTTGCGCACGGTCTCGAAAACCTCGGAGACCATCCTGGGCGCCAGGCCCAAGCTGGGCTCGTCCAGCATCAGGAGCTTAGGGTCGCTCATCAGGCCGCGGCCAATGGCCGCCATCTGCTGTTCGCCGCCACTCAAGGAGCCGGCCGCCTGCCTGCGGCGCTCTTTGAGCCGGGGGAAGAGGTTGTAGACGTATTCCAGGTTGCGCTTCTTGGTGGCCTCGTCGTCCACCACAAAGGCCCCCAGGAGCAGGTTCTCCTCCACCGGCAGCACCTTGAACAACTTGCGGTCCTCGGGCACGTAGATCAGGCCCCGGCGCACGATCTCCTCGGTGCGCAGGCCCTTGATCTCCTGGCCCAGGAAGCTGATGCCGCCCTCCTGGCCCACCCTGGCCGCGCCCATGATGGCCTTGAGCAGGGTGGACTTGCCCGCCCCGTTGCTGCCCACCACGGCCACGCTCTGGCCCTGGGCCACGCTGATGGAGGCCTCGCGCAGCACCGGCAGACCGGAGTAGCGCACGGTGACGCCACGCACCTCAAGCATGGGAGGCCTCCTCCCGGCCCACGAAGTGCTCGCCCAGGTAGGCCTTGATCACCTCGGGGTCCTGGACCACGCTCTGGGGGTCGCCGTCGGCGATGAGCCGGCCGCTCTCCAGCACGATGACCCGGTGCGACAGCGCCATGACCATCTCCAGCACGTGCTCGGTCAGCAGCACCGCCACGCCCTTGTCGGTGTTGATCTGGCGGATCAACAGGACCATGCCCTCGATCTCCGAGCGGTTCAGGCCGGCGGCCACCTCGTCCAGGAGCAGCAGCTTGGGCGCGGTGGCCAGGGCGGTGGCCAGGGCCACCCGCTTCTGCCCGGCCACCGGCAGCTCGGTCATCATGTACTCGGCCGCGTCGGCGATGCCCAAAAACTCCAGCATGGCCTCGGCCTGGCGGCGGGCGGCCTTGCGCGAGGGCGTGCGCATGAAAGCGCCCACCATCACGTTCTCGCGGACCTTGAGGTCGCCGCTGGCGGCGAAGATCTGGAAGGTGCGGGCCAAGCCCAGCCGGGCCACGTCAAAGGCCTTCAGGGCGGTGATGTCCTGGCCGTCAAAGACGATCTGGCCCCGGGTCACCGGAAAGTGCCCGGCGATGCAGTTGAACAGGGTGGTCTTGCCGGCGCCGTTGGGTCCGATCAGCCCCAGGACCTCGTTGGATTCCAGGCTGAAGGAGACGTCGTCGTTGGCCACCAGGCCGCCGAACTCCTTGCTGACGTGCTTGACCTCAAGAAGCGGCATAACCACCCCTCCGGCGGGCGCGCACCGCCTCCACCATGCCCCAGACGCCGCGCGGCTGCACCGCGGCGATGAACATGATGATCGCGCCGTAGATGACCAGGTTCAGGCCCTCCAGGCCGGCCGCGCCGCCCAGCCAGGAGCCCAGGTAGCTTTTAAGGGGCACCAGGATGGCCGCGCCGATGATCGGCCCCCACAACGAACCCGCCCCGCCCAACAACGCCATCATGGCGATGAGCACCGAGAGATCCAGGCTCATCACGTCCTCGGGCTCGATGTTGAAGTTGTAGCAGGCATGGAAGGAGCCCACCACGGCTACGAAGGCGGTGGCCACGGCGTATGCCTTGATCTTGCACCAGTGGGCGTCGATGCCCAGGCTCTTGGCCACGTCCTCGTTGTCCTTGATGGCCCGGAGCTGGAAGCCCAGCCTGGAGTGGCGGAAGGCGTTCAGGTAGAGGATGCCCAGCAGGAAGATGGCCAGCAGGATGTAATAGTAATAGTAGTCGTGGCGGAACTGCAGGTAGAGGAAGTCCGGCAGCTTGCTCCGGATGGGTATCTGCAGGCCGGTGGCCGCGCCCACGAAGTCCCAGCTCTCAAACAAGTCCTTGAGCACCAGGCTGGTGGCGATGGTGGCGATGGCGAAGTAGTGGCCCTTGAGCCTGAACAGCGGGTAGCCGATGATGAACGACCAGGCCACCGCAAAGCACATGCCCACCGGCATGGAGACCCAGAAGGGCACGTCCCAGCGCACCATCATCACCGCGGTGGTGTAGGCCCCGATGCCGTTGTACTGGGCCTTGCCCAGGTCCACCTGGCCCGCGTAGCCGCCGATGGTGTTCCAGCCCATGCCGTAGAGGCTGAACATCAGGAACTGGATCATGGTGGCCATGGCGAAGCTGCTGTGGGGCAGGGCCGGGAAGATGAGTAAAAAAGCCAGCACCACCCCGGCCACGGTCATGTCCAGGCGAGGAAAATCCTTGAAATCCAGAGCGTTCCTTACTGCTTCCATCCGAAAAGCCCCTGCGGCCGGAATACCATGATCAAGAAGTAGATCAGGTAGACGAAGGTGTACTTGAAACCATGGATGGCGGGCCAATCCAGGTTGGCGAAGGTGGACACGGCGTCCCAGACCGGCGGGATGTAGACGATGAGCCCGATGAGGATGCCGGCGAAGAAGGCCCCCCGGATGCTGCCAAACCCGCCCAGGGCCACGGTGGCGAAGGCGATCATGGTGAACAACAGGCCCACGTTGGGGTCCACCGGCCAGAAGTTGACCAACAGGCCCCCGGCGATGGACACGCTGGCCCCGCCGATGGCCCAGGCCGCCGCGTTCATGCGCTCGGTGTTGATGCCCATGTAGCGCGCGCCCTCGGGGTCCAGGCTGGTGGCGGTCAGCGCCATGCCCAGCCGGGTGCGCCGGATCAGCCACCAGACCACGATGAAGCTGACGATGGAAAGTAGCGCCGCGGCCAGCTTGGTGGGCTCCACCACGATGCCCGGCCCGAAGACGAAGCTCTTGCCCACCAGCACGCCCTGGTGCACGATCTGGGGCTCGGAGCCCAGGAACAAGAGCGCCAGGTTGCGCAGGGTGAGCATCAGGCCGAAGGTGCCCAGGAGCTGGGCCACCATGGGCCCGCGCAGCAGGAACTGCACCAGGCCGTAATAGCAGAGCACGCCCAGCCCCGCGCCCACCACCCCGGCCAGGGGCAGGGTCACAAGCGGGTCCACGCCCATCAGCGGGCTCAGGAGCAGGGTGGTGTACATGCCCAGCATGAGGAACTCGCCGTGGGCGAAGTTCACCACGTCCATCACGCCGAAGATCACCGTGAGCCCCAGGGCCACCAGGGCGAAGACCATGCCCATCAGCAGCCCCGAAACCAGGGACTTGGCCAGCTCGGCCAGCAAGGTTTCCATAGAAAATCCAGCTTGACGGCCGGCCCGGGGCCGGTGGGGACCGGTCCCGGGCCGGGTGGGGTTAATCTCAGAAGCCCTTGAAGGGGTAGATCAGGTTGGTGGTGGCCAGATCAAAGGGATAGGCGATCTCCAGCACGATCTTGTCGCCCTTCTTCTGGTACTGGCCGATCATGCCCATGCCCAGCATGTTCTGACCGATGTCCTCGCCCTCGGTGGCGAACTTGATGCCCTTCCAAGGCACGACCAACTGGTCGCCGGGGATGGTGATGCTGTTGCAGGCCTTCT
>JAZDHW010000127.1:0-2208 GCA_043805555.1 Pseudomonadota bacterium
CCTGCTGTAGAGGGAAGCCATGGCCAGCCTGCCCGTGTGGATATTCGGCAGCCTGATAACCATTGGGCTATTCGTCATCGGCATCTTGCAGACCCGCAACGCCCAGCAACAGGACCGCCGCCTGGCCGCCATCGAGGCGCGCCTCGACTCCCTGGGCCAGTTCAAGGACGAGGTGCTCAAGGGCTACCTGACCAAGACCGAGCACAAGGACCTCCGCGAGGAGTGCATAGGCAAGTTTTCGGAAATCTTCAAGCGGCTGCACGACCTGGAGGTGAAGTGATGCCCAGCCGTAGCGCGCGCAACCACAACCCCGGCAACCTGCGGGACGCCAAGTGGACCCGGGGCCGCCCCGGCTACCAAGACCGGGACGCCCAAGGCTTCGCGGTCTTCGACACCTGGTGGGCGGGCCTCAAGGCCATGGGCGATTTGCTGCAACTGCCGGCCTACCAGCGCGAGGACGTGCGCGGCCTCATCTACCGCTACGCCCCCCCGGCCGAGAACGACAGCGCCGCCTATGTGACCCGGGTCTGCCTGCGGTCCGGCTGCCGGCCCGAGGACCCGGTGGCCAAGATGTCGCCCGTCCAGTTCCTGGCCCTGCTGGAAGCCATGATCGCCCACGAAGGCTGGAAGGCCTAGAAACAGCCCAAAACCTTTAGGAGGTACCCCATGAACGAGAAGCTGCGGGCTTTGCTCAAGACCAAGACCTTTTGGACCGGCGTCGCCGGCCTGGCCAGCGCCGCCGGTGCCTACGCGGCCGGCGAGGCCACGGGCATGCAGGCCCTGCAGGTCGCCTTGACCGGCCTGGTGGCCATCTTCCTGCGCCTGGGCATCTTGAAAGGCCTGCCCGCCCCGCTGGGCGCCCTGGTCCAAGCCCTGGCCGCCAGCCCGGCTCCAGAGCCAACCCCGGGCCAGGACCAGGCCCCGGACAAGGGCCAGGGGCCCGGCGCCGGCACCGTGGCCGGCGGGCTGCTCCTGGCCCTGCTGGTGCTGGGCGGGGGGCTCACCGGCTGCGCCGGCGCGCCGGAGTGGCTGGGCGGTGGCCCTGACAACCAGGTCACCACCACCTACAAGGACAAGGACGGCAACGTCACCAAAGTGGAGGAAAGCAAGCTGACCGACAAGGGCCTGGTGGCCCAGGCCAAGCGCGATATAGCCGTGGCCCGGGCCC
Source organism: Pseudomonadota bacterium (assembly GCA_043805555.1). Lineage (GTDB taxonomy): Bacteria > Desulfobacterota > Desulfarculia > Desulfarculales > Desulfarculaceae > JACRDC01. The sequence goes on from JAZDHW010000127.1 coordinate 1,169, forward strand.
AGAACCCCCGCAAGTCCTCCATGACCTTTGCCCCCGCCGACCCCGAGAAGCCCCTCAAGGTCGAGCTGACCAACGCCAAGCTGGTCTTTGAGGCCGACCACCCCGAGGGCGCCGCCGCCGACGGCGGCATAGCCGAGCCCAAGGGCATCGGCGAGATCCTCGCCAACCAGGCCGTCACCCTGGCCAGCATCCTGACCGGCGGCCTGGTGACCATCAACGCCCAGGACCGCCAGGCCGAGGTCACCAGCCAGGCCCTCAAGCGGCCCAATTACGTGGAGATCAACCCCAGCGGCCAGTCCCAGGTGCAGGTGGGCACCAGCGGCACGGCCTCCCAGTCCCCCCAGCAGGCCAACCCCGTAACAGAGACCTACGGCACGGGGCAAACGCCGTGATCCTGAACCCCGCCCCCCAGCCCGGCCGGGACTACGGCCCCGGCTGGGCGGGATTTACCTTCCACCTGGACTCCCACCTGCTGAGCCCAGCCATAGCCCTGCAAACCGCCCCTGAGGCCTTCCGGACCGGCCGCTTGGTACCCGCCCACGTCTTTACGGTGATAGACAATAACCAGGTGGCCGAGGCCCTGGGGCAGGGTTACACCATCCACCCCTTGGCCAAGTACCTGGACCCTGCGGACGCCAGGGTTACGGTATGGTTTGCGCGGCCGCGCGGCCTGACGGCCAAGGCGGCCGCGTTCATGGCCGTCACAGCGCGCCTCTGGGCCGAAGGCGGTACGCCCTATGACTTGGGGGCCATCGGCGGGTTTGTCCTGGAAGAGCAGAGGCGCTTGCAGGCCGGCCTGCGCAACCGCTTGGAAGACCCCGACCGCCTGTTTTGCTCAGAGGCCTACGTGCGCTTGTTGCAGTTGGCGGCCAGGCTTTTTGACCCCGCCTTGCCGGAGGCCATCCGGGCGCGCCACGCCAGCTCCTGGAGCCCCTGGGGGCTGTGGCAATGCGAGGGATTGTGGGTGACCACTGCTTAACTGGAGTGGAGTCAGTGGTCACCCGATGGTCACCGAAAAAGCTCAACAAACGTATCAAGGG
>JAZDHW010000128.1:0-13847 GCA_043805555.1 Pseudomonadota bacterium
AGGGTGGCGCCGGGGCGCATCAACGAGATCGTCAAGGGCAAGCGCGGCATCAGCGCCGAGACCGCCCTGCGCCTGGGCCGCTACTTCGGCATGGACCCGCGCTTCTGGCTCAACCTCCAGTCCCACTACGACCTGGAGAAGGCCCAGGACGCCCTGGCCGAGCGGGTGGAGCGCGAGGTGCTGCCCCGCACCCAGGCCGCCTGAGCCGCCCAGGCGCTCCAACCGCCGGTAAACGTCGCGGCGGTGGGCGACCTTGAGCGCCAGCACCGTTAAAACGCCATCGTCAATGGCATAGCATAGATGACCAGGAGCCTAGTTATCCGCCACCCCGCCCGGGCGCCAGGCGCTCAGCCCTCCGACCTCGTTGCTGGCGAGCCAGTTGCGCAACTCCTCTGGCTGCCTGACACCGTCCCGCACCACCGCGCGGTAGAGGTCGATGGACAGGCAATCCGGCCCGCCGCCGGCTTCCCGCGCCTGTTTTAGCCGCAGGATGGCCAGGCGGGTTTCCGGGGTCAGGGCTGCGCGCAAGGGCTCCAACAGGCTCTCGCCGCGCGGCAGGCCATAATCCTCGGCGGCCGACCACATGTCCACCTTCCACTCCTCGCCGCCACCAAGCCGGTATTTTAACTGCCAATACAGCGCCTGGTCCGCCTCCGCCAGGAAGTTGCCGAACTGTGCCGAAACCACCCGCTGCGAGGCCTGACTGGCCTGGGACAGGACCGCGAAACCGTCGCTAATCCGCAACCGGGGGCAGTAGACCTCCATGTCGATGTCCCGCCCCCAGACTAAATCGTGGGCCACCGCCCCCACCAACACAGGCCGGCCGTACTCCGCCCAGGCCTGCATGAGGCCTAGTTCGGCCAGGATGCCCATGGCTTCATCCCGCCGGGCCTGGGAACGCGCCAACACCTCGCGATCGCTCAACAACATACCGCACCTCCTCGCCGCGACGCGGCGCCTTTATCAACCCACGCCCAGCTCGGCCCGCAGCCAGGCGACAATCTCCTCTCCCGGTGTGCACTGGCCGCGGGGGTTGTCCTGGCCGGCGGCCGCGGTGGCGCGGGCCGCGATCAGCTCCGGCGGCGCCGGCGCGATGGCCAACTCCTCGGTTTCCTTGAGGCTGCGCCGCACCAGATACACCAGATTCTCGCCCTGCCAGGTGCTCAGGTAAAAATACACCGCCTGGTCCAGGCCCCGGTGACGCCAGGCCTCGGCCGACTTGAGCTGGAACACCTCAAAGGCCAGGGCCGGGGTCATGTCCCAGTCGATGGCCGCGATCAGCTCCCGGTCGGCCTTGATCTCCTCCCAGTCGCGCATGCGCTCACACCCCTTCCTGGCCAGAAAAAGATGCGCTTTGCAATATGACGGCACTGGCCCGGCCTGGCATTTTGCAGGACCGGCCGAGGCCCCGGCCCTGGACCCGCCGGAGTTTGTTCAATTATATCAAGCCGGTCATGGCTTGGGGCTGTTTTGGCCCGGACATTGCTAATTTCCTGCTCGGGGCCATGACAGGCTGGCCCCACTTCCCTCAACTCGGTCCGACCGTGAGTTCCCCAGGGCCCACGGCCGGATCGAGCTTTTTTTGCGCCCGCGCCCCGCCGCGCCCCAGCTCCCGGCCTAGTTAGCGCCGCGTTGATGCTCCTCATTGCCTGCTGCCAGCCGGCATGGCCCCGCGCATGGCATATTGCAGGCGCTCACGGTGTCGGCGGCGGGGCCTACTCATGATAATACTAATGTTAATAGCTAGTTAAGTGGAAGGGGCCAGGTTGGCAGGGCCCTTGCTTAAATACCGGGTGGGATCATGACAGGCTGATCCCACTTCCCTCAACTCGATCCGACCGTGAGTTCCCCAGGGCCCACGGCCGGATCGAGCTTTTTCAGGCCCCGAATCCCGCCTTAAAACCCCGCCGCAAAAAACAACCGGGGCCGGTCCTGGCGACCGGCCCCGACGCTGATTTCAGGCGCGGGTTGAGCGGGCGGCGGCTAGCTGCCCATGATGCCGAACTGGGGCAGGTCGCGCATGTTGCTGATGCTGGAGCTGACCGCCTTCTTGAACACCGCCCGGTTGTTGGCCACGTCCAGCATGATGCCCCGGCCGCGGAACTTGAAGGCCGGGCCGGACAGGGTCACTTCGTCATCGCTCACCGCCACCAGGTCATCCTGGCTATAGGACAGGGAATTGGTGGCGAGCGTCACGCCCTGGGGGGTGGTGCCCACCACGTTGCCGTTGAGGGTCATGGCCCGGGTGCGGGGGTCAAAGGAGCCCTGGTCGCTGTGCAGGCGGATCTCGCCGCCGTTATTGGTGTAGAAGACCAGCTCCACCCCGCGCAGGCGGAAGGTCTCGTCCGCGGCATGGAAGCGGGAGTCGGCCGCGACGATGTGCCAGCGGCGCTGGCCGTTCTGGATGTGGGTGTAGGCCAGGCCCTGGTTCACCTCGGACGGCTTCAGGGTCACCGGGTCGGCCATGGCCACCGACTGGCCCAGGCGCAGGTTCTTGGCCGAGGGGGCCGGGCTGGTCATCATGGAGGCGCCCGAGCCCAGGATCACGGCCACCAGGCCGGCGGCGGCGTAGATGGGCAGGCGGCGCATGAAGCCCGCCGCCGGGACCGGCCGCAGCCGGAAGGCGGCCGCGCCGGCGGCCGGGGTCTGGATCTGGCGGGTCAGCCAGCCGGACTTGTGCACGGTCAGCATGGCGTAGACCGGGATCCAGGACAGGGCCAGGAAATAGAAGACGCTGTAGGGCATGCCCCACAGGGCCCGGAAGTGGCGATGGCGGCAGAAATAGACCGTGGCCGGGATGAGCCCGCCGATGGCCGCGCAGGCGATCACGGTGAGAATCACGCTGATGGGCATGGTGACCAGCGAGAGCATGCCCACCACGAACAGGAGCTGGGTGATGGTCATGTCGATCCAGCTCAGGCAGATGTTCACCCGGGTGCCCAGGCGGCCGCCGGTCCGGAAGCGCTTGAACGCGAAAGCGCACATGTCCACCGACTCGCGCACGTCGCTGCGGGCCCAGCGCAGAAGCATCTTGACCAGGCTCTTATAGGTGGTGGGCACGTTGGTCCACACCCGGGCGCTGGACTGGAAGACCACATGGAAGCCCTGGCGCAGGATCAGGTTGGTCAGGTAGCGGTCCTCGCCGATGCAGTAGGGTTTGCCCAGCCACATCTCGTTGAGCCACTGGTCCAGCACCGGCATCACGGTGTCGCGGCGATAGGCGGAGAGCGCGCCGGGGGTGCACATGACCGTGTTGACCCGACTCTGGCTGGCGCGCAGGAAGTCGAAGCCAAAGGTGTAGGCCACCTCCATCATGCGGGGGATGAGGCCGGCCTTGAGGTTGAGCACCCGCACGTTGCCGGCCACGCCGGCCACCTGGCGGTCGCGCACCATGGGGCTGACCAGCTTGCGCAGGGTGTCGGAGTCGATGATGGAGTCGCTGTCGATGGTGACCAGCACCTCGCCGGTGGCGCGGTGAAAGCCGGCGTAGAGGGCGTGGCGCTTGCCCATGTTGCGCGGCTGTTTGATCAGCTCCACCCGGCCGGGGTGGGCCTCGGCGGCCTTTTTCAGCCAGTCCCAGGTGTCGTCCTGGCTGCCGTCGTCCACCGCGATCACCTGGAGCTTGTTGGCCGGGTAGTCGCCGGTGACGATGCTCTTCAGGGTCTCCAGGACCAGGCAGCCCTCGTTGTAGGCCGGCACCACCACCGTGATGGCCGGCAGCAGGGCGTCCTCGGCCACGGCCGGCACCGGCCGGTAGGTCAATACCAGATAGATGCGCCACAGCAGGGCCGCGGCGTTGAGGTATAGCAACGCCTTGCCCACCCAGGCCAGGGTCTGCACCCAGATCCGGGAGGCGAGGCTGGCGGAGTCCTGTTCAGCGCCCAGGTAGAGCCAGAGCACCAGGCCCAGCAAACCGCCGGCCACCAGCCAGAGCATGCGGCGGCCGGCGCCCGGTTTGGCGCAGGCTTGGGGCGCCCGACAGGCCGCCTGGGAGCAGGCGGCGGTTTGGCCATTTGAGACCAGGGTGTTTTCCATCTTCGGCTGAGGTTCTTTCCGCCCCAAATCGGCGAAAAATTGTTGCTGAACCGCCTGCCTTGCCGCCCTTTTTCCGGCCCGAGGCCCGGAGGTGGGCATGCACAAATCCTTCCAGCCCAAGCCCCGCTTCCCCAACCAGGGGTGCTGAGCGGCCGGCGGATAAATTTCAGAGAGGTTCGCTCTCCGGTTTGGCCCGTTTCACTTAGCAAAAAACGGGCACAATGCCCAACTGCCTCATCTGGCGGAGCATCCCGCCAGGCCCTCCGGGCAGCCGGAACCAATGGTTCCTGTCTATTCGGCAACGCGCGCCGGGCATCCGCCAGGACCGGGCCGGGGTATAAGACCTAAGCCTTTACAACCACGGCCAAATTAGATAACGGAACCCAGCATTCCCATAAACTAAAAACAGGAAATACAAGTTCCGCCATATCCTGACGCGCTTCCTGGGCGCGACGTCGTTTTCTAGACCTAATCTAGGGCTGCGCGTGAAAAATATCAATAGGCAGTTTGGTGGGGTTTATGAATTTTTGGTTTCAGTCTATGAACTGGCTGAGCAGGGAATGGGCGCTCTTGAGCTGGGCCAGGGCCCGGTCGGCGTGACGCAGCTTCAGCACCGCCCGCACCACCAGGTAGACCCCCAGGCTGGAGAGCAGCACGCACAGCACCACCAGGGGTATGAGCAGGCCCAGCACGCTGGCCGCGTGGTAATAGCGGCTGGCCGCGATGAGGAAGCTCAGCACGGTCATGGGCAGGGCCATCACCGCGATGCCGGTGCGCAGGGTGGCCAGGGAGGTGCGCTTTTCGGCCAGGATGAGCTGGGCCTCGTTGATGATCAGCGGGTCTTCCTGGGCCATGACGCCTCGTTGAGCATAGGGGGTTCGGGTTACTGGCCATTCTAGCCCATGGGGCCGCGGCCTGCCAAGCGCGGCCTGGCCAGTCTTGACCGCCAAGCCGGCCGGCCTCATGCTGGATGGCAGCCGGCGCGCCCCGGCCGCCCTGACTTCTTAAGATATGGAGGCCCCATGTCCGATGCGCAGTTCACGGGCTTCAGCCCCGCCGGCCTAAACTTCCTCTCCGGCCTGGCCAGCCACAACCACCGCGACTGGTTCGAGGAGCACCGCCCCCAGTATGAACAGGGTCTTCTGGAGCCGGCCAAGGATCTGGTGGCCGAGCTGGGCGCGGCGCTCGGGCAGGCCGTGCCCGGCCTGGTGGTGGACCCGCGGGTGAACCGGGGCCTCTTCCGCATGCGGCGCGACACCCGCTTTGCCGGCGATAAGTCGCCCTACAAGACCCACCTGGGCCTGTGGTGGTGGGAGGGCCTGGGCGGGCGCATGGAGGGCTCGGGCTTCTATTTCCACCTGGAGCCGCCCAACCTGATGCTGGCCGTGGGCATCTACCAGTTCACCCCGCCGGTGCTGGCCGCCTTTCGCGCGGCCGCGGCCGACTTGAAGCGCGGCCAGGCCCTGGCCCGGCTGGTGGCCCAGGCCCAGGCCCAGGGTTTTGGCATCGGCGGGGCCCACTACCGCCGCCTGCCCCGGGGCGTGCCGGCCGACCACCCCAACGCCGAACTGCTCAAACACAACGGCCTGCACGCCTTCCGCTGGGAGCCTATGCCCGAGGCCGTCCATTCGCCGGAGCTGGTGGACTGGTGCCTGGAGCGCTTCCTGCCCCTGGTGGGCCTGCATGACTGGCTGGCCCAGACCGCCCGCCAGGCCGAGTGAGGCGGGCGCGCGCAAGGCGGCGGCGAGGCGCGGCTGAAGGCGGTTGGCAGGCGGAACAGGCGATGCGTCAGGGCTTCTGGGCGACCACCGCGAACTCGTCGGCCGAATGATCAAAGGCCGCGCCAGCCACGCTGCCCAGGAAACCGCGCACGGCCAAGCCAGCGGCGGCGAACTCCTGGGCCAGATCCTCGGGGCTGAAATACTGCAACCAGTTGTAGACCACCCGTTGCCGGTCGGCCTCGACCAGGGTGTACTTGTCCAGCACCACCTTGTCGGCCTCGTACTTATGGGTGTTCAGGAAACCGTGGTAGGGCTGCGGAGACCAGAACCCGCCCATGAGGTTGGCTTCATAAACCGCGGCCTCCTGGCGCTGGGCAAAGGCGTTGAGCGAATAAACGTCCAGCAGTATGCTGCCGCCCTCGGCCAGCAGCCCGGCGAACTTGGCCAGCATCCGGCCGCGCTGGGCCGGGCTCAGGGCGCAAAAATCGCACATTATCATCAGGATCAGGTCGAAACGGGCGTCGGTCTCGTACTCCAGGTAATTTTGGACGAGATATTCAATCGACAGCCCGGCATGGGCGGCCTGGGCGCGGGCGTAGGCGATGGAGTTGGTCGAGAAATCCAGGCCGGTGACCGCCGCGCCCTGCTGGGCCAGGCGCTGGGCATAGAGGCCAGGTCCGCAGCCGAAGTCCGCCACCCGCACACCCGGTCCGATCTGGAATTGCGCCGTTATCCATTTCACCGAGCGGGCGATGAATTTTGTGTTGCGCGAGGCCACGTCCCCGGCCGGGTCCAAATGAAAGGCCAGCATGCGCAGGGCCAAATGCGGGTCGGTCCATAGGTCGGCAGCGGTGTAGAAGCTGAATGGCTCCGGCCGTGCGGCGATTGCTTCCAGCTCTGCAAAAAAACTGACCATCAGATCGTTTGATCCCTCGTGAACCATAGCGGCGCGCGGGCCAGCCGGCTTCAGGCTGCCAGGCAGCGCTCCAGCCAGGCCAGGGTGGCGGCGATGGCCCGGTCCTGGTCCGCCATGCGGCTCAGGTGGTGGTCCGCGCCGGGCAGGATCATGAGCTCCTTGGGCTCTCTGGCCAGGCGATGACCCAGGCGGGCCTGATCGAGCGGCACCACCTCGTCGGCGTCGCCGTGCACAAAGAGCACCCGGCTGGTGCGGGCCAGGACGGCCTCCAGGTCGTGGCGGGGGATGTCCCAGGGCGGGCAGGTCGGGGTGGTCGGGCCGGGCGGCCATGCGGCGCAGAAGCTCGTCCCAGTCGGTGGGCGTGGACCAGCAGACCAGGGCCGCGGGCGGGGTGAGGTCCGCGGCCAGGAAGGCGGCGGTGCCGCCCAGGCTGGAGCCCACAAAGGCCTGGGCCAGGCCGGGCTGGTCCTGGCCCAGATGCGCGGCCGCGGCCAGGAGTTCATCGCGGCGGCCGGTCAGGGTGGTTTGGCGCATCTCGCCGGGCGAGTCGCCGCAGCCCTGGGCGTCGTATTGCAGGGCCAGCCAGCCGTGCGCGGCCAGGGCCTGGCACAAGCGGGTGAGCTTGGCGCTTTGCATGGAGGAGTAGAGGCCGTGGGCCACCACCGCCGCGCCCCGGGTCGGGCCGGAGGGGCGGTGCAGGCGGGCGGCCAGGCGCAGGTCGCCCTGGGTGATGCTGGTGTTCTCGGGGGTGGGCAGGCCGGGCACGGGTCAGTGGACCTGGTTGTTGGCCGCCGCCGCGCGCAGCCTCTTCTCTTCGTGGGCGCGCACCAGGTAACCGATGATGAGCAGGCTGGCCTGGAAGCGCTCGGGCTCCATGTCCCCTTGCTGCAATTGGCCGCCGAACTTGTTGAACAGGTCGATCAGGTCCGGGTCCATCTCGGCCTCGATCAGGCCGGTGATGAAGGTGCTGGGCTCGTTCACCAGCCGATCGAAGAAGTGCGCGGCAGCTTCGTGTTTCAGCATACTGGCCCCTTGCACGAGGATGGTTTCAGCATACGCGCAGCGGACAACGCATGCAAATAATGCTCGGCCGCTTGATTAATGTTGATTATCAAGCAACTCCGCTACGCACGGTAATGACATATGATTTACTTGTCGGCGGCGCCGCTCAAGGCCCGCCAGCCCAGGCCCTCCCGCCACAGGAACCAGGCCCCGATGGCGGTGGTGGAGACAAAGTGCACCAGCCAGAGCACCATGGCGTAGGAGCCGGCCACGCCGGCATCGGCGCCCATGTAGCCCAGGGTGAAGGCCGCGGCCAGGTGGAAGGTGCCCAAAAAGGCCGGGGCCGAGGGAATGAGCAGGGCCAGGGCGATGACCACCTCCATCAGCAGGCCGGCCAGGGGCCCCAGGCTGAGGCCGAAGGCCGGCATCAGCGACCAGGCGTAGAGGCCCAGGAAGACCCAGACCAACAGCGAGTGCAGGATGATCCAGAGCAGGTCGCCGGCCCGGGCCACGGCCAGGCCGTCGGCAAAGGCCGCCACCATCTCCAGGATCCTGTCGCTCAGGTGGCCGGGCAGGGGCCGCAGGCAGAACCGGCACACACCCAGCATGCGCGCCCGCTGCCAGCGCAGCAGTTGCAGCGCGGCCATCAGACCGGCGAAAACCGCCAGCCCGGCCCAGCCCGCGGTGCGCAGGCCCTGGGCGGTCAGGTGGCTGCCCGCCACGCCGCGGTCGGGCAGGTCCATGAAAAGCAACACGATCATCAGCAAAAACAGCACCGTCAAACCGTCGTAGACCCGCTCCAGCACCACGGTGGCAAAGGTGGCCGACTTGCTCACCCCCTGGTCGCGGCCCAGCACATAGGCCCGCACGAACTCGCCCAGATGGGCCGGCAGCAGGTTGTTGCCCAAAAAGCCGATCATCAGGGCTGAGAACAGGGGCCGGAAAGGCACCCGGGCCACCGGGCGCATGAGGTAGTGCCAGCGCAGGGAGCGGAAGACGTAGGAGACGATGTACAGGACGGTGCAGGGGATCAGCCAGACCAGGTGCATGCCGGCCAGGGCCTGGCCCATCTGGCTGAAATCCACGGTCTTGGCGAAGAACCAGCCCGCCACCAGGCTGATGATGATGCCGACGAGGTAGTGCTTCCACATGGCGGGCCGGCCGGGCGCTAGTCGGTGAACCGGAACTTGACCAGCGCCCACAGGGCCACGAAGCCGTCGCGCCAGGTGATCTTCTTGCCCTCGGCGAACTCGCGGCCGGTGTAGCTGATGGGCACCTCATAGATGCGGATGCCCTTCTTGAGGATTTTTGCCGTGATCTCGGGCTCGAAGTTGAAACGGTCGCTCTTGATCACCACCCCGGCCAGCGCGTTCCTGGTGAACAGCTTGTAGCAGGTCTCCATGTCGCTGAGCGTGGTGTTATACAGGACATTGGTCAGCAAGGTAAGGAACTTGTTGCCCAACCAGTGATGGAAGAACATGTTGCGGCGCTCGCCGGTGAAGCGGCTGCCATAGACCACCTCGGCCTTGCCCTTCAACACCGGCTTGAGCAGCTTGGGATAGTCCTCGGGGTCGTACTCCAGGTCCGCGTCCTGGATCAGGATCAAATCGCCCGCCGCGGCGGCGAACCCGGTGCGCAACGCCGCGCCCTTGCCCTGGTTCACGGCATGGCTCTGCACCCGGATGGGCCGGTCAAAGGGCTTGGCCTCGGGGTTGTTGCCCGTGGCGCCGGCCAGGCGGGCCAGGATGGCGGGGCTGTTGTCGCGGGAGCAGTCATCCACCATGACCAGTTCGCGCTCGATGTCGCCCAGGTCCACGGCCTGCACCCGGCGGACGATCTCCTCCAGGGTGCCTTCCTCGTTATAGACCGGCATTACGATGCTGAGCAGCATGGCCTTGCCCTAGAATTTCATGGCTCGGGTGATGATGTTCATCTCCGAGGGGTAGTTGAAGGCGTCCCAGGGGAACTGCTCGCCCTTTTGCCAACGCTGCCAGCGGGCGATGTCAGCCTTGACCATCATGGCCACCAGCTCCTTGAAGGCCACCCGGGGGACCCAGCCCAGCTTGCGCCGGGCCTTGGCCGAATCTCCCAGGAGCATCTCCACGTCCAGGGGACGCATGTACTTGGGGTCCTGGTCCAGGATGCCGGAGGGGTCCAGCTCGGCAACCCGGCAGGCTTCTTCGAAGTATTCGCGCACGGTGTGGGTTTCGCCGGTGGAGACCACGTAGTCGTCCGGCGCGTCCTGCTGGAGCATCAGCCACATGGACTCCACGTAGTCGCCGGCGAAGCCCCAGTCGCGGCTGGCCTCCAGGTTGCCCAGCACCACCTTCTCCTCCAGGCCCAGCTTGACCTTGGCGATGGCGTTGCTGATCTTGCGGGTCACGAATTCCAGGCCGCGCAGGGGCGACTCGTGGTTGAACAGGATGCCGTTGACGCAGAACAGGCTGTAGGCCTCGCGGTAGGTGCGGGTGAACCAGTAGCCATAGAGCTTGGCCGCGGCATAGGGCGAGGCCGGCATGAAGACCGTGTCCTCGTTCTGGGGGTGGTGGGGGTTGGTGCCGAAAAGCTCGCTGGTGCTGGCCTGATAGAACCGGATGCCGGGGTCGGCGTGGCGGATGCACTCCAGGATGCGGGCCACGGCCAGGCCGGTGACCTCGCCGGTGCCCACCGGCTGCTCGAAACTGGCGCCCACGAAGCTCTGGGCGGCCAGGTTGTAGACCTCATGGGGCCGGCTGGTCACCAGGGCGCCGGTGATGGAGGCGCTGTCGATCAGCTCCATGGGGATGAGCTTGACCCGGTCGAAGATGCCCAGGGCCTGCAACCGCCAGAGGTTGGGGGTGGACAGCCGCCGGAAGGTGCCGAAGACCTCGTAGCCCTTCTCCAACAAAAAGGCCGCCAGATAGGCCCCGTCCTGGCCGGTTACGCCGGTGATGAGGGCGCGCTTGTTTTCCATCACGAACTCCCTGAAAGACCAACCCGGCTGGGTGTGCGTTTGCGGCCAAGGTATAACAGCCGCCGGCCGGCTGGCAAAGGGGTTTTTACCCAAAATAGCGGATTTTTTGGCCCGTGGTCAGGGGTTGGGCTTGATGCGGAAGGCGTGGTCCCACTGGGAGGTGAAGACCTCGCTCAGCTCCGGGCTCTGGCGCAGCTTTTCCAAGAGCGTCTGGCGCTGGTTGCGGGGGTACTCCTTGACGTGCACCACCAAAAGCTGGGCCCCGCGCTGGCGCAGGGCGGGCAAAAGCTCTTTCAGCTCGGGCAGGCGGCCGGCCTTGGCGGTCAACTCCTCGTAATCCGGCGGGAAATAACCAGAATAGCCGTTGATCATGGTCTGGCCGTGCTTGGTGGACCAATACAGGTAGCGGGCGTCGCGGGCCTGGTCGCCCATGTGGCCCTTGCTGGGCACCTCGAAGATGACCGTTCCTTTAGGCTGCTTGGCCAGCCATTGGAAGACGTCCGGGGTGAAGTCGTAGATCTTCAGCCAGGGGATGGGCACCGAGCAGGCCTCCACCAGGATGAAGGCCGCCACGCCCGCCAGGGCCGCTTTGCCGAGCCGGGGCCGGTCGCGCCAATAAGCCTCCAGCCGCTGCCAGCCGAACCCGGCCAGCACCGCCCAGGCCAGGCTGACCACCACCGCCAGGCGGGCCGGCACCCGCAGGGCGTCGAAGCCGGGCACCAGCTTGTAGAGCACGGCGTAGAGCCCGTAGTGCGGCCCCAGCGAGGCCCAGAAGGCCACCAGGGCCAGCAGCAGGTAAAAGACCCGATTGGGGTCCAGATAGGCCCAGGCCGGGCCGCCGCCGGCCGGACGCAGGCCCAGGAAGACCAGGGGCCCGGCCTTGAGCGTTGCCCGCGCCCCGCCCAGGCTGGCCACCCGCCACAGGGCCAGGGCCGCCAGCCCGCCCAGGGCCCACAGCTCCGGCCCCCGGATCAGCCAGACGCCGCCGCCCAGGGCCCGGGCCAGCCAGGCGTTGATGAGCACCAGCCCGGCCATCAGCCCGCACACGGCAGTCATCCCCAGCCACAGGCCGCCCCAGCGCTGGGCCGGCGGGCTTTGGGGCCGCCGCCGGGGCCGGGCCAGGCCGATCAGCACCAGGCCGCTCAGGGTCAGGCCCAGGAAGAGTTCGCCCTCGGCCCCGCGGAAGCGCGCGCTGCCCTGGCCGTAGAGCAGGTTGGCCGGCGGCGCGGCCAGGTAGTGCCCCGGCGTGGCCGAGAACCCGGCCGCCATGGACTGGCTGCGCACAAAGCCCATCTCCTTCTTGACCTGGCTGTAGGGCAGGAAGAACGGGGCCACGACCAGGGCCAGGGCCAGGCAGACCGCGCCGAGCTGCTTGAGGCGGTTGAGCTCGGCCCACCAGCGGCCACGCAGGCCGTAGCAGAGCAAAAACAGGCCCACGGCCAGGGAGATGAACAGGGCGTAGTAGCCGCAGGAGAGGATCTGCAACACCCAGAACAGGCCAAAAAGTCCGGCGTGCTTCCAGCGCGGCTCGCGCGCCCAGCGGTGCAGGTAGAGCAGCACCAGCGGCATGAAGTGGGCGGTCTGTAGTTGCAAGTGGCCCAGATGCCCGAAGCGGTAGGGCGCGAAGGCAAAGCCCAGGGCGCAGATCAGCGCTGCGCCGCGGCTGCCGGTCAGCTCCCAGCCCAGCAGGTAGGCCCCGTAGCCGGCCAGCACAAAGGACAGCCAGAACACGAAGTTGTGGGCCAGGATGGCGTCGCCGCCAGCCAGCAGCACCGGCGCGGCGGTCAGCGCGCTGACCACCATGTGCTCGGAGTAGGCCAGGGTCAGGGGCAAGGGGTGGAAGATGGGCGCGTCAAAAAGCGCCAGGCCGGGGGTGAAGATGGCCTTGACCACCCACCACAGGATCCAGGCGTTGAGCAGGGGATCGCCAAAGTCGTTGATGGCGGTGGCCGGGTGGGCGGCCAGGGGCCAGGTCATCACCAAGGCCAGCACCGCCATAAGGGCCAGGACCGCCAGCTTGTGCGGCCAAGTGGTGCGGGGTGGCGCCGGCGGCAGGTCCAGGGGCATGGGCTGGTCCTGTGAAAGAAAAAACCGCGACGCTGCCGTCCCGACGAAAAAAGGCGGGCGGCCGACGTCGGACAGGGCCTGATCGGGTGCTAAGGATTACACGCCGGCCCGGCCATGTCAACCGGACCGGCCAGCGGGACGGCCCAGCGCCGGCCCAGCGTCGGCCTTGTTGCGCCGGGGCGATGCTGCTAACATGCCTGGCGAACCCCGTTGGCCAGGAGGAGCTTGCCGTGCCCCCAGCCCCGCCCGTGCGCACCCTGGTCCTGGTCTGGGACGGCCCCCGGCCGGACCCGGCCTGGCCGGAGGCCCTGGCCGGCCTGGACTGGCTGGGCGGGCGCTTGCCCCAGGCGGCCTGGGCCGCGCTGCCCGGCCTGGGCCCGGACTTCACCTGGGGTCCGCTGCTGGGCCGCTTCTGGCCCGCCCTGGGCGCGGCCGGCATCGTGGCCGGGGCCATCAACCTGCCCGGCCTATGGCCGCCGCCAGCCGGATCGGGCTGGACCCTGCCCTGCCCGCCCCCTGACGTGGCCCGGACGGACATGGTCCACCTGGCCCACCCGCCCGAGCTGGCCCCTGAAACCGCCGACCTGGCCGCGGGCCTGACCTGGTTCGCCGCCCGCCGGGCCGTGCACCCCCACGAGCGCGACACCCGCTTTGCCGAGGCCGCGGCCTGCTCCCGCCTGGTCTTTGAGCACGCCGCCCGCCTGGCGGTGGAGCGGCCCGTGGCCTGGCTGGGGGTGGGCTTCAGCGGTCTGGGCGAGGTCTGCGCCCTCTTCGCCGGGCTGGATCTCAACCGGCCCCGCCTGCTGTTAAGCCAGATCGACGCCTGCGCGGCCGAACTGGCCGCCCTGCAACGGGCCGAGGCCGTGGTGCTCCTGGCGGGCGGGGGGGGATTGGTCTGGGCCCCCGGCCGGCTGCCGGCCGGTCCCGCGCCCCTGGCCGGACCGGAGGACATGATAAAAGTGTTGCACTGGCTGGCTGGCCTGCCTCAACCCATCGGCGGGCCGCCGCCCCACCCCGGCCTGGCCCGGCTTTTGGCCGGCTGAAACCATGACCGCCGCGCCCGCCATCGCCGTCATCGTCAGCCTGACCGCGCCGCTCCCGGCCGTTGCGCTGGACGCCTGCCTGGACGCCCTGGCCGGCCAGATCGCCCCCG
>JAZDHW010000129.1:0-3405 GCA_043805555.1 Pseudomonadota bacterium
CCAGGGCCGCGGCAGGGCCTGGAGCCGCTGCAGGGCCTCGTCCGGATCCAGGATGGTTAGGGGGGTGGGCGTGCTCATGGCAGGCAATCTACACCGCCCCTCGGCCACCGGCAAGGGCTTTTGCCGCTGCTTCAACTTGAGCCTATTGCTATAGTATTAGTTATAAGCCTGCGTTCCCCGCACCGTTTGCCGCACAGTCCCGGGCGGCGCCCGCGCCGGAGGTTAAAAAGGTGGCCCATCAGGTTAAGGTGTCGATCATTTACAAGATCCTGGCCGCCATGGCGGTGCTGCTGGCCACCCTGGCGGTGCTGATCGGGGCCTCCTGGTGGCTGCTCAAAGCCCAGGAGACCGACGGCGAGGTGATCAACGTGGCCGGCCGCCAGCGCATGCTGAGCCAGAAGTTGGCCAAGGAGGCCCTGCAACTGGCCCGCGGCGGGGAGGGCAGCCAGGAGACCGCCGGGCTGCGCAAGTCCCTGGCCGCCACCTCCGCCCTTTTTGAGCAATCCCTGCGCGACCTGCTCCAGGGCAGCGCCCGGCGCGGCCTGCCCGCCGCCGCCGAACCGGCCGTCAAGGCCAAGCTGGCCGAGGTGGCCGCCCTGTGGGCCGACCTGGCCGCCGCCGCCCTGACCATCGCCAAGGACGCCGAGCCGGGCAGCTCGGAGTTCGAGGCCGCCCTGACCGTCATCGCCCAGCGCAACCTGCCGGTGATGACCAACATGAACCAGGCCGTGGAGATGTACAGCGACGCGGCGGCGGCCAAGGTGCGCTTCCTGAAGCTGGTGCTGCTGGCGGGCCTGGGGGGGGCCCTGGCGGTCTTCATCTTCACCTGGATCTGGCTGCGGCGCGGGGTGGTGGCCCCCCTGGGCCGGGTGGTGGCCGACGTGGACCAGTTGCGCGGCGGCGACCTGCGCGCCTATGACCACGGTAAGCTCCCGGCCGACGAGATCGGCGCGGTGGCCGAGGCCCTGGCCGATTTGCGCCAGGGCTGGGCGGGATCGGTGGCCCTGATCCGCCAGGCCTCCAGCGAGGTCTCCCAGGGGGCCCAGGAGATCGCCCAGGGCAACATGGACCTGAGCGACCGCACCCAGCAGCAGGCCGCGGCCATCGAGCAGACCGCCAGCGCGGTGGAGCAGATGACCAGCCTGGTGCGCAACAACGCCAAAAACGCCGGCGAGGCCAACCAGATGGTCCAGGCCGCCGCCGGCCAGGCCGGCGCCGGCGGCGACGTGGTCCAGCGCAGCATGGCGGCCATGGAGGGGGTCAAGGAGTCCAGCCAGAAGATCAGGGAGATCATCGGGGTGGTCAACGAGATCGCCTTCCAGACCAACCTGTTGGCCCTTAACGCCGCCGTGGAGGCGGCCCGGGCCGGCGAGGCCGGGCGCGGGTTCGCGGTGGTGGCCGGCGAGGTGCGCAGCCTGGCCGGGCGCGCCGCCGCTGCGGCCAAGCAGGTGCAGGGGCTCATCGGCCACAGCGTGGGCCAGGTGGCCCAGGGCAACGAGCTGGTGGAGGAGAGCGGCCGGCTCCTGACCCAGATCATCGACAACGTGCAGGGCGTGGCCGGCTCGGTGAGCCGCATCGCCCAGGCCAGCCAGGAGCAGGCCGCGGGCATCGAGGAGGTCAACAAGGCCGTGACCCAGATGGACCAGGCCGTGCAGCAGAACGCGGCCCTGGTGGAGGAGACCGCCGCCGCGGCCGAGCGCCTGAACACCCTGGCCCAGGAGCTGCACCAGCGGGTGGCAGGCTTCCGCCTGGAGTGAGCCCCTACGGCGACGATTCGGTGACGGCGGCAAGACTTGCCGAAAAGTGGCGGGCCGCCCCCGGCGCCCGGCCCGGCGCCGGGCGGGTAAACGCCCGATAGTCATCGCCTAAACGCGCAAGGCCCTGGCCGGAGGTTTTGGCCCGGGCCTTGCTTGTCCCCGGGATGGTGGCCCGGATTGGGCGTTATCTTTGTCCCCGGTTGATGTTACTATTTGAAAAAAAGGGGTGGCCTCGCTGCCGCCGGGCGCGGAGCGGGGGTCGATCCGCAAGCCAAGGAATGCAAAATGAACAGACGCTTCAGCTTGGTCCTGGTATTGGCCGCACTGCTGGCCCTGGCCGCGCCGGCCGCGGCCTTCACGCCCAACGACGCGCTCAATTGGGAGCAGTGGGGCTTTGGCGCGGTGGGCATGGGCGACGCCTGGAACTACAACCTGGGCGGCCGCAGCGACGTCAAGGTGGCGGTGATCGACACCGGCGTGGCCTATGACATCGCCGATTTCGGCAGCACCCGCTTCGACCTGGCCAACGCCTACGACTACGTCAACGGAGACAGCAATCCCTACGACGACGAGGGACACGGCACCTTCGTGGCCGCCACCATCGGCCAGAGCACCAACAACGGCATCGGGGCCAGCGGCATCGCCTTCAACACCACCATCCTGCCCATCAAGGTGCTGGACAGCCAGGGCCGCGGCTACTCATCCTGGGTCAGCCAGGGCATCCGCCGCGCGGTGGACGCTGGCTCGGACATCATCAACCTGTCCCTGGGGTTCGTGAGCTACAACTACGACCTGCAACTGGCCTGCGAGTACGCCCGCGATCACGGGGTGCTGGTGGTGGCGGCCGCGGGCAACTCCTATCCCTATGAGCGCTACCCCGACTACCCGGCCTGGTTCTCCTCCACCCTGGTGGTGGGGGCCGTGGATCCGGGCCTGACCGTCAGCTCCTACTCCCAATACGCCTGGGACTACGCCGGGGCGGGGCTGGTGGCTCCGGGCGACGACATCGTGCAGGAGACCGCCTCCGGCCGCACCGAATCCACCGGCACCTCCATGGCCACCGCCTTTGTCAGCGGCATCGCCGCCCTGGCCATCGCCGAGGCCTATGACAACAACAAGGCCATCCCCTCCAAGGGCAGCAGCAGCCGCTTCACCTGGCTCAAGGACCTGCTCACCTCCACCGCCCTTGACTTAGGGGCCTCCGGGCCCGATCTTTTCTACGGTTATGGCCTGGTGCGGGCCGAGAACGTGATGCGCGCCTTGCAGTAAGCCGGGCCCCCACACCCCGATAGCCCCAGACGCCGGCCCGGCCGGCAAAAGGACAGTCATGCCCCAGGACCTGCTCAGCCTCCAGGGCTATAAGCCGCTGGAGCTGGCGGACAAGGCCGTCATTGCTCAATACCTGGCCGCCGACCCGCCCCAGACCAGCGAACTGACCTTCACCAACCTGTTCATGTGGCGTCACCACTACCGCCCGGCCTGGCGCGAGGCGGACGGCCGCCTGCTCATCACCCTGCAGCCGGCCGACCAGCACTTGCCCTTCGGCCTGCCGCCCTTGGGCCCCGGCGACCTGACCGCCGCCGCCCTGGCGCTCATGGCCGACCTGGCCGGGGCCGGGGCCGCGCCGCGCCTGTGCCGGGTGGGCGCG
>JAZDHW010000130.1:0-11754 GCA_043805555.1 Pseudomonadota bacterium
ACCGCCTTGCGCTGGCTGAAGCCCACCACCACCAGGTCGGTGATCTTGGCCGAGACGAACAAATAAACCAGGGTGTACAGCGCGCCTTCCAGGGAAATGAGCAGGGCCGCGCCGACGAGGACCGCGCTGTTGAAGCCCAGCACCGTGCTGCCCGGCTTGAGGCCGTAGCGCTTGAGCAGGACCACGGCCAGGATGTCGGTGCCGCCGGAGCTGCCCAGGGAGCGCAGGATGAGGCCGGTGCCCGATCCCACCAGGATGCCGGCCAGGATGGCGGCCAGGATGCGGTCGTTGAGGCCCAGGTCGCCGGGATGCACCCATTGCAGGGCCGCGGCCAGGATGAGCGCGCCGGCGATGGACCACAGGAAGAAGCGCCGCCCCACCCGGCGCCAGCCCAGGGCGTATAGGGGTAGATTCAGCAGCAGGTAGAGCGCGCCCACCGGCCAGGCCGGTTGCAGGTAGTGCACCAGGAGCGACAGGCCGGTGAAGCCGCCGCTCAAAAACCCGCGCGGCAGCAGGATGCCGTTGACCGCCACCGCGGCCAGCAGGCTGCCGGCGATGAGCAGGGCCAGGCTGGCGGCCGGCCGGCGCAGTTTGCCAAAATCCACGATCACCTCCCTGGGCCGGGGACGGGCGTGGTTGCCCGCCCTCTGCGTTCAATCTTATAATGCCCCCTCATCCGCGCCCACCCGGAGTATCGCCATGCCGCAGCAGACCAGCACCGAGGACGACCTGGCCCGCGCCTTTAGCCAGGAATCCATCCTGGCCGCCCGCCATCGCACCTATGCCCTCAAGGCCCGCCAGGAGGGCCGCCCCGGCCTGGCCCGCTTTTTCAGCGCCATGGCCCGGTCCGAGGAGATCCACGCCAACCGTTTGCTGATGCTCCTGCGCGGCCGCCTGGCCGAGAGCCAGGCCAACCTGGCCGCCAGCCTCGACCGCGACCTGCCCGCCAACCTGGCCGCCTATCGGGCCATGGCCGCCCGGGCGGCCGCCGCCGGCGAGAAAACCGCCGCCACCGCCCTGGACCAGCTCATCCGGGTGGAGGCCGGCCACGCCGGGCTGGCCGAGGCCCTGGCCCAGGCCGGCGACCCCGGGGTCCCGGCCTACCTGGTCTGCGGCGTCTGTGGGTTCGTGGCCGAAGGCCAGGCCCCGGAGCGCTGCCCGGTCTGCGGCGCGGTGCCGGAGAGGTTCAGCCTGGTGGAGTGAGGGAGGGGTGAGGGGGCCTTCCCGGCTTCAATTCAAGGAGTCATCGCTAGGAGCCGCCTCTCCCCCTGTTGTCATTGCGAGGAGCGTAGCGACGAAGCAATCGCGTCGAGACGACTGCACGCCGCGCCGCGGGCCGATTCTCCCTTGTCATTGCGAGGAGCCGTCAGGCGACGAAGCAATCTCTTCGTATTCTTGGCTGTTACACCCTCGCCCCCTTGGGGGGGTAGGGAGGGGTGAGGGGGTTCTTGCCCCTTCCGGGTGGCCCGGACAGCTCGCTGTCCGGGTCGCGCAGCGACAAGAAAATTTGAAACATGGTCATTGCGAGGAGACCGCAGGGCGACGAAGCAATCGCGCCAGGCCTCGACCACCCCGCCCGCCTTTTTCCGGCCCCTCTCCCCCCGCCGGGGGGAGAGGCAGGGTGAGGGGGGCCCTGCCGGCCGTCAGTCGGCTTGGCGGTGCGGTCCCGCCTGGAGCGGGCTGTTTCCTTGCCCCCGCGCGCCCGCGCCCGGCCGCATTAGCCTCACGCGTGGGCGGGACTCGCCGGCCGGGTGGCCGCGCGCGCTTTGGCGGGTCAGGTTCGAGGCGGCGCAGGTCATGGCTTCTGGCGATGCGAGGTTCTTTCCACTTTCCAGTCAATTCCCCTGCCCGAACCTCGACCCACCCACCACGCGCGGCAGTCAGGCCATGCCGGCTCCCTTAAGAGCGGCCGGGCTATGGCGCGGGGGGCGGCCCCACGGGAGGCATGAGCACGGAGAGAAAAGGCAGGGGAATTAGAGGGAAAAATTGGGAACGGGGTCATTGCGAGGAGCCCACCGGGCGACGAAGCAATCGCGCCAAAAACCGCCTGCATGTCTCTCGGGGGTGGTGAATAATCCTAGGAGCCTGTCGGAGTAATCCTCCGACAGGCTTCCGAGCGGGCCATGGACGGCCCGTCCGGAATGGCGCCAAATTAATTTTTGGCGCCATTCCGAGAACTTGCCAAAATTCACTTTTGGCAAGTTCCAAGAGGAGAAAGCCATGGATGGCTTTCTCCGACACACACCTAGAAGCGCTCGCCGCCCAGGCGGAGCCAGCGCCCCGGCCGCCAGGCCGTCCACAGGGCCGCGGCCAGGAACTCCAGGTCGCGCAGGGCCCCGGAGAAGCCGGCCTCGTGGGCCGCGGCCTCGCCGCCGCCGGGGAAGCACCCGCAGTCGAAGCCCGCGCCGGTGACGCCAGCGTAGACCATCAGGCCGGTGAAAAAGACCAGGAGCAGCGAGGCCCACAGCGCCGCAGCCCGGGTCAGCACCCCCAGCAAGAGCAGCGCGCCGGTGATCAATTCCAGCCAGGCCAACCCCACGCTCACCGCGTTGATGGACCACAGCGGGATGAGGTCGTAGGTGGCCATCGAGGCGGCGAAGTTGGCCGGCTCCCAGACCTTGTCGTAGGCGGCGTAGAGGAAGACGCCGGCCGTGAACAGGCGGGCGGCCAGGGAGATCAGCTCGGCCAGCGCGTTCACGCCCCGCCCCCCCGCCGCGGGCGCTGGATGGCGAACCCGGCCTTCTCCAGGGTGTCCAGGCAGCCCTCCACCACGTAGACCCGGATGAAGCCCTGGCTGCGCAGGTGCTGGGCCACGGTGGCGGCCGGGAAGCGGCTGGTGCTCTGGCCGTAGACCACCACGGCCGGGGCCTTGGCGATGAGCGGCTGCATCAGGGGATAGAGCTTGGCGATCTCGTCAGCCGGCAATTTGAGCGCCCCGCGCACCCGGGCCTTGGCATAGTCGCCGGCCTCGCGGGCGTCCAGGAGCAGCGCGCCGGCCCGGACCAGGGTCTGGACCTCGGCCGCGGGCAGCCGCCGCCAGAGCGGGTTGGCCACCTCCGGCGGCACCCAGCCCACGCCCTGGGGCATGACCAGGTTGAACAGCCAGCCCAGCGCCAGGGCCGCGGCCAGGATCAGGCCGCAGGGCTTGAGTTCGCGCTTGATGGCCGGCCAGGGGTTCACGTCAAACAACATCCGCCAGGGTTAGCGCAGCGGGCCAAGTCTATGCCCCGGCCGGGGGCGGCGCAAGCGGCGGCGGGCCGGCCGCGTGCTCTGTTGCCAACATTCGGTGGGATTACCTTCCTTGTGTGCGCCTGACATGGGTCATTGCCGCAAATTTTTTGTACTTCAACAAGTAAGAGAATGGATTCTCTCTTAATTCCTTTTTCCTGCTTCTATCATATAGTATAAAGCTAACAATTAGTTGGGCAAACGGTGTAGCTAACACGGCCCATTGAGAGGGCATATCTATGAATTTTTCAAGTACGCCCGAAGTAATAGGAGAGGTAAACCAAATTGCCAATGATGGCAATAATAAATAATTAATTCCAGAGTCTTTAAGGGCCTCTTCAAGATCATTTAACGCTGGTTTTACGCTATTAACGAGTGAATCATTTGCTTGTTGGCGTAATGCTTCGGGGTGCTCTGCGTTTTCGCAAGCCGAAGCCAAATCACCTATAGCAGATCGAAACTTGCCAAGTTCATTTATATGCTTTTCCTTAAATTTTAACAATTCATCTATAGTTGTCTCTGGATGTATGCCCACATTATTTACCAGCAAATTCGAAATCAACCCTTGGGAAATGGTCTTCAGATCTCGCGCGCGGTTCCTACCCCTCCTGTGCCAGCCGAAGGGAACGTCGATCGGGATATTTGCACCCCTCCCGACAACAGATGTCAGATTATGGCAGGCATCATCATCAGATAGCGGGCATAGACCGTGACTTATAGAGAGTTCTCTAGCAAGAAGACTCATGTAGTAGTTAGCAAAACCTTCCTCAACCGTTATTGTTTCTCCATATGCCTGACCATTCATCCTGTGTAATACTGAATATGGTAGTTTATCTGGGAACATTAGCACTTCACGCATACGATCTGGCAGCTTTTCCAAGTAAATTGTCGAGTGATCCGAAATAGCTCCTGAAAAAATTACTTGTTTACTTTCAATCGTGTGCAAATACTCTTCGGCTGTATAGCCTAGCGAATCGATTTCATTCATGCCGGAATTTACCCTTAGTGGCACAAGAAACCCAGAATCAAACAACTCAAGAGATGTCGGATTTGAATAGGGTTTTTCGAGTGATTCAGGAACAATGGTCTGAATTTGATCCCAATACAGGACCGCTGATTTTAACCAGTTTTCATTTTGGACGTCAATGTATGGATAATACAATGCTTTCGTGAAGGCCATGTTTCCCCCCTTTACTTTCATGTCAATTGCATTTTCAATGTCCTTCTTCGTGCTCCGCCGCCAACTCCTCCAGCCGCGCCCAGAGCCCCCGCAGCGCCGCCTCGTCCATGTCCAGCCTTTTCAGCACCTCGCGCCAGGAGCGCGCGCCCTCCTGGGCCAGGCAGGACCCGCTCATCAGCACCATCAGGCGGCCGTGGGGGTTCAGGGCAAAGGGATAGAGGCGGCAGTATAAAGGCCTGGCGTCCACCGGTAGACGGCAACCCTCGACGCCCAGGAAGCAGCAGGCCCCGGAGTCGGCGAGCCTGAGGCGCAGCCGCCGACCGCCGGGCATGGTCTGCACGAAAACCGGGTTGATGGCCGCCAGGAACTCCAGGAATTGGGGCCCCACCCGGTCGGCCACGCAGAAATCGGCGGGCTCCCGGCCGCTGGCCGCGGCCATGGCCGCGATCTCGCCCCGGGTGAGCCCGAACATGTGCTCCGGGCCGGCGGGCGCGACGCAGCAGCCCCGGCCCAGGCCGTGGCAGCGGGCGCAGATGGGCATGGCGCTTGCGGTCAAGTGAGCCTCCTGGCCGGCATTGTAACCCCGCCGGCGGGGCCTTACAAGCAATGTCACGACATCACAAGCGCTTAGGCCGGCAGCCTCCCCGCAGAAACCCGGCTGTGAAGTTACATTTTAGCTATAAACTAGCTTGCATAACCATTTGCAAATGTGCTAGAAAGTGGGACAAATGCATTTCAAAGGTCTTGCCTGAACGGAGACATCGGCCGGGCCCGGCCGAAGGGTTTCGGGGGTAGCGCGCGGTCCGGGGCACTTGTAACTGACTCCTAGGGAGGCGTACGTCATGGCCATGTGGGACGAAAAGTTTGAGGCAATGTCCGCCGATGAGATGCAGGCCTTTCAGTTGGGCAAGCTGCAGGAGACGGTGGCCTGGGTCTATGAGCGGGTGCCGTTCTACAAGAAGAAATTCGACGAGATCGGCCTCAAACCCGGCGACGTCAAGGCCCTGGCGGACCTGGGCCGGCTGCCTTTCACGGTCAAGACCGACCTGCGCGACAACTATCCCTTCGGCCTGTGCGCGGTGCCCATGAAGGAAGTGGTGCGCGTCCACGCCAGCAGCGGCACCACCGGCAAGCCCATCACCGGCCCCTACACCGCCGCCGACCGCGACCAGTGGGCCGAGTGCATGGCCCGCACCCTGACCAGCGCCGGCATCACCAAGGACGACATCTTCCAGAACGCCTACGGCATGGGCCTGTTTACCGGCGGCCTGGGCTTCCACGGCGCGGCCGAGAAGGTCGGCTGCACCATCATCCCGGCCAGCAGCGGCATGACCGAGCGCCAGATCACCCTGATGCGCGACTTCGGCACCACGTCCTTTGGCTCCACCCCCTCCTACGCCCTGACCATCGCCGAGAAGGCCCGCGACCTGGGCGTGGACCTGCGCGAGCTGCCCATCCGGGTGGGCGTGTTCGGGGCCGAGCCCTGGACCATCGAGATGCGCAAGGAGATCGAGGAGCGCATGGGCATCAGCGCCCGGGAGGCCTACGGCCTCACCGAGATGATGGGACCCGGCGTGGCCTTTGACTGCGACGCCCAGGACGGCTGGCTGCACGTCAACGAGGACCACATCGTGCCGGAGATCATCGACCCGGTGACCGAGGAGGTCCTGCCCCTGGGCGAGAAGGGCGAGCTGGTCTTCACCGCCATCCAGCGCCGGGCCATGCCGCTCTTGCGCTACCGCACCCGCGACATCACCCAGCTCAAGCGCGAGCAGTGCGCCTGCGGCCGCAGCCTGATCAAGATGAAGAAGGTCTACGGCCGCAGCGACGACATGCTCATCATCAGCGGCGTCAACGTCTTCCCCAGCCAGATCGAGTCCATCCTGCTGGAGATGCCCGAGGTCGAGCCGCAGTACGTGCTCATCATCCGCAAGAAGGGCTACCTGGACGCGCTGAGCGTGGACGTGGAGGCCAAGCCCGAGGTCTATGACATGGGCGAGGAGAAGCTGCGCGAGGTGGAGGGCAAGATCGAGAGCCGCATCCGCGGCATCATCGGCATCGGCGTCAAGGTGCGCTGCGTGCCGCCCAAGAGCATCGAGCGCAGCGAGGGCAAGGCCAAGCGCGTCTTCGACGCCAGGAAGCTCTAAGACCGCGCCCAACGGATCAGAACCACGTCGCCCCGCTCCCGGTTTCGGCCGGGGGCGGGGCGGTCGTTTAAACCCCCTCACCCCTCCCTCTCCCCCAAGGGGGCGAGGGTGTAACCGCCGATAAATCAAGAGATTGCTTCGTCGCCCTGCGGACTCCTCGCAATGACCTGTAATTAGTAAAAATTGACTGGAAGTAAAAATTAACGGCTCATTGCCGGTTTCCTGCTTTCCTCTCCCCGCCTTTCCTCCCCGCTATCCTGCCCACCGGGGGGCCGCCCCCCGCGCCTTAGCCGTCAGCTCGACGATACTGCGAGGCGGCCGGTAGGTGCGAGGCGCGCAGCCAAAGCCAAGGGCGTTGCAGACGGCGCAACCGGTGGGCAGGGCGAGCGCGCCCTGCTGCCGGGCCGGCCGGCCATCCACGGGGCCGGTTGCTGACGGCGCGGGCGCGCGGGGGCCAGGAAACAGCCCGCGCCAGGCGGGGCCGCACCACCAGACGGTCTGACGGCCGGCAGGGCGATGGGCGCAGTTTTCTTGTCGCTCACGCGACCCGGACAGCGAACTGTTCGGGCCACCCGGAAAAGGCAGAAGAGATTGCCGCGTCGCTAACGCTCTTTGCAATGACAAGGGTGAGAGGGGCTCCGCGCAATGACGCCATGCACAAGGAGCGGGTGGATCAACCCGGCAACCGGGCGGATATATGACGTTATCGGGGCGGCGGGGTCTTCCCGGCGCTCAGTCGCCGGAGACGAAGTGCTCGGCCAAAAAGCGCAGGAAGGCGGCGGCCAGGCGCGGCTCATACTTGGCGCCGGCCCCCTCCAGGATCTGCTGGGCCGCCTCGAAGGCCTTGAGGGCCGGGCGGTAGGGGCGCTCGCTGGTCATGGCGTCGAAGGCGTCCACCACCCGGAGCACCCGGGCCATCTGGGTGATGCGCCCCTCGTTGGCGCCGGTGGGATAGCCGGAGCCGTCCCAGTTCTCGTGGTGGCCCAGCACCGCCGAAAGCACGTCGTAGCTCACCGTGGAGATCTGCATCAGGGCCTGGTAGCCCTTGCGCGGGTGCTGGCGCACGATGTGCCACTCGTCCTCGGTCAGGTCGCCGTGCTTCTTGAGCACCTTCACGTTGAGCTGGCCATAGCCCATGTCGTGGAGCATGCCGGCCATGCCCAGGGTTTGCAGGCTCTGCTCGGGCAGCTTGATGAAGCGGCCGAAGGCCATGGAGATCATGCAGACGTTTACGCAGTGGTTGAACAGGTCCGAATCCGAGCGCAGCAGGTCGCCCATGTTCTTGAGCAACTGGGGATCGCCGCCCAGCACCGCCACCAGGTCCTGGGTCTGGCGCAGGGAATGCTTGAGGGCCTGGGACGAGATGTCGGCGGTGAAGATGGTCTGCAGGTTGAGGCAGGCCACCTCGCGCACCACCTGGCGCTTTTCGCGCAGGGAGCTGTTGGGGTCTCCCAGCACCGCGCTGGCCATGCGGGCAAAAAACCCGGTGACGTCCGGGGCCTGGTCCAGGGGCACATAGACCGTGGCCTGGTTGGCCTGCAACAGGCGGTCGCGCCAGGCGCTCTTGAAGATTTCGCCGCGCAGGCAGGCCGGCGACATCTCCACCATTTTCTTTTCGAGATTGAACAGCGGCAGAAAGAAGTCGGCCGGGCTCTCTTCTCCGGGCTGCAAAAGCTCCAACGAGACGGCGGCCATGCCAAAAGCGGCCGGATCGAAGCTGACGTTGCGGCGCTCGTCTCCCAGGGGACGGTCCAGCAGCCGCTCCTGGGCGGCCTGGGGCTCAACGGTTGATTGTGCCATGCTGTCCCCTCTGGACATGGCCCTCGATGAAACTAAAATGTGGAAAACCGGTTACAGGCAGGTTAATAGCCAGTCTAATGCCAACGCGCCCGCATAACAACCTGTGAAATGTCTTACAAGGCGGGGTTGTTTTTACGCTGCCAGAACGGTATGTTAACAGGCCACACTGATATGTCGCCCGGCAGCACCCCCGACGGAGGCCCGGCTTGAAGCCCCTGAACCATCTCACCGAGCGCTTTGGCGAGTCGGTCATCCGCATGATGAGCCGCATCTGCAACCAGTACGGCGGCATCAACCTGGCCCAGGGCTTCCCGGACTGGGACACGCCCGAGCCGGTGAAGGAGGCGGCCATCAAGGCCATCCGTGACGGCGTGAACCAGTACGCAGTCACCTGGGGCGCGGCCGGGCTGCGGGCCAACATCGCCGCCCGGGCCCGGGCATACAACCGCCTGGCCTGCGACGCGGATAAGAATATCACCGTGACCTGCGGGGCCACCGAGGCCATGATCGCCACCCTCAAGGCCATCATCAACCCCGGCGACGAGGTGGTGATCTTCGAGCCCTTTTACGAGAACTTCGGCCCGGACACCCTGCTCTCCGGGGCCACCCCGCGCTACGTCACCCTGCGCCCGCCGGACTGGACCTACGACCCCGACGAGCTGCGGGCCGCCTTCAACGAGCGCACCAAGGCCATCATCCTCAACACGCCCAACAACCCCACCGGCCGGGTTTTCAGCCGCGCGGAGCTGGATCTCATCGTGGATCTGTGCCAGCGCTGGGATTGCTACTGCATCAGCGACGAGATCTACGAGCACATCCTCTACGACGGCGCGGCCCACATCTCGCCGGCCTCGCTGCCGGGCCTGGAGGGGCGCGGCATCACCATCAACAGCCTGTCCAAGACCTACTCGGCCACCGGCTGGCGGGTGGGTTGGGTCATCGCGCCGGAGCCGGTGACCCTGGCCGTGCGCAAGGTGCACGACTTCCTGACCGTGGGCGCGGCCGCGCCCCTGCAGGAGGCCGCCGCCGCGGCCCTGGCCCTGCCCGAGGACTATTACGCCGGCCTGGCCGGCCGCTACGACGGCGCGCGCCGGCTGCTCTATAACGCCCTGGACCAGGCGGGCTTCCACCCCTACCTGCCCAAGGGCGCCTACTACATCATGACCGAGGTGGAGCACCTGCGCCGGCGCTTCGATTGCGCCGACGACATGGCCCTGGCCGTTAGGCTCATCGAGGTGACCGGCGTCGCCACGGTGCCGGGCTCCAGCTTCTACCGTGACCCGGCCCTGGGCCTGAACCAGGTGCGCTTCTGCTTCTGCAAGAAGGAGGAGACCCTCAACCGGGCCGTGGAGGGGCTGAAGAAGCTGGACTAGGGCGGGGCCGGACCTGGGGGCGCGGGGCGCGGGGCGCGAAAACAGGCCGGGCGACCCGGCGGCCGTGACTGCCGGATCGCCCGTGGGGTTGCCGGCGGCGGCTACTTGTAGAAGCCGCAGGCGAAGAACAGGGTGGTGTCCGGCACCCGCGCGATGTAGGAGCGCTTGGTGCTGGGGGCCTTCTCGCCGGGCTTGGGCCAGGCATATTCCACCCAGCCGCTGCCCTTCTTGGCCGCGTTGACGAAATCCAGGTAGAACAGCTTGCCGTTCACGTCCTTGACGGCCCTGAAATCCTTCCCCACCAGGTTCGGATTGATGGGATGGACCACGTTCGCCACCTTGTCTATGTCGCCCACGAAGATGTAGAGGTCACCCTTGACGAACGGCCCGTTCTTGTCGCCGATGGCGGCCAGGGTCGGGTCCAGTCCCTTTTCCTTGACCATGGCCAGGGCCTTGTCCACCGTGGCCTTGGCCTCCTCCGACTGGTCCTGGGCCAAGGCCAGCCCGGCGCCAAAGGCGAGAACCCAAGCCGCGAGTGCGACAGCAAACCACTTTTTCATCATTGCAGCCTCCAGGTTGGTGATTCGCATGTCCCGCTGGGCCCTTCGCCCCCCGATGCGGCCGCGGGTTTGTGCCCGATAGGCAATATTGCTTAAGTATAATTATGCCAACACAGGAATTAAAACCATTAAAATCTTTTAAGCCCGTTCTTTTCGGTAATTTACCGTGTCCGGCGCGGGATTCTCAGCCGGCCGTCCCACCTGGCGGGGGGCGCGCTGGGGTTCCGGCAATGGAACAGGGCTCGCCGCGGGGGTGTCGGTTCGGCGGCCCGCCCTGCCGGCATCTTTTTCTTACCCCGCCCCCTCTTCGGGGGGAGAGGCGGGGTGAGGGGGGATAAAGTGGAGCCTCCTTCCTCCCCTGTCATTGCGAGGAACCCGCAGGGCGACGCGGCAATCTCTTCGCTTCTTTTTGCCTTTCCGGGTGGCCCGGACAGCTCGCTGTCCGGGTCGCGTCAGCGACAAGAAACGCCGGTGGAGCAAGGCTCGTTGTTGAGATGTCGGTGATGCGGCCCGCCCTGCCGGCCGTCGGTCGGCCTGGTGATGCGCACCCGCCTGGAGCGGGCTGCACCGTGCCCCCGCGCGCCCCCGCCGGCCGCATTAGCCTCGCGCCGGTGCGGGTCGCGCCGGCCGGGCGGCCGCGGGCGCTTCGGCCCGGCAGGTTTGAGGCGGCGCGGGTGATGGCCCCTGGCGATGCGGCGGAATCTTTCCTTCCAGTCTATTCCCTCTGGCAGGCCTCGACCCACCCGCCGCGCGCGGCACTGGGACTCTGCCGGCTCCCTTAAGAGCGGCCGGGCTATGGCGCGGGGGGCGGCCCCTCGTTGGGCCGGGAACGCGAGGCCAAGATAAGCATGAGCAGTAGAGATTTCAGTCGCGGTGATGAGTCATTGCGAGGAGCTTTAGCGACGAAGCAATCGCGCCAAAAAACCGACGGCACGCCACGCCGCCGCTGCCTTCTCTCTCTTGTCATTGCGAGGAGCCGTAAGGCGACGCGGCAATCTCTTCGCCTTCTGGCTGTTGCCCCCTCGCCCCCCTGGGGGAGAGGGAGGGGTGAGGGGGAAAATCGGCTTGAGGTTTGGTCGGGAGCGGGCGGATTTGAACCGCCGACCGGCATTGCTCCTGCCGCCTCGGCGTCCTGCCTCGGCGGCCCATGGCTCCGGCCGGGCCAAGCCCGTCCGTCGCCTCGGCTCAACCAGGGGGCCTCGCCGGGCCGGGCATCCTGCCCGGCGATCACCTGCGTGACGTGGTAATGGATCGAAGGGTTAGGTTTGGTCGGGGCGGGCGGATTTGAACCGCCGACCCCCTGCGCCCAAGGCAGGTGCGCTACCAGGCTGCGCTACGCCCCGACTCGTTATCCACTATCATAGCCCATGCCGGACCGGTTTCCGCTCTCTTTGCCGCCCCCCCACTGGCTGATCCCAAGAGTCCCCCGGCGGGACTCCTAGTACGAAACCCCGCCAGATCCACCT
>JAZDHW010000131.1:0-20874 GCA_043805555.1 Pseudomonadota bacterium
CGTGGCCACCTCCACCGGCTTGGGCGCGGCCGGGGCGGCCGGGGCGGCCGGCGGCGGGGGCGGCGGGGCCCAGGAGGCCAGCAGGCGGGCCTGGGGGGTGTTCTCCACCACCCACTGGCCCAGCAGCAGCTCGGCGTGACGGGGATCCTTGCCGCGCAGATAGAAACGCCGGGTCACCTGCATCGGCTCGGCCGTGGGCCCGCTGATGCGCTGGCTGACCACCACCACCCATTTTTCGCCGATGCCGTACAGGGCCATGCCCTGGGTCTCGGCCTTGACCTGGGCGCTCTTGCCGTTGAGCCCGGCCAGGCGCAGGCCCATCTCCTCCAGCTCCTGCATCTCCTTGGGCTGGGGCACCCGGCCCGGCGCGGGCTGGATGGCCAGGCGGTGGCCCAGGGCGGCCTCGGCCTTGTCCAGATCGGCCACCGAGATGCCGGCCAGCATCTGGCAGGCCTGGTTGCGCTGGTCCAGGTCGGGCAGGCGCAGGTGGTCGGTGACCACCACCGGGGTGAGCTGCTCCTGGATGGTGGAGGCCAGGATGGTCAAGTCCTCGTTCTGCAGGACGACGCAGCCGTTGCTGGCCCGGGGGCGCAGGCGCTGGTTGGTGCCGTGAATGAAGATGCCGTTGCCCTGGCGCTGGTCCACCTGGTCAAAGGGGTTGGGGTAGTTGAGGTGGATGGCCCGGTCGCCGAAGATGGTGATCTTGCGGTCCTCGAAGCGGTGGGTGGTGAAATAGATACCTTCGGGGGTGCGCTCGTCGCCAGCGGCCTGCTTGTTGCCCGGCTGGGCGCCGGTGGAGCAGGGAAACTCGTAATCCAGCGTCATCTCGCCAAGATAGCGCAGCACCATCACCCGCTGACGGGACTTGTCCACCAGGAATAGCCTGGTGTCCGGGGCCTTGCCCTGATAGCAGAAAATCAGGCTATTTCCATGCGGCTGGTCCGCGGCGGCCGCGGCTGGCTGGGCCTGGGGCGGGGCCGCCACCTGGGCCCGTGGGGGCGCGGTGGTCAAGGTGGTGGTGCTGGTGGAGGTGGTGACGCTGAGGGTGGTGCTGCTGGTGCTGGGCTCGGGCGGGGCCAGGGTGGTGGACGGCGCCGGTTGCTGACTGGCCGTGGCCACCTGCGCTGGCGCGGGTTTGGCCGCCGCAGCCGTGGTCGGAGCAGCGGAGGCCGCAGCCAGGGCGGCCGGCGGGGCCGGGGTCGCCACCGGGGCTTGGGTCGGGTTGGGGTTATCGGGCAGGCGGGTCAGGTAGACCATCCAGCCCAGGCCCAGGCCCGCGGCCACCAGCGAGGCCGCGATAAAGAACCCGAACACAAAACGCCATTTTCGCAATGATTTGGTGCGGCGGGGCTCGAACATCATTCGCCCAGACAGCAGGGTTTGCCAAAAGGTTTATCAGGCACCCGTTGCTAGCTCCATAACACGAAGACGTTCGAATTTCAAGACAGTTAGGGGTTTAAGCCCCAACTGTGCCCCTGAAAACGGTCCGGCCCGGCAAATTGTCACCACATGATAACAGCCGCGATTACCACTGACTATGTCATTTGATCACAATTCAACAGACCTCAATGGGCCCAAGCCAGGCGCCGGGCCCGGTCGACCTGCCCGTCTGGAGGGTCGGCAATATTTTTTTTAGAGCCCACGCCCAAAAAATATTTGACACCCCCGAAGGGGACGTGATAGTTTTCCACTACTGAATGAAAGTTCATTCATGAACGTCGCCAGGGCGCCTTGTAGCGTAGTGCGGCCAAATTTTTTCTGAATGAAGTTTCAGTCATGGTCGCAGGCTCAGGGAAGCTTGACGCCCCACCCCAAGGAGGTTGCAAATGTCCCCCCAGATCAAGAAAGTGGGCGTGATCGGCGCTGGAGTGATGGGCGCCACCATCGCCGCGCACATGGCCAACGTGGGCCTGCCCACCGTGCTCTTGGACATCGTTCCGCCCAAGATGCCCCCCGAGCTGGAGAAGAAGGGCGTCAAGCCCGAGTCCCCGGTCTTTCGCAACTACTTCAGCCAGAAGGGCTTGGAAGGCGCGCTCAAGTCCCGGCCCGCCTCCTTCTACATCCCCGATGACGCGGCCCTGATAAGCACCGGCAACCTGGAAGACGACATCAAGCTGCTGGCCGACTGCGACCTGATCATCGAGGTGGTGGTCGAACTGCTCAACATCAAGAAAGACCTGCTCTCGCGCATCGAGGCCGTGCGCAAACCCGGCTCCATCGTCACCACCAACACCAGCGGCATCTCGGTGGCAGCCATGAGCGCCCACCTGAGCGACGAGTTCCAGGCGCACTTCTTCGGCACCCACTTCTTCAACCCGCCCCGCTACATGAAACTTTTCGAGATCATCCCCGGCCCCAAGACCGATCCGGCGCTGATCAGCTTCATGGCCGAGTTCGCCGAGCGCCGGCTTGGCAAGGGCGTGGTCTTCGCCAAGGACACCCCGAATTTCATCGCCAACCGCATCGGCGTCTTCGGCATGAGCCTGCTCAACCACCTGGTTGACGAGATGGACCTGACCTTCGAGGAGGTCGACGCCCTGACCGGCACCGTGCTGGGCCACCCCAAGATGGCCACCTTCAAGCTGGGCGACCTGGTGGGCCTGGACACCTCCGACCACGTGGCCGACAACGTCTACGAGGGCGCGCTCAACGACGAGCGCCGCGACATATTCGCCCAGCCGGCCTGGTTCAAGCAGATGGTCGCCAAGGGCATGCTGGGCAACAAGACCAAGGGCGGCTTCTACAAGCGCACCAAGGACGAGAGCGGCAAGAAGGTCACCCTGGTCCTGGACCGCAAGACCTTCGAGTACCGCGAGCCCCAGAAGGTCAAGTTCGCCTCCCTGGAGATGGCCAAACAGCAGCCCGACACGGCCGCCAAGTTCAAGAGCCTCTACTACGCCAAGGACAAGGCCGGCCAGTTCACCTTCCGCCACGTCAGCGAAGGCAACCTCTACGCCGCCAACCGCATCCCCGAGATCAGCGACGACATCGTCAACATCGACAACGCCCTGCGCTGGGGCTTCAACTGGGAGATGGGCCCGTTCGAGGGCTGGGACGCCCTGGGCCTGGCCAAGAGCGCGGCCAAGATGAAGGAGGCCGGCTACACCCTGCCCGCCTGGGTCGAGGAGATGCTGGCCGCCGGCAACACCTCCTTCTATAAAGAAGAAGGCGGCGTCCGCTACTACTACGACCTGCCGACCAAGTCCTACAAGCCGGTGGAGATCAGCCCCAACATCATCCTGCTGCCTTCCCTCAAGGCCCAGAACAAGCTGGTGGCCGGCAACACCGGCGCCAGCCTCATCGACCTGGGCGACGGCGTGGCCTGCCTGGAGTTCCACACCAAGATGAACTCCCTGGGCCAGGACGTCATCACCATGGTCGACAAGTCCGCGGAAATCGTGCGCAAGGACTTCGAGGGCCTGGTGGTGGCCAACCACGGCCAGAATTTCAGCGTGGGCGCCAACCTGATGCTGGTGCTCTTCACCGCCCAAGAGGAAGAATGGGACGAGCTTGACTGGATGATCAAGAAGTTCCAGGACGCCTTCATGCACCTGAAGTACCTGGACAAGCCGGTGGTGGCCGCTCCGCACCAGATGGCCCTGGGCGGCGGCTGCGAGATCTGCCTGGCCTCCGACCGGGTGGTGGCCGCGGCCGAGACCTACATGGGCCTGGTGGAGGTCGGGGTGGGCGTCATCCCGGCCGGCGGCGGCACCAAGGAGCTCCTGATCCGCAACACCGCCGAGCGGGTCTTCGAGGTGCCCAAGGGCGGGCTGTATCCCAAGCAGATCAACCTGATGCCCTTCGTGGCCCGTTGCTTCGAGACCATCGCCATGGCCAAGGTGGCCACCAGCGCCAAGGAAGCCATCAAGATGGGCATCCTGCGGCCCAGCGACAAGGTCTGCTACAACGCCGACTACCGCATCAAGATGGCCAAGGACAACGTGCTGGCCATGGTCCAGGCCGGCTACGACGCCCCGCGGCCGCTCACCAAGATCCGGGTGATGGGCCGCGACGTCATGGGCGTGTTCAAGTACGCGCTCTACAACATGGCCAAGGCCGGCTTCGTCACCCCCCACGACATCACCGTGGCCGGCAAGGTGGCCCACGTGCTCACCGGCGGCGACGTGCTGCCCGACACCGAGGTGAGTGAGCAGCACCTCCTGGACCTGGAGCGCGAGGCCTTCCTGAGCCTGTGCGGCACCAAGGAGACCCAGGCGCGCATGGCCCACATGCTCAAGACCGGCAAGCCCCTGCGCAACTAGGGCCTGGGCAGCCGGCGGCAATGGAAAACGAACAGGAGAGGGGTTTAAGGATGGTAAAACGTCGTGCGGGCGCCGTTAAGGTTACCCCTCTCCTGTTCAACTTTATATCGCGAGCGGATTAGGAGGGTTCCGATGAAAGAAGCCGTCATCGTCGCGGCCTGCCGTACGGCCGTGGGCCGCGCCCCCCGGGGCGCCCTGCGCCAGACCCGGCCCGAGTACATGGGCACCACGGTGCTCAAGGAGGTGATCCGGCGCACACCCGGCCTGGATCCCATTGAAATCGAGGACGTGGTCGTGGGCTGCACCTTCCCCGAGGCCGAGCAGGGGCTCAACATCGGCCGGGTGATCGTGCAAAAGGCCGGCCTGCCGGACGACGTGCCCGGCGTGACCCTGAACCGCTTCTGCTCCTCGGGCCTCAACGCCATCGCCATGGCCTGCGAGCGGGTGATGTGCGGCATGACCGAGGTCATGGTGGCCGGCGGCATCGAGTCCATGAGCC
Organism: Pseudomonadota bacterium; assembly: GCA_043805555.1. GTDB lineage: Bacteria > Desulfobacterota > Desulfarculia > Desulfarculales > Desulfarculaceae > JACRDC01. The sequence goes on from JAZDHW010000131.1 coordinate 4,762, forward strand.
TGATCCCCATGGGCGGCAACATGATGATGGTCGATCCCGAGCTGGGCGCCAACACCCCCTGGGCCTATGAGGGCATGGGCATGACGGCCGAGAACGTGGCCAACGACTTCAACATCAGCCGCGCGGACATGGACGCCCTGGGCGTGCGCTCCAATGACCTGGCCCTGAAGGCCATCGCCGAGGGTAGGTTCAAGGACGAGATCGTGGCGCTCAACGTGACCAAGCAGCGGCCCAACAAGAAGAAAAAGGGCTATTTCGAGCTGTACGACGAGGTCTTCGACACCGACGAGGGCCCCCGCGCCACCACCATCGAGGCCCTGGCCAAACTGCGTCCGGCCTTCACCAAGACCGGCACGGTCACCGCCGGCAACTCCAGCCAGATGAGCGACGGCGCGGCCGCGGTGATGATCATGAGCAAGGAAAAGGCGCAGTCCCTGGGCCTGAAGCCGCTTCTCACCTACCGCTCCTTTGCGGTGGCCGGCGTGGACCCGCGCTACATGGGCATCGGCCCGGTCAAGGCCATCCCCAAGGCCCTGCGGCTGGCCGGCATCACCACCGACCAGCTGGACCTGATCGAGCTGAACGAGGCCTTCGCCTCCCAGGCCCTGTACTGCATGCGCGAGCTGGGCCTGAACCAGGACATCGTCAACGTCAACGGCGGGGCCATCGCCCTGGGCCACCCCCTGGGCTGCACCGGGGCCAAGCTGACCACCCAGTTGGCCTATGAGATGAACCGCCGCGGCTCGCGCCATGGCCTGGTCTCCATGTGCATTGGTTTCGGCATGGGCGCCGCCGGTGTCTTCGAGCGCGAAGACTACTAAAAGCGGCTTGTTACATATTTTCTTGATGCTTTAGTTGAAGGAGATAGAAATGGCCGACAACAGCATCCTCAAAGGCGGCGCCTTCCTGCTCCAGCCTGGCAGCGTGGACACCTGCTTTACGCCCGAGGACATGAGTGACGAACATCGCATGATGTATCAGACCACCATGGACTTCGTGGAAAAAGAGGTCCATCCCAACCTCGAGAAGATCGAGGAGAAGGATCACGAGTACGTGAAGGGCCTCATGGCCGCCACCGGCGAGCTGGGCCTGTTGGGCACCGACGTGCCCGAGGAGTTCGGCGGCCTGGGCCTGGACAAGATGAGCACCTGCGTGGTCACCGACGCCATGGGCAACGCCGGCTCCTTTGCGGTGGCCGTGGGCGCCCACACCGGCATTGGCACCCTGCCCATCGTGTATTTCGGCAACCAGGCCCAGAAAGAGAAATACCTGCCCGACCTGGCCAGCGGGCAGAAGATCGCCGCCTACGCCCTGACCGAGGCCGGCGCGGGCTCCGACGCCGTGGGCGGCTGCCGCACCAAGGCCGTGCTGAGCGAGGACGGGAAATACTGGATCATCAACGGCGAGAAGATGTTCATCACCAACGGCGGCTGGGCCGAGACCTTCATCGTCTTCGCCAAGATCGACGGTGTGGACTTCTCGGCCTTCATCGTCGAGCGGGCCTTCCCCGGCGTCTCCACCGGCGCTGAAGAGAAAAAGATGGGCATCAAGGGCAGCAGCACCACCACCGTGATCCTGGAAGACGCCCAGGTGCCGGTGGAGAACCTGCTCTACGAGCGCGGCAAGGGCCACATCATCGCGCTCAACGTGCTGAACATCGGCCGTTACAAGCTGGGCGCGGCGGCCATCGGCGGGGCCAAGGGCGCGGTGAAGACCGCCACCAGCTTTGCCATCAGCCGCATGCAATTCGGCAAGTCCATCAGCGAGTTCGGGGCCATCCAGGAGAAGCTGGCCCGCATGGCCACCCAGGTCTACTTCGGCGAGTCCACCATCTACCGCACGGTGGGCCTGATCGACGCCGCCCTGCACGGCGAGGACCAGACCGCGGCCAACTACGCCGAAAAGGCCAGCGCGGCCATCCGCGAGTACGCCATCGAGTGCTCCATCGACAAGGTCATGGGCTCCGAGGTTCTGGACTTCGTGGTGGACGAGACGGTGCAGGTGCATGGCGGCTACGGCTACTGCGCCGAGTACCCGGCCGAGCGCTACTACCGTGACGCCCGCATCAACCGCATCTTCGAGGGCACCAACGAGGTCAACCGCCTGCTCATCCCCGGCGAGATCATGAAGCGGGCCATGACCGGCAAGCTGCCCCTGATGGTCGCCGGCCAGAAGCTTTTGGGCGAGATCATGGACTACTCCCCGCTGGCGGTGGAGCTGCCCGAGGAGCCCCTGGCCCTGCAGGCGCACATGGTCGAGATGTGCAAGAAGGCCGTGATCTTCGCCGCCGGCATCGCGGTGCAGAAGCTCATGCAGAAACTGGCCAACGAGCAGGAGGTCCTGCTCAAGCTGGCCGACATGATCCTGCAGACCTTCGCCATGGAGTCCGGCCTGCTGCGGGCCCAGAAGGCCGTGGCCAGCCTGGGCGCCGACAAGGCCCAGGTCTACATCGACATGGTCGAGGCCTACGTGGACGAGATGATCCCCCAGATCGACGCCTGGGCCAAGACCGTGCTGGCCTACGTCGAGGACGGCGACACCCTGCGCACCCAGTTGGTCGGCCTGCGCAAGCTGCTGAAGTACCAGCCCATCAACCGCATCGCCCTGACCAAGCGCATCGCGGCCAAGGTGCTGGCCAAGGGCTGCTACCCGCTGGACCTATCACCCTGGACCAAGCCGCGCGCGGGGTGCGTCGCCCACGGGCCCCGCGCGCCGAGCTTGTTCTCTCCCTGGACCCGGCCCGAGGGAACGCGGGGCAGCCCATCAGCGTTCCACCACTCCCAGAAGCGAGACCCGCCGGGGCCCCTCCCTCCCCGGCGGGTCTCCGTTTATACGGGGGGCAAGCCCCCTTCACCTACCCTCACCCCCGCAGCCCAGGAGCAAGGGGGGGGGCACCTCTGCGCTTGTTAAAGCTGGCGCGCAGAGCTGATCTCTCTCCTGCCCACGCCAGCCAATCTAGCCACTGGCTGTCATTGCGAGGAGCAACCCGGCAGGGTTGTGACGCGGCAATCTTCCATTGTCATTCCAGGATAAATCGACAGCGGAAGATTGCTTCGCTAGGTTCGCAATGACAGCTATTCGCACAACAATGACTCAGCCTTCCCCTCCCACACCGCCAACTCCGGTGCGCGCGCCAACTCCCCCACCGCCGCCAACTCTTCATAGAACCGCCGCAGCCCGGCCAGTTCTTCCGGCCCCAGCCCGTACCTGAGCCGGGCGAAGTAGACCCGGTAGTAGCCCGCGTCCCCGCCCAGGCGGCGCACGGCCTCGGCCGCGCAGCCGTCCCGGTCGGCCACGCCCCGGTCCCGCGCCGCCAGGCGCGCCGCGTGCAGCCGGGCCAGGTCCGCGGGCCGTTGCTCTGCCACTTCCCGCCGCGCCACCCACAGGGCATAGACCAGGGGCAGGCTGGTCCAGTCATGCCAGACCTGGCCCAGGTCGAGCACGTGGGCGTAGTCCCCGGAGCGGGCGGCGGCGATGGCCCGGTCGCCGATGCGCAACCAGGCCATTGGCTCCCGGGCCTGCCCTGCCCGCCCCTCTGGCACCACCCGGCAATCCAGTCCCCACAGGCGCGCCAGGAACACCCGCAATAACGCCACCGAGGTCTCGGACTCGAAGGGCGCCTCGATCTCCCCGCCGGCCCAGGCCGCACGGGGCTGGTGGGATAGGAGCAGCACGCTGCCCACCGGCCCCCGGGTGGAGAGCCCCAGGTCGGCCAGGATCACATAGTCATCCGCGCGGCGGACGTACTCCACCGAGGAGACCTCGGCCAGGTCCAACCCGCCCGCGGCCAGGCGGCGGTTGAGGGCGCTGGGCACGTCCGGGTGCAGGCTGAACAGCTCCGGTTTTGGGCGCAGGTGCAAATGCACCGGCAGCACGTTGACAAAGCTGATGCAGCCCAGGCGCAGGGGGGGCAGGCTCATGACGGCGTCCCTTAAAATAGCGCGCCCCCGCGCCGGCCGGCACGGGGGCGTCGATGCAAACCGGCCGATCTAGTCCCAGATGCGGCGGTCCTCGATGACCTTGCACCCGTCCGGCAGGCTGCCGCCCGCCACGAACTCCACCTCGCCGCTGACCCGGAGCACCTCCTTCATGGCCGTCTCCATGCTGCCCTTCAGCTCGCTGGTGTCGGCCGCCGGCTCCTTCAGCTCGCAGACCAGGGTCATCACGTCCTTGTGGCCGGCCCGGGTGACCACCAACTGATAGGCCATGACCTGGGGGAACTTCTGGGCCACCTGGCTCACCCCGCCGGGATGCACAAACATGCCCTTGACCTTGGTCACCTGGTCCACCCGGCCCATGATGCGGGTGAGCTTGGGGCTGGTGCGGCCGCAGGCGCAAGCCTCGGTGCTGAAGGCCGACAGATCGCCGGTGCCAAAGCGGATCAGGGGGTAGGCGTGGTCAAAGACCGTGGCCACCACCTCGCCCGGCTCGCCCTCGCCCATGGGCTGGCCGGTCTGGGGGTCCACCACCTCCACCACGCAGTCCTGGGCAAAGTGCATGCCACCCATGTGATAACACTCGTAGGCCAGGCAGCCCACGTCGGCGGTGCCGTAGGACTGGCGGATGAGCATGCCCAGGCGTTGTTGCAACGAGGCCCGCAGGCTCTCGGGCAGCATCTCGGCCGCCACGAAGGCCACTTGCAGGTTGAGGTCTTTTTGCAGGTCCAGACCCAGCTCCTCGGCCCGGTCGGCGATGGTGGCCAGGAAGCTGGGGGTGCCCAGGTAGCCGGCCACCCGCAGCTCTCTCAAAATCTGAATCTGCATTTCGGTGTTGCCCACGCCGGCCGGCACCGACACGCAGCCCACCATGTTGAGCGCCGCGTCCAGCCAGAAGGCGAATGGCACCAGGTTGAAGTTGAAAGTGACCTGGGCGATGTCGCCCCGGCGGAAGCCGCCGGCGTAGAAGGCCTGGGCCCAGCGGTCGTCGCTGTAAACCTTCTCGCCCGGCTCGTAGATGGGCCCCGGCGAGACATAGATGCGGGATAAATTCTCGATCTTCTCGCCCACCAGGCCGCCAAAGGGGAGATTCTCGCGCTGGAGCTTGACCAGTTCGGCCTTTTCGGTGATGGGGAGCTTGGCCAGGGCGGCCACGCTGGCCACGTCGCCGGGCTCCGCCCCCACCGATTCCATCTTGGCCTTGAAGGCCGGGGCGTTGGCATAGGCGTGGGCCACGATCTCGGCCACCCGGCGATCCAGGTAGGCCTGGCGCGCCTCGGGATCCAGGGTCTCCAGGTCGGTGCGCAGATAACCGCTGGTGCGATCGATGTCAGGCATGGCCCTCTCCCAATCGGCCGCCGGCAGCCCGGCGGGGTGATGCCGCAATAAATCATAAAGGCGCGGGAAAGGGTGGATGGGCTGGTTCCCGTGCGACGGGCGCATGCCCCGCGCCAACCAAGAGGGCGCACGGGACGGGCCGCCATCCTCCCCGCCTTGTTCTCAGGTCGCCGTGGGCCCGCGTTAGCTACGCGGCCTTGGCCGCGGCCCGGAGGCCGGCGCGATTCACTCGCGGCGGCCGAGCACCCCGGCGGCCAGGGACGGCCGCTGGGGAGGTTAAGTCAACCACCGCTTGCGGCGCTTGTAGTGCTTAACGTCGCGGTAGGAGCGCTTGGTGCCCATGTCGGTCATGCCCAGGTAGAAGCGCTTGACGTCCTCGTTGTTCTTGAGCTTCTCCGTGGTGTCGTCCAACACGATCTTGCCGTTTTCCATGATGTAGCCATGGTGGGCGATATTCAGGGCCATGCGGGCGTTCTGCTCCACCAACAGGATGGTGGTGTTCAACTCCTGGTTCAGCTTGACGATGATCTCGAAGATCTCGCCCACCAGCAGCGGGCTGAGCCCCAGGCTGGGCTCGTCGAGCATCATCAGCTTGGGCCGGGCCATCATGCCGCGGCCGATGACCAGCATCTGCTGCTCGCCGCCGGAGAGATAGCCGGCCAGGCCGGGCTCGCGCTCCTTGAGGCGGGGGAAGTAGTGGTAAACCTTCTCGATGCGCCGCTCCAGCTCGGTCCGGTTGCAGCGCTGGGTGTGGGCGGCGGCGATGAGGTTTTCGCGCACGGTCAGGTCCTCGAAGACCCGGCGTCCCTCCATCACCTGGAACACGCCCAGGCGCACGATCCTCTCCGCCTCCATGCCGTTGATCTTCACGCCGTCAAAGACGATGGCGCCGTCAGTGACCTCGCCCTCCTCAGTCTTCAACAGCCCGCTGATGGCCTTCAAGGTGGTGGACTTGCCGGCGCCGTTGGCCCCCAACAGGGCCACGATCTGGCCCTCATCCACCTGCAGGGACAGGCCCTTGAGCACCAGGATCACGTCGTCGTAGATCACCTCGATGTTGTTCACCGACAACAAGGGCGGCATGGGCTTCTCCGGATGCGGGCGCGGGAGCGATGACGCCCCCGCGCCCGGGATGCGTGCGGGTCCTACTTGCCGATGTCCTGGGCTTCGCGCGGCATGGTCACGACCTTGACCTTCTCCATCTTGCCACCCTGGCCCACGGTGTAGATGGTCAGGGTGGTGTTGGGCCGGTGGTCGGTGGCGGTGTAGGTGATGGGCGCGGTCAGGCCGCCGGTGTCAAAGTCCTTGATAGTCTCCAGCGCCGCCTTCAGGCCGGGGCCGTCCAGCTTGCCGGCCTTCTTGGCCCGCTTCAGGCCCTCGGTCCTGACCAGCATGGACACCCAGGACTTGACGTAGTGCAGGGTGAGCTGCTTGCCGCCGGCGGACTCCAGCACGGCCTTCATGCCGGGCACGTCGGTGCCAAAGGGGGCCACCGGCACCATGCCGTAGGCGCGGCCCACGGCCGCCTCGCCGGCCAGCTTGGCCAGGTTCTCGTCAAAGCCCCAGCAGTTGATGACGAACTTGGTGCGCAGGCCCAGCTTGGCCGCGTCCTTGATGATGACCGCGGCGCTGGCGGTGGTGCCGCCGATCCAGGCGAAATCAGGGTCAAACTGCTTCATGTGCAGCAACTGGCTGGTGGCGTCGATGGCCTTCAGGTCCACGATCTCGTCCGGGCCGATCTCCAGGCCCACCGCCTTGGCGTATTCCTTGCCGGCCGGGATGGGGTTCTTGCCATAGGGATGGTCGGGGTAGATGAAGACGAACTTCTTGGCCCCGCTGTCCTTGGCGTACTTGATGGCGGCGCGGATGGAGGTGGAGTAGTCGGTGCCGATGAAGAAGTTGTAGGGGTTCTCCTTGGGGTTGGTCAGGTTGCCGTCGTAAGAGGCGCTGCAGAAGAGCACCTTGTCCTTGTTGACCAGGGGCCGCAGAGCGTTGGTGTCGCCGGTGCCCCAACCCTGGATCACGAAGACCTTGTCCACCGACAGGTACTTCTTGTACAGGTTGACCGCCTCGGGAATCTTGTAGGCGTAGTCGTTGGGGATGAGCTTTATCATGTCGCCGTCGGCGCCGCCCTTGCCGTTCAGGAATTTCTCGGCGGCCACGGCGCCCTCGCCGTAGTCCTTGCCAACGTCGGAGGTGGGTCCGGTGATATCGAAGATGCCTCCGACCTTGATCTCACCGGCAAAGACCGCCGGCGCCAGCAGCATGCAGGCCGCGGCCGCCAACGCCAAAAGCAACGCAAACTTCCTCATGCTCCGCTCCCTTCCTTCAAAGTGACCTGCCAGGGGAGGCCGCAGCCGCTTGCCGGCCCGAACCCATCCCCATTACCCCTCCCTCGCCGCGTACGGGCGCGGCGGTGGTCATCGCTGGAAGGCCCCCATGGCCCCCGTGGCCCGTTTAGTAGGAAAAAGGCCACAGTTTCCAGTATGCGCGCATGGTGTGCCAGCGCGCAGCCATCCCGTCGGGCTCGAAGACCAGGAACAGGATCACGATGAGCCCGAAGATCATCTCGCGCAGCGAGGCGAAAATGCCGAAGATGTTGGGGTAGATGTCGGTGAGCGCCTCGGCCGGGATGCGCAGCACCTCCGGCAGGACCACGAAAAAGACGGCCCCGAAAATGCCTCCCAGCACCTGGCCCAGGCCGCCCACGATCACCATGGCCAGGTACTGCACGCTCAGCCACATGGTGAAGTGCTCGTCGCTGATGATGGTGATGTAGTAGGCCCAGAGCCCGCCGGCGATGCCCACCATGAACGAGCTGATGCCGAAGCTCAGGATGCGGTACTTGAACAGGTTGACGCCGATCACCTCGGCGGCCAGGTAGCGGTCGCGCACGGCCACGAAAGCCCGGCCGGTGCGGGTGCGGCTGAGGTTTTTCAGGTAGATGGTGGCCATGACCGCGAAGGCCAGGGCCAGGTAGTAGAAACTCTTCTCGGAGTCAAAGCTGAACCACTCGCCGAAGCCCGCGCTGGGCACCATCAGGCCCGCGCTGCCGCCGGTGAGGCTCTCCCAGTTGCGCATGGCGTAATCTAGGATGAACTGGGCCGCCATGGTGGCGATGGCCAGGTAGAGCCCGCGCAGGCGCAGGGAGGGCAGGCCGAAGAGCATGCCCACCGCCGCGGCCATGAGCCCGGCCACGGGCAGGGCCAGGTAGAAGGGCCAGCCCAGGTTGGCCAGGATGCCGGCGGTGTAGGCCCCCACGCCCATGAAGGCGCCGTGGCCCAGGGATATCTGGCCGGTGTAGCCGGTGAGCAGGTTCAGGCCGTGGGCCCCCACGATGTAGATGAAGATCAGGTTCATCATGTTGGTGAGGTTCAGGCCCAGCAGTTCGTTGGCCTGGTCGGAATAGAGCGGGAAGGTGAGCAGGACCAGGAACAGCACCACCATCCAGCTTTTGAGCCAGAAGGTCTGGAAGATGGCGTCGTCTTTTTCGTAGCTGCTGAAGAACAATCCGCAGGGCATCTGTTGCGTCTCCCCCGCCAAGGGCGCCGGGCGTGTGCGTGGGGCTCAGACCCGCTCGATTTCCTTGATGCCGAACAAGCCGTAGGGCTTGACCATCAGGATGATGATGAGAACGATGAAGGGCGCGATCTCCTTGACGCCGCCGCCCAGGTAGACGTCCAGGTAGCTGCCCATGATGTTCTCCAGCACCCCGATGGTGAGCCCGCCGATGATGGCCCCGCCGATGGACTCCAGGCCGCCCAGGATCACGGCCGGGAAGACCTTGAGGCCAAAGCCCGCCAGGGCGCTGTTGATGCCGTTGATGTTGCCCACCAGGATGCCGCCCACGGCCGAGACCAGGGCCCCGATGGACCAGGAGATGGCGAAGACCTTTTTAACGCTGATGCCCATGGACTGGGCCACCATCTGGTTGTTGGCCACCGCCCGCATGCTGATGCCCACCCGGGTGAACTTGAAAAACGCCGCGAACACGCCCAGGAACAGGAAGGCGAAGCCGATGGTCCACAGGTAGACCTCGCTGACCCGCACGAAGCCGAAGTGGATGGCCTTCTGGCTGAAGATGGGCGGGTCGAAGACCATGATCTGGGTGCCCCAGATGATGGTGACGATGTTCTTAAGCACCGTGGCCAGGGCGATGGTGATCATGATCACCGCGATGATGGGCTCGCCGATCATGGGCCGCAGGATCAGCCGCTCCAAGACGATGCCCATGAGCACGCTGAAGCACATGGTGGCCAGGAAGGCCACCACGATGGGCAGGCCCAGGCCGGAGTAGAACCACAGGCAGACATAGGCCCCCACCAGCACGAACTCGCCCTGGGCGAAGTTGAGGATGCTGGTGGATTTGTAGATGAGCGCGAAGCCCATGGCCACCAGGGCGTAGACGCTGCCGATGACCACGCCGGTCACGATTAATTGAACGAACTGCTCCATGGGTCCCTCGGCTGGGGTTTGCCGCCAGTCGTCATGCGCCGTCTTCTCGGGCCCGCCGCCGGGCTCTTAATGCACCGGCTTCCAGAACTGCCACCACTTGCGCTCCTCCTCCAGGGCGTACTGGTCCAGGGGCTTCATCGAGCGGATGTGCAGGTCGCTGACGATGGTGGTGGTCTTGCCGTCCTGGTAGCGGATCTCGCTCTCCACGTGCACCGTGTCGCCGGTGCCGTAGAGGGCCTCGATCTCCTGGCTGTAGCGCTGGGCGATGAACTTGCGCCGCAGCTTGCGGGTGCGGGTCAGCTCCTCGTCGTCAGGGTCGAACTCCTTGTACAGCAGCAGGAACTTCTGCAACCGCGCCTTTTCGGGCAGCGACCGGTTCACCCGCACCACCTCGCGCTCGATGAGGTCGTAGACCTCGGACTTGCCGGCCAGGTCGGTGTAGGTGGTGTAGCCGATGCGGTGCTCCTCGGCCCACTTGCCGGTGTTCTTGTAATCGATGCAGATCATGCTGGTGACAAATTCGCGCTCGTGGCCCAGCACGATGCATTCCACGATGTAGGGGCAGAACTTCAGCTTGTTCTCGATGAACATGGGCGAGAACCGCGCCCCGGAGGTCAGCTTCATCAGGTCCTTGATGCGGTCGATGCAGACCAGTTGGCCGCCCTCGCTCAGGTAGCCGGCGTCGCCGCTGTGCAGCCAGCCCTCCACGATGGTCTCGCGGGTGGCCTCGTCGTTCTTGAGGTAGCCCATGAACAGGGCCGGCGAGCGGCTGACGATCTCGCCCACGCCCTCGGGGTCGGGGTCGAAGATCTGCACCTCGGTCTCGGGGATGGGCTGGCCCACGCTGGTGAAGTCCACGTTGTCCGCGCGGTGGATGCAACTGATGCCGCTGATCTCGGTCTGGCCGTAGATCTGCTTGAGGTTCACGCCGCAGGCATGGAAAAAGCGGAACACGTCCGGCCCCAGGGCCGCGCCGCCGGTGCTGGCGCTGCGGATGTTGGCAAACCCCAGGCGGTCCTTGAGCGCCCGGAAGAGCAGCACGTAGCTCAGGGCGTACATGAGCTTCCAGGTCAGCGGCGGGTTCTTTTTCTCAAAATGGAAATCGGCCATCTGATAGCCGATGGGCATGCACAGGCGGTAGATGAAGCGCTTGAACCAGGAGGCGTCCATGTGCTTGACCATCACCGAGCGCGAGAGCTGCTCCCAGACCCGGGGCGGGCTGAAGACCACGTTGGGCCCGATCTGGTAGAGGTCGGCCATGGCCGTCTCGGGCTCCTCGGGGAAATTCACCGTGAAGCCCACCGCCAGGGCGGTGGCCACGCTCATCATCTGCTCGCCGATCCAGGGCAGGGGCAGGAAGCTGACGAACTCGTCGTCGGCCAGCTTGGGGTCAACCGCGCTCAGGTTCAAGGCCATTTTCAGCATGTTGCGGTGGGTGAGCAGCGAACCCTTGGGGAAGCCGGTGGTGCCGGAGGTGTAGGCGATGAGCGCCACGTCCTCGGGCGTGAGCCGGGCCACGGACTGCTCGAAATAGCCGGGGTGGTCCTGGCCGAACTGGCGGCCCAGCGCCTCCAGCTCGGGCAGGTAGATCAACAGCGGGTCGTCATAGTGACGCATGCCCTTGGCGTCGGTGTAGATGATCTTGGCCAGGTTGGGCAGCTTTTCCTTCATGTCCAGGACCTTGTCGGCCTGCTCCTGGTCCTCGGCCACCACGAAGCGGGCGCCGGAGTGGTCGATGACGTAGGCCACCTCGGTGAGGATGGAGTCCTGGTAGATGCCCAGGGGCTGGCCCTTCAGCGATTGCGCGGCCAGCTCGGCAAAGACCCATTCGGGCCGGTTGTCGCCGATGATGGCCAGGGCGTCGTCATCGCGGAAACCCAGCGCGGCCAGGCCCAGGGCGATGTCGCGCACGTGTTCGTAGTACTGGCGCCAGGTGAAGTCCTGCCAGATGCCGTACTCCTTCTCGCGCAGCGCCACCTTGCCGTCGCCGTACTTCTCGGCGTTCTGCCGCAAGAGGCTCGGCAGGGTCCAGGCGGCGATGTCCACGCCGGGCTCTTGGGCCTTGATATAGGTCAGGGGCACGTTGGGCTCTCTCCTGGTGTTGGCCGCCGGGCGCGCGGCGCGGCGGGTCGCAGGGATTGGGCTGCGGTCTCCCCTGGGCCGCGGCGGGGTTTACAGTCCGAGCTTGGAATGGGCCGCGGCCTCGGACCCCAAGTAGGCCTCGATCACGTGGGGGTTGCGGCTCACCTCCTGGGGCGAGCCCTGGGCGATCTTGGTGCCGAAATCCAACACCACCACGCTGTTGCTGATGTCCATGACCACGCCCATGTCGTGCTCGATCAGCACGATGGTCACGCCCCACTCGTCGTTCACGTCCAGGATGAAGCGGGCCATGTCCTCGGTCTCCTCCAGGTTCATGCCCGCCATGGGCTCGTCCAGGAGGAGGATCTTGGGCTTCATGGCCAGGGCACGGGCCAGCTCCACCCGCTTTTGCAGGCCATAGGGGAGCGTGCCCACCACTTTCTTGCGGATGGCCTCGATCTCCAGCAGGTCGATGATGCGCTCCTCGATCTCCTTGCGCACCCGCATCTCCTCGTGCTTGGCCCGGCCCAGGTAGAAGCCGCCGGAGATGAAGCCGTTGTGCATGTGCACGTGGTGGCCCAGCTTGATGTTGTCCAGCACCGTCATGCCCCGGAACAGCTCGATGTTCTGGAAGCTGCGGGCGATGCCCAGCTCGGCCACCTTGTGGGTGGGGACCCGGGAGATGTCCTGGCCCTCAAAGGTGATAGTGCCCCGGTAAGGCTGGTAGAACCGGCAGATGCAGTTGAGGATGCAGGTCTTGCCTGCGCCGTTGGGACCGATGATGGCCTGGATGTCGCCCTTCTTGACCTCGAAGCTGACGCCGCTCAGGGCGTTGAGGCCGCCGAAGCGCAAATGGATGTCCTCCAGCTCCAAGAGCGCCGGCTCTTTGGCTTGGACCTGCCTGCGGGGCCCCGGGCCTGGATTGACCGCCATACCTCACTCCTGGCCATGACCGACGCCCGGCTGTGCCATGCTGCCTGATGGGCGCGCGGATGAGCCTTAAGGACGCGTAATAAAATATCCTTGATCAGTGCGCGTTAGGGCCTTGCTTAGGGGCCGGCCAAGAAATGTTCGTTTACGGGTAACTTTTTTGTAGCGAACCGGGTTTTGCATTGTCAAGGCCCAAATAGGCCAACTATGCAGAATCAATGGCTTTGTGAAACATGGTTCAAGAGCGCGGTCATTGAGGTTCTGGCGTCAGCCATGGCCCCGCGGCCGGGTAGCCCCAGGAAATGGCAACTAAAGCCGCAGGTTATGCTGAACGAGCGCTCAGTCTGCGAGGCTGTCCAGGCGATAGGGCAGCCGGTGGGGTAGCACCGCCTCGCGGAAGCGGCGCAAAAAGTATTCGTCGGTCATGCCGGCCATGAAGTCGCGCACCACCCCGGCCGGCGGGGTGGTTTGGCGGTACGCGGGATGCATCTCCGCCAAGAAGTCGCGGAAAATGGGGCTAGCGGCCCGTTCGGCGGCCAGGTCGGCCAAAAAGCCCTCGAACAGGCGGTGGAACATCTCCCGGATCTTGCCGTGCTCGGTCTTGATGCGCGGGTGCAGGTAGATGCGCTCGTAGTTGAAACGCTTGAGCAGGCCCAGGGCCTCGGCGAACTTTGGCGAGAAGCCCACCCAATCCTGGCCCCCGCTGGCGGTGACCAGGTCCTCCACCAGGCGATAGACCATGGTGCCGTTGCTCTGGCCCAGCACCGCCGCCACCGCGGCGGGCAGGTCGGCCCGGGTGATCAGCCCCACCTGGATGGCGTCCTCCACGTCACGGCCGATGTAGGCCACGGTGTCGCAGATGCGAACCACGCAGCCCTCCAGGGTCATGGGCAGCAACACCGCCTTGGGGTTGGCCGCCTTGGCCGCCACGTCCGCGTCCAGGTCGGCGAAGGTCTTGGCGCGTTGCGGGGTCAGGCGCACGCTGTGCACCTCGCCGTCGTGGCAGAGCACGCCGTCCAGCACCTGCAGGGAGAGATTGAGCCCCTGCCCTGCCCGCTCGACCTTTTCCAAAAAGCGCACGCCTTGCAGGCTGTGCAGGAAGGGGCCCAGGCCGTGCTCCCGGCATTTATCGCCCAAAAAAGTCTCGCCGTCGTGGCCAAAGGGCGGGTGGCCGATGTCGTGGGCCAGGGCCATGGCCTCGATCAGGTCCTCGTTGAGCCCCAAGAGCCGGCCCACGGTGCGGCCGATCTTGCTCACCAACTGCACGTGCAGCACCCGGTGGGTGATGTGGTCGTTGTCGATGAGCGAGAAGACCTGGGTCTTGTCGATGTAGCGGGTGTAGGCCAGCGAGTGCAGCACCCGGTCGGCGTCCAGGGCGAAGTCCAGGCGGTGGCCATCGTCCGCGGCCGGGTCGGGCAGCCGCCGCATTGCCGCCTGGCTGGGGCAGGCCAGGGGCGACAGCCGCGCCGCCTCGGCCGCTTCCAACTCCCGGCGCAGGTCAGCCAGCAAGGCGCTCATTGCTCGCCGCCCTGGCTGGCCAGCATGGCGGTCACGGTCTGCTTCAGGGCGGGCAGGTCGCGCTGGATCACCGCCCAGACCATGGCCAGGTCCACCCCGAAATATTCATGAATGAGGACATCGCGCAACCCGGCCACCCGCCGCCAGGGTATCTGGGGGTGGGCTTCTTTCAAGAGCGTGGACAGCTTCTTGCTGGCCTCGCCGAAGATCTCCAACTGCCGGATGGCCGCGTCGTGCCACAGGGACTGGGCGATGAACTGTTCCCGACCCACTGCGCTGTAGGACTCGATCTTGGCGATGGCGTCCAGGATGTGTTGCAGATAGAGGCGGTCCTGCCTCATAGGGGCCGGGCCTCGGCCAGGATGGTCGCGCGCAGGTGCGGACCCAGGGCGGCCTCGGTGACCACGTCCACCTTGCAGGGCAGGATGTCCTCCAGATCCTGCTTGATGGCCACCAGGTCCAGGAGAGTGCGGCGCTCGTCCAGATCCACCAGCAGGTCCAGGTCGCTCTCCGGCCCGGCTTCGCCGCGCAGGCGCGAACCAAAGACCCGCACCCGCCGGGCACCGTGCTGGCTGGCCACCCGCATGATCTCCCCGCGCCTGGCGCTGACGAGCTGGTCCATGGTTGCACTCCATTGGTCGAACCTGAAAAACCGGCCGTTACCTAGAATTACCCCAGCCCCTCGGCTTTGGCAAGCCGCTCCCCCATGCTTGCCAGCCCCCCGGCCGGCCGCTACACTGCAAATCATGCTGATCGCCGCCGACAACCTCAGCGCCGCGCGGCCCTCGGTGCGCCGGCTCATGGCCAACCGCGACGCCGTGGGCGTGGCCGCGCTCTGCCGCCGCCTGGCCGCGGCCGGGGCGGACTGGATCGACCTCAACCCCGGCTATGTGCCGGCGCAGGAGCGGGCCGAGGTCTGGCGCTTTTGGGTGACCACCGCCGAGGCGGCCTGCGACCGGGTCCTTATGCTGGACGCGCCCACGGCCGCCGACCTGGATCAGGCCTTAAGCTTCTGCACCCGGCCGCCGGTGCTGAACATGGCCACGGCCGAGGCGGGCCGCCTGGGTCCGGTGCTGGACATCGCCGCGGCCCACGGCCTGGCCGTGGTGGCCGCCACCATGACCGCCAGCGTGCCGGCCGACGCTGACGGCCGCCTGGCCCTGGCCGCCCTGATCGTGGACGAGGCCGCCCGGCGCGGCATTGCGGGCGAGCGCCTGATCCTGGACCCCATGGTGCTGCCCCTGGCCCTGCCCGGCGGCGAGGCCCAGGCCGCGGCCGTGCTGGCCTGCCTGCGCGCCCTGCCCTTTGTCTTCGACCCCGCGCCGGCCAGCCTGATCGCCATCAGCAACCTGACCACCGCCACCGCGGCCACGCGGGCCGGGTTCGCCGGGCCGGCCTATCTGGCCGCCGCGGCCGGGGCCGGGCTCGGCGTGGCCATGCTGGACGTGACCGACGCCGCCCTGATGCGCGCGGCCCGGCTCTGCGCGGTCTTCGAGGGCCGGCGCATCTTCGCCCCGGCCGAGCACCAGGAAGAGCCTAGTGACGACTCCTAGGAGCAGTCGGAGCAATGGCTCCGGCAGGCTCCTAGGCGGGCCATGGACGGCCCGCCAAATTGCGCAGGCCGTAAGACCTAAGCAATTTTAGCAAGTTGTCTAAATTCACTTTCGGCAACTTGACGTCGGGAAAAGCCATGGCCGGCTTTTCCCGACAGGCTCCTAGCTGTCGTTGTCAAAGAGGTTGTGCACAGATAGCCAGCCTGGAGATTGGTGGTTTATGGTTCAGGGCGGCGTGTGGCCGGCGATGGTTGTAGTCATGGAGCCAGGGGAGGAGATAGCCCTCTCGCTCGGCCGATGAC
>JAZDHW010000132.1:0-6235 GCA_043805555.1 Pseudomonadota bacterium
TTGGGCAGTCAAGGCCCAGCCCTCCGGGCTCGCTTCGCTCGGCCCTGACTACCCAAGGCCGGGCTGCCGGGATTGGGTTCGCCCCCCTGCCCGGAAGAAAAAGGTTCAGGGCCCTGTGGCGCAACCGGGCGGTGGTGCTTAGGCAATCCACTATCGGGCCGATCAGTGGACCTTTTTCTTCCGGACAGGGGGCAACCGGCAAAGAGCATGCCCGCGGCCGGCTGGTCAAGGCCGCCGCCAGGCGCCGAAAGGGAAGCCTTTACCAGCCGGCAAGGGCATGCTGGCCCCTCTGCCACCAACTTCGGGACAAGCCCGATTTTTGGCGCAGGCCAGCGGCTGCGGAGAGCGACGGGCGGGTTTGGCCAGCAGCAACGGGCGCAAATCGGGAATAACCGCGGGAGGCCGCATTATCCCAGTTGACAGCCATTCGCAGTTTACGTAAGCTGGCCCTGGGTAATCACCTAAAAAATGTATACTATTAAGATGTAACCCATGTATTTACGGCCACAGACTTTCCCACAACCGGCCGCCCGCCCGGAACCAGACGGGCTGGGGCTAAGCGGCCGAAAGCTTGGCGGGCGTCGCTTGTGACGCGCACCCAAACGCACTCGCATCGGAGGGTAAGACATGAAGCGTAGGGACTTTCTGAAGGGCGTGGCCGCCTCGTCGGCCGGCGCGGCCGTTGCCAGCGTGATCCCGTTCGGGAGCAAGGCCCTGGCCGCGCGCAAGCAGCAGGAAATCGGCATGGTCAAGGGCGTCACCGTCCAGTGCATCTCCGAGACCAGTTGGTTCGACAACGCCACCCTGGGCAAGGACATCAAGGCCGCCGGCGGCATCAACACCAACCAGTACGACGTGGTCTACGACCAGGAAAACCTGGGCGGCTATGCGGCCCTGGTGGAGGTGGAGGCCCTGGACGGCAAGAAGACCAAATACCTGCTGGACACCGGCTGGTCCAACGACTGGATGGACTACGTCTTCGCCAAGGACGGCATCGACAAGATGCTCAAGAACAAGGAAATCACCACCCTCATCGTCTCCCACGACCATATCGACCACTACTGGGGCATCGAGAGCACGCTGAAGCACCAGCCCGACATCAAGATCTACATGCCAAGCGGCTCCATGGAAAAGAGCTTCCAACTGCTCAAAGGCGCGGATTTCAAGAAGCCCCAGGTCAAGAACAGCGTGCCCCACACCGGCGAGATGATCGTCACCGAGGTGGACAAGATCTATCAGCCCCAGACGGGCATGGCCATCGTCTACTTCGACGCCCCGGCCACCCTGCAGGTGCGCGGCGAGAACGTCCTGTACTTCAACGTCAAGGACAAGGGCTTCGTCACCGTCACCGGCTGCTGCCACCCCGGCGTCCTGACGCTCATCAACTACGCCCGGCGCAACTTCGCCGGCGGCGAAAAGAACTACGGCTGCTACGGCGGCCTGCACATCTCGGTGTTCGAGAACTGGGACCCCAAGTTCGACGACATCATCGCCGGCGTGAAGCACTACAACATGACCAAGGTGGCCTGCAACCACTGCACCGGCTGGATCTGGGCCGAGAAGGCCAAGGCCGCCGGGCTGCCCATCGTCAGCGGCACCGACAAGAACAAGTCTTACAAGAAGGTGGGCACGCTGGCCAAGGCCAAGTCCACCAACGTCTACATCGGCAACGGGGACTCGGTGGTGTTCTAGCCGCCCCGCCGGCGCAACCCTCCCGTCCCGGCCGCCGGGGCGGGAGGGCGCAAATTATGTCCTCCGCCCCGGCGGCGGAGGCGCATTTTGGGATAAGGGGACCCTGCCATGCATACCGCCCAATCTCCCCAGGGCTGGCTTGCCTCGCGCGCCCTGGAACCGCGTTGGAGCCCCCTGGCCTCGGGGCTGGTCAACCTGGTCATAATCTTGCTGGCCACCTGGGGCTGCTGGTGGCTCTTCTTCAGCACCAAGGGTGTCTGCCAGCTCTACACGCCGTTATTAGGCTTTTCGCTGGTCATCTGGCTGCTGCTGATCACGGTGTGGCAGACCGAAATCTTCGACTTCTGGCCCTTCTCCAGAGGCTTCCTGGGCCAGGCCAACCCCCTGGTCAAGGGAGGCGCGCTCACGGCCGTGATGCTGGGCGTCTACGCCGTCTTCATCCTGGGCCTGTTCTTCTACCTCATCGGCCAGTACGGCATCACCTACTTCAACTGGCACAGCCTCACGGCCCACGGCAAGCTGGGCACCGACGTGCTCACCGCCCGCGAGACCGCGTCCTGGGCCTACATCGCCCTTTCGGTGCCGTTCTTCTGGTTCTCGGTGGTGGTGGCCCTGGGCCTGGGCCGCGATCTCTGGCCCGGCCTGAGCCAGCCCCGCCTGGGCCTGGCCAACTGGCTCTTCGTGGCCGTGCTCAGCCTGCCGGCCTTCTTCCTGCTCTTCCATCCCCACATCGGCTCCATGTTCTACCCGGCCCAGGTCTACACGGCCGTGCCGCCCTGGTGGAAGGACCTGGCCCAGACCAACAGCAGCGAATTCAGCCTGGGCATCGTCTTCGACTCGGTGATCATGATCTTCCTGACCATGCACCTCTGGCGCGGCCGGCCCTGGAACCTGGTGAGCAGGCAGCCCTGGCGCTTGATCTTCCTGGCCGCGGGCAGCCTGGTGCTGGGCATCATCCTGTTCAAGGTGCAATTGGCCGTCATGGACTACCTGTGGGACGAGGCCTACATCGGCGGCCAGAACGAGAGCAACTTCGGCTGGCGCTACAGCCACACCGTGACCATGGGCGCCTTCCTCGTGGTGCCGGCCATGGTGCTCAACCAGCACTTCGGCGCGCTGTTGGCCCGCCTGGGCACCCTGGCCGCCGGCCTGCTGGGTTCGGTGCTGGCCGTGGGCCTGGGCCTGGGCTTTGCCTGGCTCTACTACGAGTTCGGCCCGGCCCTGCTGGGCGTGTGCGAGGGTGTTTCGCATCCCTCGGAAAACGCCGCGGCCTTTTTGATCATGATCATGGTGCTCTTGAACATCCAGGACAGCTTCATGGACGGCTGGCCCGGCTACCGGCTCAGGAAATGAGCCCGACCATCCACCTGCATGGCGACGCCGCGGCCGCGGCCGAGGCGGCCCTGGCCGCGGCGTTGCGCGTCGTGTTTGCCAGCGACCAGGCCAGGGCGCTGACCGGCCTGGTCTCCATCCACCAACTGGCCGACGGCCAGGGCCGGCCGGCCTGGTTGCTGTGGTGCGCCGCCCGCCCCGGCGCGTATCAACTGGAGCTGGTCCAGGCCGAGCAGGCCCCGTTCCTGGGGGCCAGCGCCCAGTTGGTGGTGCGCTATTTCCCCCACCCCCACGAGCCGGCCATGGCCGAGTTCACCGAGCGGGAACAGGAGCTGCGCCGGGGCCCGGCCTTTGACCACACCGGCACCCCGGTCTTCGGCGCGCTCCCGCTCATGGACACCGACCTGTTCGTCCTGGGCCTGATGGAGTTGCGCCTGGACGGCGACGGCCGGCCCTGGCATTTGACCTGGGACGCCCCGGCCGACGGCGAGGCCGTGCCGGCCTGGGACCTGGGCCTGACCCTGGTGGACGGCCTGGTGGCGGCCCTGTGCCTGGCCCAGGCCCGCGGGCCGGCGGCGGCCCTCATCGTGCGCCGATTGCATGGCGAGTCCGCGCCGCCCTGCGGCTGCGCCCGGCTGTGGGTGGGCCTGGCCGCGGCGGCCGGCCTGCCGGCCCTGGACGACGGCCTGGCCGTGCAGGCCCAGGCCCAGACCGGGGCCGAGGCCAACGGGCCCCTGAACCCCGAGTGGTGGCGCATCGCCGGCCGCCATTTCCACGACGCGGATCAGCAGGCCATGTGCTGCTGTCACGAGCACTAGGAGCCTGTCGGAGTAATCCTCTGACAGGCTCCCGGGCGGGCCATGGACGGCTTTTTCCGACAGACACCTAGGGGGCGCAACATGTTCGGCATCGGACCCGGAGAGCTGCTCTTGGTGGCCGGCCTGGCCCTGGTGGTGGTGGGCCCGCGCAAGCTGCCGGGCTTCATGAAGGACGCCGCGCAGGTCATGGGCCAGGTCAAGAAGGCCGGCCAGCGCCTCAAGCAGGCCGTGGACCCCCAGGACGAGCTGGGGACGGTGGGGCGCGAGGTGCGCAGCGCCATGGACGCGGCCCAGGGCGAGTTCGTCGACCGGCCCGCCGGCCTGGACGACATGCAAATGGTCTGCACCCCCGAGGAGGAATGGGCCGCGGCCATCGCCGCCGCCGACGCCCAGGAGCCGGCTGATGAGCAGGCCCCGGCCGGGGAACCGGCCGCCCCCGCCAGGACCGCAAGCCTGCCGGCAGCCTGAGCCGCCACCCGGGGCTTCGCCAGCCTGGCTGGCCCTGGCCCCGGCCGCCTGGCCAGCGAGGCCAAACCCCCATCATCGCCAACCAGCGCCGGCCCCAAAAAAATCGAAGAGGCTAGCCGGTATCGGCTAACCTCTTGATATCATGTGGAGCGGGAGACGGGGCTCGAACCCGCGACTTTCAGCTTGGAAGGCTGACGCTCTGGCCAACTGAGCTACTCCCGCACGGTCAGGGGAGTATAGCATGGCCGCCGGGGGGCTTCAAACCGGGCGGCCGAAGTTGACAGGGCCGGCTGGTTCCAGTAGGTTAGCGTGGGTTTTTGCGGGCCGACACTGGAAATGGCCGTCGCGGCCGCCCCGCGATCACCCCCCGGCCGGCGGGTCAGAGGCCTCCGGCCCGGCAATCTTCCATAGCTCACGACCGCAGGCTCGCCACCCTCCCCGCCCGCCGGGTGCGGAGCGGTCTGGCGCGCCGCCAGGAGGATAACAGCCCATGACATGCGTGGTGGTGGTCGGCACCCAGTGGGGTGACGAGGGCAAGGGCAAGGTGGTGGACCTGCTGGGCGAGCGCACCGACGGCATCGTGCGCTTCCAGGGCGGCAACAACGCCGGCCACACCTTGGTGGTGGGCGGCGAGAAATTCATCCTGCACCTGATCCCCTCCGGCGTGCTGCACGCCAGCAAGACCTGCTACATCGGC
This sequence comes from Pseudomonadota bacterium, assembly GCA_043805555.1. Lineage (GTDB taxonomy): Bacteria > Desulfobacterota > Desulfarculia > Desulfarculales > Desulfarculaceae > JACRDC01. The sequence continues at coordinate 5,008 of JAZDHW010000132.1, forward strand.
AACGGCGTGGTGGTGGACCCGGAGGTGCTCATCACCGAGATGGACCGCCTGACCGGCCGCGGGGTGGCGGTGGGTCCGGAGCGCCTGCGGCTCAGCGAGCGGGCGCATCTCATCATGCCCTGGCACAAGGCCCTGGATCTGGCGCGCGAGAAGGCCAAGGGCGGCGCGGCCATCGGCACCACCGGCCGCGGCATCGGGCCCTGCTATGAGGACAAGGCGGCCCGAGTGGGCATCCGGGCGGTGGATCTCAGCGAGCCCGAGCTGCTGCGCGAAAAAATCACCGCCTGCCTGGCCGAGAAGAACTACTGGCTGACCAACTACTACCAGGAGCCGGCCCTGGACGCCGAGCAAATCTACGAGCAGTACCTGGGCTTCGGCCGCCGCCTGGCCCGGCACATCGGCGACGTGGCCGCCGAGCTGAACGATCTGCTGGACAAGGGCGGCTCGCTCCTGTTCGAGGGAGCCCAGGGCACCCACCTGGACATCGACCACGGCACCTACCCCTATGTGACCAGCAGCAACCCGGTGGCCGGCAGCGCCTGCAACGGGGCCGGCGTGGGCGTCACCCGCCTGGACGCGGTGCTGGGCCTGGTCAAGGCCTACACCACCCGGGTGGGCGGCGGGCCTTTTGTCACCGAGCTGAGCGACGGCACCGGCCGCCACTTGCAGGAGCGCGGGGCCGAGTTCGGCTCCACCACCGGCCGTCCGCGCCGCTGCGGCTGGCTGGATCTGGTGGTGGTTCGCCAGGCCGTGCGCCTGAGCGGCATCACCGGCCTGTGCGTGACCAAGCTGGACGTGCTCACCGGCCTCGATACCCTCAAGCTCTGCGTGGGTTACCGCCTGCCCGACGGGACCACCCTGGACGCCATCCCGGCCTCGCTGAACAAGCTGGGCCAGTGCCAGGCCGTCTATGAGGAGATGCCGGGCTGGAGCGAGGACATCACCGGCGCGCGCAGCCTGGACGAGCTGCCGGCCGCCTGCCGGGCCTATCTGGAGCGCCTGAGCCAGTTCACCGGCGCGCCCCTGGCCCTGGTCAGCGTGGGCCCGGACCGCGAGCAGACCATCATGCTGGACAAGGCCCTGACCGCCTAGGTGCGTGTCGGAGAAAGCCATCCATGGCTTTCTCCTCTTGGAACTTGCCAAAAGTGAATTTTGGCAAGTTCTCGGAATGGCGCCAAAAATTAATTTGGCGCCATTCCGGGCGGGCCGTCCATGGCCCGCTCGGAAG
>JAZDHW010000133.1:0-22593 GCA_043805555.1 Pseudomonadota bacterium
CTCAATCTCGAGGCCCACGACATGCTGCTTTCCGTGCTGGGCCAGGGCTACAAGGACGTGTTCCTGAGCCAGGACAACCGGCCGGCCGGCATGGAGTACTTCAACTTCGTGGTCAGCCAGGTGCACGGCCTGCGCATCAAGGAGCTGCGCGACGCCCAGGCCGAGGGGCGCAAGGTCATCGGCTCCTACTGCGTCTTCGTGCCCGAGGAGATCGTGCTGGCCGCCGACGGCATCCTGGTGGGGCTCTGCTCCGGGGCGGACTTCGCCATGGAGGAGGTGGAGAAATACCTGCCCCGCAACACCTGCGCCCTGATCAAGAGCAGCTTCGGCTTCAAGCTGGGCCAGGTCTGCCCCTACCTGGAGAGCGCCGACCTGATCGTGGGCGAGAACACCTGCGACGGCAAGAAAAAGGCCTACGAGACCTTCGGGACCCTGGTGCCCAAGCTCTACGTGATGGACCTGCCCCAGGTGAAGAGCGGCGAGGGCAAGGCCCTGCTCAAGGCCGAGTACCAGCGCTTCCTGAAGGCCGTGGAGGAGCTGACCGGCCGCACCATCGACGCGGCCGGGCTAAAGAAAGGCATGGCCGTCGTCAACGCCAAACGCGCGGCCATCGCCCGCCTCAACGCCCTGCGCGCCCATGACCCGGCCCCCATCTCCGGCCTGGACGCCCTGCTGATCGTCCAGGTCTCCTTCTACGACAACCCCATCCGCTTCACCGACGCGGTCAACCGCATCTGCGACGAGCTGGAAGAGCGCATCACCAAGGGCCAGGGCGTCTTCCCCAAAAACACCAAGCGGGTGCTGCTCTCCGGCTGCCCCATGGCGGTGCCCAACTGGAAGGTGCCGTGGCTCATCGAGACCAGCGGCGCGGTGATCGTGGGCGAGGAGTCCTGCGTGGGCGAGCGCGGCATCCGCAACCTGGTGGACGACACGGCCGACAGCGTGGAGGGCCTGCTGGACGCCCTGGTGGAGCGCTACTTCCAGGTGGACTGCGCGGTCTTCACCCCCAACCCCGACCGCCCGGCCCACGTGCGCGAGATGTTCGCCAACTACAAGGCCCAGGGCGTGATCCACTACGCCCTGCAGTTCTGCCAGCCCTACCAGATGGAGGCCATCCCGGTGGAGCAGGGCCTCAAGGCCGACGGCGTGCCCACCCTGCGCCTGGAGACCGACTACAGCGCCGAGGACGCCGGCCAGCTCAAGACCCGCGTCGAGGCTTTCCTGGAGATGCTGGGCTAAGCCGGCCGATAGCGCGCATTGCCGGGGCGGGGGCCATCCCCCGCCCCGGCTTTTTAATCCGCCCGCGCCGCAATCGTCGTCGCCTGTAGCCGATGCTACCGACAGGTCGGTGGCCGATGGTCATAATGACTCCCAAGCGTCTGGCCCAGCGGGGCCGGGCCGCCGTGCTAGACTGAGCCCGAGCCCTGCCCGAGGAGCGCCATGCCCTGTCTGTGCGAGCAAGTGGCCGGCGATCAGGTCGACCTGAGCCCCATCTGCATCGGCCACCTCTGGGTCTTCGCCGACCTCAAACCCGAGGAGCTCAAGGCCCTGGGCGCGGCGGCGGTGCGCCGCCGTTTTGCCAAGGGCCAGGCCATCTTTCGCCAGGGCGATCCGGCCACCCAGATGTTTTTGATCAAGGCTGGCCGGGTGAAACTGATCAAGCAGGACGAGGACGGCCAGGAGACCACCCTGGACATCCGCAAGGCCGGCGACTTTTTGGGCGAGAACATGCTGAACGAGGAGGGCGCGCTGCCTCTCACGGCCGTGGCCCTGGGCGAGGTGCTCACCTGCGGCTTCGGCAGGCGCGATTTCGAGCAGCTCGTGCTCCAGCACCCCGGCATCGGCCTGCAGGTGATCAAGAACCTCAGCCGCCGCATCGACTGGCTCACCAGCCGGGTGGGCAGCATGAGCCACACCAACCTGGAGGAGCGCCTGTACCGGGTGCTGTTGCAGGTGGCCCGCGAGCACGGGGCCCAGGGCCGCCAGGGCCTGGTGCTGGACATGCCGCTGACCCACGAGGACCTGAGCTTTTTGGTGGGCGCGCACCGGGTCAGCATCACCCGGGCCATGAAGGACCTCCAGCAGTCCGGCCGGGTGCTGCGCCAGGGCCGGGTGCTCATCCTGCCCGAGCCCCAGGCCGCCCAGGCCTGAGCCGCGCCGGCCCGCCGCCCGCCGCCCCCCCGCCGGCCGGTGGCGTTTCCGGCCGGGGCGGGGCATAATGGCCCCATGACGCCGCCGGAATTCCACGATCTCGACCTGCGCTACCCCCTGGACGCCTGGCCGCCGCCGCTGGCCACGGCCGTGCTGTCCCTGCAATGGCTGGTGATCCTGCTGCCGGGCCTCTTGGTCCTGGGCGAGGTCGTGGCCGCGGCCCTGGGCCTGGACCCGGCCGGCCGGGTGGCCCTGTTGCAGCGCCTGCTGCTCTTGGGCGGGCTGGTGCAGTTGGCCCAGGTCTGGCTGGGCCACGCCCTGCCCGGCCTGGTGGGGCCGGCCACGGTGCTGATGGTGGGCATGCTGGCCACCCTGGGCGTGGGCCAGGCCACGGTCTTCGGGGCCATGGCCCTGGGCGGCGCGCTCACCGCCCTGGTGGGGGCCCTGGGCCTGGCCCGCCGCCTGGGCCGGCTCTACACCCCGCCGGTGCTGGCCGCCACCCTGTTGCTCATCGCAGTCAGCCTGGGCCCCACCATGCGCGACCTGCTTTTCGACCCCCACACCAGGGGCGCGGGTCTGGCCGGGCCGTTCCTCTTCGCCATGGTCCTGGCCGGGCTGATGTTTTTTGCCCAGAATCGCCTGAAGGGCCTGGCCGGCTCGGCGGTGCTGCTGCTGGGCCTGGCGGGAGGCTCGCTGGCCTATCACCTCCTGGGCCTGGGCGCGGCCCCGGCCGCGGCCGCGCCGGTCTGGTCCGGCCTGGGCCTGCCCTCGCTGGCCCTGGCCCCGCTGGCGCTGGACTGGGGGGTGCTGGCGGCCTTTGTGCTCTGCTACCTGGCCCTGATCGCCAACGAACTGGCCAGCGTGGAGTCGTTGGGGGCCATGCTGGCCCTGACGGACCTGGGCCGGCGGCCGGACCGGGCGGTTATGGTCAGCGGCCTGGGCGGGCTGATGGCCGGGCTGTGGGGCCTGCCGGGGCCGGTGACCTATTCGGTCAGCCCCGGCGTGCTCATCAGCACCAAAAGCGCCAGCCGCTTCACCCTGGCCCCGGCCGCGCTGGCCTTGATCGGCCTGGCCCTGTGGCCGGGCGGCCTGGCCTGGGTGGGGCTGATGCCCGCGCCGGTGGTGGGCGCGGTGCTCTTTGCCCTCATGGCCAACACGGTCTACGCCGCGCTCCTGATGCTGGCCCGGGATGAGTGCCGGCCCGACTGGTCGGCCGGCCTGGTGGTGGGGGTGGGGGTCATCGCCGGCCTGGTGACCAGCTTCATGCCCGCCGCGGCCCGCGAGGCCCTGCATCCGCTGCTGCGTCCGCTCTTGGCCAACGGCTTCGTGGTGGGCCTCTTGCTGGCCCTGGCCATGGAGCACCTGGTGCTGCGCCGGCCCCGCGCCAAGTAACTCCCCTCAGCGCGCCCCGCGCCTCAGCTCCTTGGCCAGGTCGTGGGCGCAGTAGTTGGTGATCTCGGCCAGGCAGGGGTGGATGTAGGGCACGGCCGCGATGTCCGCCGGCCTGCCGCCCAGTTGCATGGCCACCGCCACGTCATGGATCATGTCCGCCGCGTTGGGCGCCACCAGCTCGGCCCCGACGATGCGCCCGGTCTTGCGGTCGGCCCGCATGGTCATGAAGCCCATCAGCGGCTCGGGATAGGTCTGGGCCGTGCCCAGGCTGGCCAGGTCTTGGCTGGCCTCGGCAAATCCGATGCCGGCGTGGTGGGCCTCGCCGTGGTTCAGGCCCACCCGCGCGAACTGGGGATCGGTGAAGACCGCCCGGGCCATGACACGGGTGTCCACGGCCCGGGGCTCGACGTGGGTCGCGTTGTGGCCGGCCGCCTCGCCCTGGATCACAGCCAGGTTCACCACCATCCAGCCGCCGGTCACGTCCCCGGCCGCGTAGATGTGCGGCTGGCTGGTGCGCATGTATTCATCCACCGCCACCGCGCCGCGCTGCACCGCCACCCCGGCCGCGTCCAGGTTCAGGCCCTCCAGGTTGGGCCGCCGGCCCATGGCCACCAGCAGCGCGGACGCGTGCAGGCTGCGCTCCCGGCCGTGCTGGGTCAGGCGCACGGTCTTGCCCTGCGCCCCGGCCTCCACGCGGGTGATGTCGGTGTTGGTCAGCACCGTGGCCCCGTCGGCCTCCAGGGCCTTCTGCAAGGCCTGGCCCACGGCCGCGTCCTCGCTGCTCAGCACCTGGCCGCTGCGCTGCACCAGGGTGGTGGCCACGCCCATGCGCGCCGCGTATTGGGCCAGCTCCAGGGCGATGGCCCCGCCGCCCAGCACGATCAGGGATTCCGGCAGCTCGGCCAGGTCCATGAAGTCTTCGGCCACCAGAAAGCCGGCCTCGGCCAGGCCGGGGATGGGCGGGGCGGCCTCGCGGCTGCCGGTGGCGATGACGATGTTCGCCGCGCTCACCTGCTTTTCACCCACCTGCAAGGTGTGCGGGTCGATGAAGCTGGCCCGGCCCGGCAGCAGCGCCAGGCCCTTGGCCGCCTTGGCCGCCACGGCCTCGTCGCGCCGGCCGGCCAGCAACTCCACCACCTGGCGCTTGTGGGCCAGGATGCGGGGCTGGGCGGATCGGGCCACCGCGCCCTGGCCGCGCAGCTGTTGGGCGTGGTGCAGCAGGGTCTTGCTGGGCATGCACCCGGCCAGGATGCACAGCCCACCCAGGCGGCCGGCCTCGGCCATGCCCACCCGCGCGCCGCTTGCCAGGGCCGTGGTGGCCGCGGTGAAGCCGCCGCTGCCGCCGCCGCCGATGATGAAGACGTCGTAGTCGAAACCGCTCACGCTTGGCTCTCCTCCTCCTGCTGCTTCAGCACCCGGCGGCCCCGCTTGCGGGCCAGCTCCTGCATGTCGGCCACCTGGTCCTTCTCGTCCACGATCTCCGAGCCCACCAGGGTCTCCAGCACGTCCTCCAGGGTCACCAGGCCCATGATGCCGCCGTATTCATCCACCACCAGGCGCAGGTGCTCGCGCCGGCGCAGGAAGGAGTTCAGCAGGTCCAGGGCGTTGGCCGAGGGCGGCACGTACTGCACCCGCTGGGCCAGGTTGAGCAGGTGCTCGTCGTTCTGGCGCCAGTCGCGGGCCAGCACCGCGCCCTTGAGCACGTAACCCACCACCTCGTCGGGGTTGCCCACGTAGACCGGCACCCGGGAAAAGGACCAGGTGCGCGCCTCCTCGGCCACCTCGCTGAGCCGCCGGCTGCCGTCGACCATGAAGATCACCGTGCGCGGGGTCATGATCTCACCGGCCCGGACCTCCTCCAGGGCGATGATGTTCTGGATCAGGTCGTGCTCCAGCTTGCTGATCTCGCCCCCGCGCGCGCCCATGCGCGCCGCGGCCAGGATCTCGGCCTCGCTGACCTTGGCCACCCCGCTGCGCCCCTTGGTCACCAGCATGGTAACGGCCTGGGTCAGCCAGATCACAGGCTTGAGCATCAGCACCATCACCGACAGCGGCCCCACCGCCACCCGCCACATGGTGCGCCAGTGCACCGCGCCCAGGGTCTTGGGCAGGATCTCTGAGAAAAGCAGGATGACCAGGGTGAAGCAGGCCGAAAAAACCAGCAGCGAGCCGGCGCCCCAGACCTCGCCCGCGGCCCAGCCGGCCAGGGCCGCGCCGCCGGTGTTGGCCAGGGTGTTCAGGATCAGGATGGCCGCCAGCGGCGTCTCCACCTCGGATTTCACCCGCTTCATGGCCAACGCCTGGCGCGAGCCCTGGTTGACCAGGGCCTCCAGGGTGATGGCCCGGGTGGAGTAGAGCACCGACTCCAGGAACGAGCAGAAGAAGGAAACCCCGACGGTGATCACCACCGCCAGCACCAGGGTGAACATGGCTCCTCCTCGTTAATACCGGTTGGGGGACGCTTTTTTCGAGGATACCATGACCGCGCCGGCAATGGGCGTCCGGACCGGCTCCCCGGCAGAACGTTGCAAAGGCCATCCCTGGCCTTGGCAACCCAAATTGGCTGGAGTGAATCCGGCCAATTTGGCGAAAAGCGCAGGCCATGCAGCATGGCCTGCGCTTTTCGGCGGGCCGGACGGGAGGCGACCGGCTAGTACATCAGCGCCGGCAGCCAGGTGACCAGGCCGGGCCAGGCCACCAAGAGCGCCGTGGCCAGGATCAGCGCGGCCAGGAACGGCAGGCAGCCCCGGAAGATCTCCTCCAGGGGCGTGCGCATGTCCACCCCGCGCACCACGTAGACGTTGATGCCCACTGGCGGGGTGATGACGCCCATCTGGGTGACCAGCACGATGACCACCCCGAACCAGATGGGATCGTAGCCCAGGTTCATCACGATGGGATAGAAGATGGGGATGGTCAGCATGATGAGCGCCAGGGCGTCGATGACGCAGCCGCCCACCAGGTAGATGGCCACCATCACCGCCATCACCGCCCAGCCCGGCCAGGCCAGGCCGGCCACCAGGTTGGCCGCGGCCATGGGGATTCCGGTCACGGCCAGGAAATGGCCGAAAATCACCGCGCCGGCCACCAGCATCAGCACCATGCAGGAGGTGCGCAGGGAGTCCATCAGCGAGCGCACCAGCTTGGACCAGGCCAGTTGCCGCCGCACCAGGGCCGCGACCAGCATGCCGGCCGCGCCGACCCCGCCGGCCTCGGTGGGGGTGAAAAGCCCGGTGAAGAGCCCGCCCATCACCAGCAGGAAGACCGCCAGGGCCTCGCCCAGGTTGCCCAGGGACTTGAACCGTGTCGGCCAGTCGCTCTTCTCGCCGGCCGGGCCCAGCTCGGGCCGCCGGCGGCATACCAGGGCCACGGTGAGCATGAACATGGCGGTGACGATGACCGAGGGCGCCAGGGCCGCCACGAAGAGCCGGCCCACCGACTGCTCGGTGAGGATGCCATAGACAAGAAGCACCACCGAGGGCGGCACCAGCATGCCCAGACCGCCGGCGCTGGCCACCACGCCGGTGGCCAGGCGGGCCTGGTAGCCATAGCGGCGCATCTCCGGCAGGCCCACCACGGCCATGGTGGCGGCCGTGGCCGGCGAGCTGCCGCAGACAGCGCCAAAGGCGGCGCAGGCGGCCACGGTGGCCATGGCCAGGCCGCCCTTGACGTGGCCGCAGAAGCGGTAGGCGGTCTCATACAGCCGGCGGCTGATGCCGGCGTAGTAGGCCAGTTGGCCCATGAGGATGAACAGCGGGATGATGGTGAGCCCGTAGGAGGAGAAGACGCCGTAGTAGTCGCGGGCCAGCAGCTTGCAGGCCGGATCCCAGCCCCGCACCAGGGCGAAGCCGGCAAAGCCCACCATGGCCATGGCATAGGCGATGGGCAGCCGCGCGAAAAAGGCCAGCACCAGCACCGCCAGGCCGGCCACGCCGATCATGGTGGCGCTCATGGCCGCACCGCCCGCTTCAGCGACTCGCTGAAGTCCGCGGCCAGGGCCAGGGCCAGCACCGCGAACGCCAGGGCGATCAGGCGCAGGATGAAGTGCACCGGCAGGCCCAGGCTCATGGTCAGCTCGCCGCTCTGGGCCATCTGGCCGGCGTAGAGCCAGCACTGCCAGGCCACCAAGGTGAAAAAAGCCAGCGAGAGCAGGTGGCAGGCGGCGTCCACCCCGGCCGAGGCGCGCGCCCCCAGCCGGCGCATGGCCATGTCCAGGGCCACGTGGCCGCGGTCGCGCTGGGTGGTGGGCAGGCTCAGGGCCAGCATCAGGGTGGCCAGGATGGAGACAGTCTCCACCAGGCCCCAAAAGGGTTGGTCCGCCGCCCGGCCGATCACGTCCAGGCAGGTGACCACCATCATGGCGGCCAGGCAGGCCGCGCCCAGATATCTGAGCGCGGCCGCCAGGCCGTCCACCACGCGGGTGAGCGACATGATGTCCATGTTATTTGACCGGCTCGGCCAGGGCCTTGCGGGCCGTTGCCAGGGCCGCGGCGCCGTCCAGGCCGCGGGTGCGCAGGCGCTCCTGGTATTCGGCCAGCACCGGCGCGGCGGCCTGGCGCCAGCGCTCGGCCTCGGCCGGGGCCAGGGCGATCTGCTCATGGCCGGGCTGGTCCAGGAAGAACTTGAGCCCCACCGCGTCGGCCTCGTCCCAGGCCTGGCCGTGGCGGACGATCCACTCCTGGTTCACCTGGCTGATGACGGCTTTCACCTCAGCCGGCAGCTCCGACCAGCGGTCCTGGTTCATCACCACGAAAAAGCAGGTGGTGTAGCCCACCGCGCTGAGGTCCGTGGCGTAGTTGACCACCTCGCCCAGCTTCCAGCCCTGGTTGGCCTCCAGGGGATAGATGGAGCCGTCCACCACGCCCTTTTCCAGCGACTGGTAGGTCTCCGGCATGGCCAGCGCCACCGGCACCCCGCCCAGGGCCTTGACCAGGTTGGCGCTGGTGCCCGTGGCGCGCAGCTTCAGTCCGTCCATGTCCGCCAGGCTGCGCACGGCGCGCTTCTTGGTGTGCAGCCAGCCCGGACCGTGGGCGTGCAGGTACATCACCTGCACCTGCTTGAGTTCGGCCGGCTTCAGCGCCGTTGCCACCTTGTTGGCCACCGCCGTGGCCGTGGGGCCGTTGGGATAGCCCAGGGGCAGGTCCACCACCTCCATCACCGGGAAGCGGCCGCGGGTGTAGGCGAAGCAGCTCATGCCCACGTCGGCCATGCCGTTGACCACGCCGTCAAAGGTCTGCTCGGCCTTGAGCAGCGTGGATCCGGGCAGGTATTGGAAGACCACCTTGCCGCCCGTGCGCTTGGTGATCTCGTCGCACCAGGCCTGGGCCAGGCGGCTCTGGGCGTGGGCCGGGGGGAAGAAGTTGCTGTAGGTGAGCTTGACAGGCTCGGCCGCCAGGGCGGGCGCGGCCAGGATGATCATAACGGCCAGGCAAAGGCCGAGGCGGACAAAGCGGTGCAGCATGATGAACCTCCGCAAGCGAATGAGCTTGAGCGTGCGCTAGGGGCCGCGGCAGGCGGCCCGGCGAGGACAGACCTCGGTTGCGCTTTGGCGGGAAACGGTATTCGGGTTATACGGGGGTGATGAGTTTTCGGCCGCTAGGGCCGATAGTAGTAGGCGTAATAATACAGGCGCACCTGCACCCCGGCTTTGACGCTGGAATTGTCAGCGGCGGGGTTCACGGTGGCTAGTCTCCGGCGCGGTTGATGCGATGCCAAGCTGCTTGAACAGCGCGGTGGTTAGCCCACCGACGGATATTTAATACGGCAACCCCGGTGGCTTGTCAAGCTTTTGCTCAGCGATGGGTGACGGCCTTGAAGAAGGTGTAGCAGAACGCGCCCTCCGGCCCGGCCGTGGCCAGCAAATCGGAAATGCCCAGGTCCCACTCCGCCTCGGTCAGCCAGCCCGCCTGCAAGGCCGTCTCGCGCACCCCCGCCACCATGGGCACGATGGTGCGGCGCACGAAGCCTTCTTCCTGGCGCGGGCGGCTGTGGTCGGAATAGACCATGCGCGGCGAGACGGTCACTTCCGCGAACCCGGCCGCGCGCAGCAGGGGATAGAGCCGCCGGCCGATGAGGCTGTCGCCGCCCAGTCCGGCCTGGGCGTCGATGAGGCATTGCCAGGCGCGGCGGGCCCGGGGCGTTTCCGGATGAAAATAGCAGGAGCCGTGATCGCCCTCGATGACCGTCAGGCTGCCGCCGGGCTTGAGCGCCTGCTTGAGCCGGGCCAGCGCGGCCAGGGGATCGGCGAGGTGCTCCAGCACGAAGCAGACGAAGACGTGGTCAAAGCTGGCCTCGGCAAAGGGCGGGTGGTAGAGGTCGCCCTGCTTGAACTCCAGGTTGGTCAGGCCCCGCGCCGCCGCCGCGGCGCTCGCCTGGGCCAGGGAATCCGGGCTGATGTCCAGGCAGGTGAAATGCGCCTCGGGGCTGTTGACGGCCAGGAATTGGGTCTGGGCCCCGATGCCGCAGCCGGCCTCCAGCACCCGCGCGCCGGCGGGATAGATGGTGTCGTGGTGCAACAGCTCGGCCAGCACGTCGGCCTGGTCGCCCAGGCGCTCGGCCTCGCGCTCGCCATAACCGTGGACATAGGCGTCCGCCATGGGCCCCTCCCCTCTCCGTGCGCGGGCATGCGCAGCCATAACCTAAGTTCGCCCTTTTTCCACTGCAAGGGCTGGCGTTAAAAAACCCGCCGTTGGTGCGCCGCTATTTTTCCGCGGCGAGGAGCATCGGGAAAACGTCATTGCGAGAAGCCGCCCGGCGACGAAGCAATCTCGGCGAGCCGACTGCGCGTCACGTTGCCGCACAGCGCCTCGCCTCGCGCAATCCCGGCGATATGTGTCATTGCGAGGAGCAACCCGACCGGGTTGTGACGCGGCAATCTTCCGTTGTCCTTCCCGCTCGCGTCATTGCGAGGAGCATTAGCGACGAAGCAATCTCTTCCCACCTTTCCGCCTCTTTGGTTTTCTCCGGATGGCCCGGACCACTCGTTGTCCGGGTCGCGTTAGCGACAAGAGGTTGCAGCGCGAGGCGTGACAGATGGGCGAGGCTAGATGTCGTCCACCATTTCCCACCCCTCTCCCCCCACCGGGGGGAGAGGCCGGGTGAGGGGGCCCCTGCCGGCCGTCCGACCGCCAGGTTATTCGGCCCCGTCTGGAGCGGGCTGTTCCCTTGCCCCCGCGCGCCCACTTCGTCAGCAACCGGCCCCGTGGATGGCCGGCCGGCCCGGCGCCAGGGTGCGCTCGCACCCCCCACCCACTGCGCCGTCTGCACCGGCCTTGGCTTTGGCTGCGGGCCTCGCACCTACAGGCCGCGTCGCCACCACCGCGGGCCATGGATGGCCCGCCGGGCGCGAACGCGCCCGCGAGACCGGGCAAAACCACGTTTTTGCCCGGCCGAGGTACAGTCAACGCCATGGATAGCTTTGACTGCCAGGCAATAGCCCTGACGGCTAAGACGCGGGGGGCGTTGCCAGGTTGGGAGGAGAACGGGAAGATAAACACAGGAGGCTTCTGGGTTGAGCGAGAATCAGACTTTATTCATGCGGCCAGAAAGGCGGACGAGAGAAACGCCGTCACCTTGGAAGCCGGCTATCCCCACCTTCCTGTCATTGCGAGCGCAGCGAAGCAATCTCTTGCTCCCTCCTTTCATGAAAATTGAAACGGGAGATTGCCGCGTCGCAATGACGGACCAGCGCAGGATGGCTTGGCAACCCTGCGCCCAAGGCCCGGCCGTCTAGCAGATGCGCGGCAGCGGCTCGCCGGTGAGCATGTCCAAGATGCGGCCGCCGCCCACCGCGGTCTTCAGCCACACCCGGCCGGCGGGCTGGTCCAGCACCCGGCCGATGATGGCCGCGCCCCGGCCCAGGGGATGGCCGCGCAACGCCGCCAACGCCGCATCGGCCTGGTCGCCGGCCACGATGCAGATCAGCTTGCCCTCGTTGGCGAGATACAGCGGGTCCAGCCCGAGCAGCTCGCAGACGCCGGCCACGGCCGGGTTGATGGGGATGGCGGCCTCCATGAGCTCCAGGGCCACCCGGCTGGTCTGGGCGATCTCGTTGAGCGTCGTGGCCAGGCCGCCGCGGGTGGGATCGCGCAAGACGTGCACGCCCGGGCAGGCCGCCAGCACCGTGGCCGTGAGCCCGTTCAGCGCGGCCGAGTCGCTCACGAGTGGCGCGTCCAGGTTCAGGCCCTGGCGCTGGGCCATGATGGTCACCCCGTGGTCGCCCATGCTGCCCGACACCAAGACCGCGTCGCCGGGCGCCGCCAGGTGGGCGCCCACATCCACGCCCGCGGCGATGACGCCCACGCCGGTGGTGTTGATGAAGAGCTTGTCGGCCTGGCCCCGGCCGACCACCTTGGTGTCCCCGGCCACGATCATCACGCCCGCCTCGGCCGCAGCGGCGGCCATGGCCTCCACGATCTCCTCCAGCAGCGCGATGGACAGGCCCTCCTCCAGCACGAAGCCCACCGTGAGCCACAAGGGCTTGGCCCCGCGCATGGCGACATCGTTGACCGTGCCGTGCACGGCCAGGGAGCCAATGTTGCCGCCGGGGAAGACGACAGGATCGACCACGAAGGTGTCGGTGCTGATGGCCAGGCGGCCGGCCGGCGGGGTGAGCACCGCCGCGTCGTCCATGGGGTCCAGGAGCGGATTGGCCAGGCGGCCGGCGAAGACCCGCTTGATCAGGTCGTGGCTGGCCTTGCCGCCGGCGCCGTGGTCCAGCAGGATGGTGTCCTTGTTCATATGCTACTGCTCCCGCCGATACTTGTACCAGGCCGCGCAGGTGCCCTCCATGGAGACCATGCAGGGGCCGATGGGCTCGGTGGGGGTGCAGACGGTGGCGAAAAGCTTGCATTCGGGCGGACGCACCAGGCCGCGCAGCACGTCGCCGCATTTGCAGCCGGGGTGGTCCTGGGCCGGCGGCACCTCCAGGTCGAAGCGCCGGCGGGCGTCGAACTGGGCGTAGTCCGCCCTGGGCTCCAGGCCGCTCAGGGGGATCATGCCCAGCCCGCGCCAGGGCGCGTCGGCCGGGGCGAAGACCTCGCCCATGAGCGCCCGGGCCTGGGGGTTGCCGGCCGGGCTCACCGCGCGGCCGTACTGGATCTCCACCGCGCTGCGGCCTTCCTCCACCTGGCTCACCAGCATCAGGATGCTGGCCAGCACGTCGGCCGGCTCGAACCCGGCCACCACGCAGGCCAGGCCGTGGTCACGGGCCACGCCCTGGTAGGGGTCGGTGCCGATGACCGTGGTGACGTGGCCGGGGCAGAGGAAGCCGTTGAGTCCCAGGGCCGGGCCGTTAAGCAGCGCGGCCAGGGCCGGCGGCAAGAGCTTGTGGGCGCTGAGCACGCTGAAGTTGGCGAGCCCCTTCATATGCGCCATGCGCATGGCCGCGGCCACGGTGGGCGCGGTGGTCTCGAAGCCGATGCCCAAAAATACCACCTGGCTCTGCGGCTCGGCGATGGCCAGCTCGATGGCGTCCAGGGGCGAATACACCACCCGCACCGCCGCGCCGGCCGCGCGCTCGCGGGCCAGGGAGCTATGGCTGCCCGGCACCCGCACCAGGTCGCCGAAGGTGGCCACCACCACGCCGGGGGTCCGGGCCAGCTTCACGGCGCGGTCGATCTCCTCGGTGGCGGTGACGCAGACCGGGCAGCCCGGCCCGCTGACCAGCTCCACCGTGGGCGGCAGCATCTGGGTGAGCCCGTGGCGGGCGATGGCCATGGTGTGGGTGCCGCACAGTTCCATGAAGCGCACCGGCCGGGTGCTCTTTTTGGCGATGGCCGCGGCCAGGCTCTGGGCCAGGGCGGGATCGCGGAACTCGTCCACGTATTTCAAGGCGTCGCCTCCGGGGCGGTCGCGTCCAGGTCCACGCGGCCGCCGGTCACCAGTCCTTGGCCCCAGGCCGCGGCCGCAGCCACGGCCTGGCCCAGGCTGAGCCCGCCGTCGCCGGCAGGCGCCAGGGCCGGGGTGTATTCCGTCAGACCCTGCCAGCGCAGCAGGCGCGGCAGGCCCGCCAGCAAAAAGGCGTTCATGAAACAGCCGCCGCCCAGGCAGACCTCGCTGAGCCCGGTCTGGTCCGCGCCCTCGCGCACCAACTGGGCCAGGCCCTCCACCAGGCCCTGGTGGAAGCGGGCCGATATGACGCCGACCTCCACCCCGCGCAGGCGCTCGGCCACCACCTCGCGCACGGCCAGCCGCCAGTCCAGCACCAGGAGGCCCTCCTCGCTCACCACCGGGAAGCTGTAGGCCCCGTGCCCGCCGGGGACCATGGCCTGCTCCAGCTCCACCGCGGCCTGGCCCTCATAGGCCACCGTGGCGCGCAGGCCGCAGATCGCGGCCACGCCGTCAAACAGCCGGCCCAGGCTGGAGGCGGCCGGGGAGTTGAGGCCCTGGGCCTTCATCTGGGCGATGATCCCGAAACGGTCGCCGTACTGGCCCATCAGGTCCAGGCCCAGGCGGGCGGCATCCTCGCCAAAGGCGTCTATGAGGAGCGCCAGGCCCACCCGCCAGGGCTCGCGCACCGCGGCTTCGCCGCCGGGCAGGCTCAGGGTGCGCAGGCAGCCCAGCCGTCGCCAGGCGTGGGGCTCGGCCGTGAGCAGTTCGCCGCCCCAGATGGTCTGGTCCGGGCCATAGCCGGTGCCGTCCAGGCTCAAGGCCAGGCAGGGGCCGGTGAGCCCGTGCTCGGCCATCACCGCCACCGCGTGGGCGTGGTGGTGCTGCACCGTTACCACCGGCAGGCCCTGCGCGTCGCCCTGGTCCAGGGCCCAGCGGGTGGAGAGGTAGTCCGGGTGCTGGTCGCAGGCGATGATGCCGGGCCGCGCCTCCAGGATGCGGCCCAGGTGGCCGGCGGTGAGCTCGAAAAAGCCCAGGGTCTCCAGGTTCTCCAGATCGCCCACGTGCTGGCTGAGGAAGGCCTCTTCCCCGCGCAGCAGGCACAGGGTGTTCTTCAAGAGCCCGCCCACGGCCAGCACCGGCGGGCAGCCCGCGGGCACGGTGCCGGGCTTGAGCAAGAGCGGGGCCGGGGCGAACCCGCGCGAGCGGCGCACCTGGTGCACCCGGCCGGCCACCGCGCGCACCACCGAGTCGTCGCTGCGCAGAAAGATGTCGCGGTCGTGGAGCAGGAACAGGTCGGCGATGCCCCCGCGCTCGGCCTTCTCGCCGATGCGGCAGACGGCCTCGTCGTTGTCCAGGCAGATGGGCTCGTCGCTGACATTGCCCGAGGTCATGACCAGGGCCGTGAAGCCCTCGTCCATGAGCAAATGGTGCAGGGGCGTGTAGGGCAGCATCAGCCCCAAAAGCCGGTTGCGCGGGTTGACCGCCGGGGCCACCCCGGCCTCGGGCCGCATGGGCGCCAGCACGATGGGCCGCTCGCGGCTGATGAGCGCCTCTTCGGCCGCCGGGTCCAGCTCGGCCAGGCCCCGGGCCGTGGCCAGGTCCGTAACCATCAGGGCCAGGGGCTTTTCCTCGCGGTGCTTGCGGCCGCGCAGGCGCGCCACCGCGGCGTCGTTGAAGGCGTCGGCGGCCAGGTGGAAGCCGCCCAGGCCCTTGAGAGCCACGATCCGGCCCTCGCGCAGGGCCCGGGCCGCGTCGTGCACCGGGTCGGCGCTCTCGCGCGTCGCGCCGTCGGGCCCGGCCAGCCACAGGCGCGGGCCGCAATCCGGGCAGGCGTTGGGCTGGGCGTGGAAGCGCCGGCTGGTGGGGTCGTCGTACTCGGCCTGGCAGGACGGGCACATGGTGAAGGCGGCCATGGTGGTCTGGGGCCGGTCGTAGGGCAGGTCCTTGATGATGGTGTAGCGCGGGCCGCAGTTGGTGCAGTTGATGAAGGGATAGCGGTGGCGGCGATCAGTGGGGTCGCGCATCTCGGCCAGGCACTGGTCGCAGACCGCCGCGTCCGGGCTGATCAGCGCCCGGCGCAGGCCCGGCTCCGAGGCGGTGATGGCAAAGCCCTCCTCGCCGGCCTGGGGGTCCTGGCCGCGCCGGGTCACCTCCAGGATGCGGGCCAAAGGCGGGGCCTCGGCGGTCAGGCGGCGGAAGAACTCATCGACCGCGGCCGGCGCGCCCTGCACGGCCAGCTCCACCCCGGCCGCGGTGTTGGCCACGCTGCCGGTCAGGCCCAGGCCCACGGCCAGGTTGTAGACAAAGGGGCGGAAGCCCACACCCTGCACCACGCCGCGCACGCTGGCGGCCTGGCGGCGCGGTTTGGCCTCCTGGGGGGCCCCCTCGGGCGGCATGGCTAGGCGCGCGCCCAGCCTTGCAGCCAGTCGATCCAGGCTTCCAGGCCCTCGCCGCTGCGGCAGGAGAGGTCGAAGACTATCTGCTCGGGGTTCAGGCGGCGGCAGGTGGCGTGGATGCGCTCCAGGTCGCAGTCGATGAAGGGCAGCAGGTCGATCTTGTTGACCACCAGCACCCCGGCTTCCTTGAACAGCAGCGGATACTTGCTGGGCTTGTCGTCGCCCTCGGTCACCGAGAGCACGGCCACCTTCATGTCCTCGCCCAGGTCGAACTCCACCGGGCAGACCAGGTTGCCCACGTTCTCGATGATCAGGAGGTCCAGGTCGGCCAGGTCGAAGGCCGCCATGGCCTGGCCGATCATGGCCCCGTCCAAATGGCAGCCGCCCCGGGTCTCGATCTGCACCGCCTTGACCCCGCAGGCGGCCACCCGGCGGGCGTCCTCGTCGGTCTGCACGTCGCCCTCGATGACGCCCACCTTGAGCTTGCCCACCAGGCGCTGGAAGGTCGCCTCCAACAGCGAGGTCTTGCCCGCGCCGGGGCTGCTGATCAGGTTGAGGACCTTGACCCCGGCGGCCTTGAAACGCTCGCGGTTGGCCTGGGCCAGGCGTTGGTTGGCGTCCAGGATGGGGCGGCTGACATCGATCTCGGCCATGGCGTGCTTCCCGGATTCAGGCGGTTGACTTTGGGCGCGGCTAGCCGGCTGGCTGGCCGCTTTGGCCGGGGCCGGGGCCGCTGGCGGGCTGGTCCGCCGCGGCCGGCTCCGCGCTCTCGATGAAATCCACGCACAGCTCCTGCCCCTGGCTCAGGTGCACCTTGGCCGAGCCGCACTCGGGGCAGGGCGAGAACGGCTCGGGCAGGACCACCGCCGCCCCGCAGTCGGCGCAGTCGCCGGCCAGGGGCACCGCGGCGACCACCAGCTCGGCCCCGGCGGCCGCAGTGCCTTCCTTGATCAGGTCGAAGCAGAAGGCGAGCGAATCCACCACCACGTTGGTGAAGGCACCGACCTTGATGCCCACCCGCGCCACCTGGCTGACGCCGTGGCGGGCCGCCTCCTCCAGAACGATGTCCAGGAGGGACTGGGCAATGGCTAGTTCGTGCACGCGGTGTCGCCTCGGTGGGAAAAGTTCAACTAAGTTGAAACATTAACACGCCGCCCCCCGCCGGTCAAGTCGGCTGGGCTTCCTTGGCGCTGCCCCGGCGCTCTGATATGATATGGCCATGCCATCCCCACCCAGCCGGCCGGCCCATGCGCAGGCCGGGGGGTGGGCTATTGGCCGGCCCCGCCGGCCCGGAGACGCCCAGGTTGTCCAAACCGCCTACCCAGATACCCATCCCGGCCCCCGAGAGCCAGCCCCGGCCCCAGGCCGGCAAGGGCAAGCGCAAGCCCGCCCCCAAGCGCAAGCGCCGCTCCTGGCTGGCCCGTTTGATCATCTGGTCCAGCGTATTGCTGGTGGTGGGCCTGCTCTGCGCTGTGGCCGGCCTGGGCGGGGTGTGGATGTGGATCAGCCAGGATCTGCCCCGCATCGAGCGCCTGGCCGACTACCGTCCCCCGGCCGTGACCCAGGTCCTGGCCCAGGACGGCCAGCTCATGGCCGAGTTCTGCCGCGAACGCCGCTACGTGGTGCCCTTGAGCGACGTGTCCAAGTGGACGGTGCTGGCCTTTGTGGCGGCCGAGGACGGCGGCTTCTTCACCCACCCCGGCATCGACCTGCTGGGCATCCTGCGCGCGGCGGTGGTCAACCTCAAGGCCGGCAGGGTGGTCCAGGGCGGCAGCACCATCACCCAGCAGGTGGCCAAGGCCCTGTTGCTCACCCCCCAGCGCACCCTGGTGCGCAAGGCCAAGGAGGCCATCCTGGCCTGGCGCATCGAGCGCTACCTGAACAAGGACGAGATCCTTTACCTCTACCTGAACCAGATCTACCTGGGCCACGGCGCCTACGGGGTCGAGGCCGCGTCCCAGATCTATTTCGGCAAGCACGCCAGCGAGCTGGACATCGCCGAATCGGCGCTCCTGGCCGGCCTGGTCCAGGCCCCCAGCCGCTACAGCCCCATCCGCCACCCCCGCCGCGCCCGCACCCGCCAGGTGTACGTGCTGGAGCGCCTCTTGGCCGACGGCCGCATCACCCCCACCCAGGCCGAGGCGGCGCTCAAGGAGCCCCTGGACATCCGGGTGCACCCCAAGCAGACCGTGTCCGCGCCCTATTATGAGGAGGCGGTGCGCCAGTGGCTGGAGGAGCGCTTCGGCGCGCCGACCCTCTATGAGGGCGGGCTCACCGTGCAGACCGCCTGCGACCCCCAGCTCTCGCGCCAGGCCAGCCAGGCCATTGACCAGGGTCTGGCCGAGCTGACCAAACGCCAGGGCTTCCAGGGCCCGGTGGCCAAGGCCAGCCCGGCCGAGGTGCAGGCAGCCCTGGACCGGCCGCTGGGCAAGGGCGGCCTGGAGCCGGGCCAGGCCGTGCGCGGCCTGGTGATCCAGGGTCTTAAGCCCAACGCGCTCCTGCTCAGCCTGGGCAGCGAGCGCGGCCGGCTCACCCTGGCCGATTTGCAGGCCTGGCGGCACTGGGTCAAGGAGCCGGGCCAGATGCTCAACCCCGGCGACGTGGTCATGGTGCGCACGGTGGAATTCGACGCCAAGGCCCAGCTCTGGCAGTTGGCCCTGGTGCAGGAGCCGGTGGCCCAGGCCGGGCTTTTGGCCATCGAGGCCGGCAGCGGCCGGGTGCGGGCCATGATCGGCGGCCGCGATTTCAGCCAGAGCCAGTACAACCGGGCCATCCAGGCCCACCGCCAGCCCGGCAGCTCCTTCAAGCCCTTCATCTTCGCCGCCTCCCTGGACCGGCCGGCCCACCCCTACACCCCGGCCAGCATCCTCATCGACGCGCCGGTGGTCTTTGACGACCCCAGCCAGCCCGGCGGGCTGTGGAAGCCCAAGAACTACGACGGCCACTTCAACGGCCCCACCAGCGTGCGCACCTCGCTGGAGCAGTCGCGCAACGTGCCCACGGTCAAGCTGTTGGCCGAGCTGGGCCTGGACTACACCATCGCCTATGCCCGGCGCTTCGGCATCGAGAGCGAGCTGGTGCCCAACCTCTCCCTGGCCCTGGGCTCGGCCGGCCTGAGCCTTCTTGAGATGACCCGGGCCTACTCGGTCTTCGCCAACTCCGGCCAGCTCATCGAGCCGGTTTTCGTGGAGCGGGTGCTGGACCGCGAGGGCGGCGTGCTCTACCAGGCCAAGCCGGAATCGCGCGAGGTGATCTCGCCCCAGACCGCTTTTGTGATGACCAACCTGCTCAAGGGCGTGGTGGCGCACGGCACCGGCCGCGGCATGCAGATTCCGCCCCACATCCTGGCCGGCAAGACCGGCACCACCAACGACCTGCGCGACGCCTGGTTCATCGGCTACTCGGCCCACCTGGTCTGCGGAGTCTGGGTGGGGCGCGACGACAACGAGCCCCTGGGCCACAAGGAGACCGGCGGCCGCGCGGCCGGACCCATCTGGAAATACTTCATGGCCCAGGCCCTGGCCGACCGCCAGCCCCAGGACTTCACGGTGCCGCCGGGGGTGGTCTTCGCCCGGGTCAACCCCCAGAGCGGCGCCAGCTACTTCGAGGCCTTCAAGGAGGGCACCCAGCCCGGCGAGGACCAGCCCGCCGGGCCCTACCCCACCCCGCCCAGCGAGGCCGACAGCCAGGATTTCCTGGAACGCCAGACATTTGCCGGAGAGGGCCAATAGAGTCCGCGCCGCGGATCGCCAGCAGCGGGGGCTGGAAACGCGGCGGGGACGGCCCGGTGGGACCGTCCCCGTTTTTTACGCGCCTTAGGCGGCTAGATGTTGGACAGCTCGTCGTGGGTGACGTAGAGCACGCTGAACTCGCGCTCCAGCTCCTCCTGCAGGGTCTTGAGCTTGTCCGGGGCCATGTCCGCGATGCGGATGAAGACGTTGCGGGTGCTCTCCTCGCACATGTCGTAGGAGCTGAGGATGCTGACCATGCGGCCGCCGTGCTTGCGGATGATGTCAGCCACCTCCTTGATGGAGCCGGGCCGGTCGGCCAGGGTGAAGGCGAACTGGGTGCCGCCCCGGTAGATGCCGGTGATGCTGGTGAGCACCCGGAAGACGTCGCCCTGGCTCAGGATGCCCGACAGCTTGCCGTCCTCGATCACCGGCAGGCCGGTGACCTTGTGCTCCAGCATGATCACCGCGGCCTTCTCCACCGTCTCATCCGGGGTGACGGTGATGACCTTGCGGCTCATGATGTCCTTGACCTTGAGCTCGCTGAGCAGGTAGTACAACTCGTGCACGTCCAGGGTGGTGGCCTTGCTGGGGCTGGCCTCCTTGAGGTCCCGGTCGGTGACGATGCCCACCACCTCGCCCTGGTCGTTGATGACCGGCAGGCGGCTCACGTTGTTCTCTTTCATGATCTGGGAGGCCTTCATCACCGAGGTGTCCGGATGCACCGTAATGGGGTCGGTGGTCATCCAATCCTTGACCAGCATCGCCTACTCCTGTGTTATGGTGCCCGCTTCCGCTCCCGGACGCACCCTGATCGGACCTGCTCCGGGTCTGGTGAGCATGATCCCCCGCCGGCCGATTTGGGCAGCTTGTGGGGCTAAAGATACAATCGCCCACCGGTGGCTTGTCAAGAAATTTCGTGGGAAGCCCATAGGCTAACTCAGTGAAGCCGGACACAAAAAGCTATTCGGAGCCCGTGGGGGCCGCCCTGTGGCTGGGCGCGGAGAGCCCCCTGGGCGGGGTTTTGCCCGGCTTTGCCCCGCGTCCCGGCCAGTTGGAGCTGGCCCAGGCCGTGGAGCGGTGCTATCGCCAGCAGCTACCGCTGATCGCCGAGGCCGGCACCGGCACCGGCAAAACCCTGGCCTATCTGGTGCCGGCGGTGCTCTCCGGGCTCAAGACCGTGGTCAGCACCGGCACCCGCACCCTGCAGGACCAGGTGAGCGGCAAGGAGCTGCCCCTGCTCAAGGCGGCGTTGGCCCCGGAGCTGCGCTGGGCGGTGCTCAAGGGCCGGGCCAACTACCTATGCCTGCGCCGTTACGAGGATTTCGCCCGCCAGCCCGACCTGGGCCTGCCCGGCGCGCCCGGGGCCCTGGCCCTGTTGCGCGATTGGGCCAAGCGCACCACGGACGGCGACCTGGACCAGGTGCGCGGCCAGGCCGTGGCCCCGGCGGTGCTGGCCGAGGTGACCGCCAACGCCGAGCAGTGCCTGGCCGGCCGCTGCCCGCGCCGGGACGAATGCTGGCTGATGGAGGCCCGCCGCCGGGCGGCCGAGGCCGAGATCGTGGTGGTCAACCACCACCTGTTCCTGGCCGACCTGGCCCTGAAGGCCGCCGGCCACGGCGAGGCCCTGCCCCGCTACCAGGCCGTGATTTTCGACGAGGCCCACCTGGTGGCCGAGGTGGCCACCCAGGTTTTCGGGGTCAGCGTCTCCAGCCATCGCCTGCTGAGCCTGATCAAGGACGTGCTGCGCGAGGCCCCCGCCGCGTCCTCGGAGGCCATCCTGGCCTGCCGCCAGGCCGGGGATGCGTTTTTCGCCGCCGCCAGCCGCCTGGCCGGGCCCAGCGGCAGCGCCGCCCTGGGCCCGGAGCAGATCAAGCGCCTGGCCCCGGCCGGCCGCGCCCTGGCCGAGGCCCTGGAAGCCCTGGCCGCGGCCCTGGGCGCGGGCGACGCAGCCGAGGCCCTGGCCAGCCGGGCCGTGGCCATAGGCCTGGATCTCACCGCCGTGGCCCAGCCGGTGGCCGGCCAGAGCGTGGCCTGGGCCGCGCTCAAGGGCCGCGCGGTGGAAGTCAACCTCTCGCCGGTGGAGGTGGCCCCCCACCTGCAACACGCGCTCTATGACAACCTGGGCCGCCTGGTCTTCACCAGCGCCACCCTGGCCGCCATGGGCGACCTGGAGCCGGCCCGCCAGCGCCTGGGCCTGCCCTCGGAGACCCTGAAGCTCAGCCTGACCTCGCCCTTTGACCAGGCCCGCCAGGCCCTGCTCTACGTGCCGCGCAAAATGCCCCTGCCCCCAGGCGGCCGAGTTCCCGGCCGCGGTGGCCGCCCAGGTGGAGCAGATCATCAGCCACAGCCAGGGCCGGGCCTTTGTGCTCTTCACCACCCACCGCAACCTGGAGACGGTCAGCCGGCTCCTTGCCCCGCGCCTGCCCTACGCCTGCCTGGTGCAGGGCCAGGCCCCGCGCATGGAGCTGCTGCGCCGCTTCGTGGCCGAGAGCCCCAGCGTGCTCTTCGCCACCGCCAGCTTCTGGCAGGGGGTGGACGTGCCCGGCCCGGCGCTCTCGGCGGTGATTGTGGACAAACTGCCCTTTGCCCCGCCCGACGACCCCCTCCTGGCCGCGCGCGCGGACCGGCTGGAGGCCGAGGGCCTGTCCAGCTTCGCGCACCTCACCCTGCCCGAGGCCATCCTGAGCCTCAAGCAGGGCCTGGGCCGGCTGCTGCGCACCCCGGAGGACCGCGGCGTGCTGGCGGTCTTGGACGTGCGCCTGGTCACCAAGGGCTATGGCCGCCAGTTCCTGAAGGCCCTGGCTCCGGTGCCGGTCACCCACGACCTGGCCGACCTGGCCCGCTTCTTCGCCGTTGGCGAGGAGCAGCCGGCCGGCTAGCAAGTTAATCGAAAAATCGAGACGTTTGGGCGGATGGAGGGCTAGAGCTTTTCCAGCCGGCGCTGCCTGCGCCGCCGGGCCTTGGGCTCGCGGTGGCTGGGGCCCTTCTTGCGGGTGGTGAAATCCCAGCCCTGCGCGTCGTCATCCGCCGCCGGCAGCCAGCCCTGGGCGGTGTCCATGAGCCGGGCGGCGAACTCCCGCGCCGCGATCACC
>JAZDHW010000134.1:0-2400 GCA_043805555.1 Pseudomonadota bacterium
CTTTTTCAACTCGAGCCAGCCGAAATGAATTCGGCTGACTCTCCCAAAAAGCTTGGATCTTCGAGCCTAAGCTTTTTGGCGGGCCATCCATGGCCCGCGAGCAGGCCGTTTCTCAGCAGCCTGCTAGTAATCCATGAGATAGGGCTGGTAGGTCTCCTCGCCCAGGGCGTGGCGGCGGTAGGCCAGCACCTGCTCCTCCAAGAGCCCGCGCCACTTCACCCGCTGTCCTCCGCGCGGCGAGCGCACAGGCCGGTCCAGCCAGTCCTCCAGACCGGGCACGATCACCCGCCGGCCCTCCTGGTTGGCCAGGCAGCCGCCCTCCTCGTCATGATCGAACATCTCGGTCCGCAGCATGCGGTTGTTGGCCAGGTAGACCACCAAGCCCTCGCAGAGCGGCGCGCGGAACTCCTCCACCAGGTCCGAGGCGGTGCCCTGGTGGCCGTCCAGGGAGCCGTGCAAGGCGCCGAAGCCGGGGTGCAAGCCGTGGCGCTGCAAGAGGTGCAGCAGGTCGCGGTACAGGATGGAGGAGGTGAGCGAGATGACCGCGTTGAGGGGGTCGCGGGGCGGCCGTCGGTTGCGGCCGTCAAAGCCCCAGGCCGGGTCCACGGTGCGCGCCAGGGCCTGCCAGTAGTGGTGGGCGGCCTCGCCCTCGTGGCCCATGAGTTCATCTACCGTGGCGGCCCGGCCCAGCCGCCGCAGCACCTGGCCCAGGGCGTGGGCGCTGGCGTCAATCATGGGCTCCCGGCGCTTGCGGTTGAGGCGGCGCAGGAGGGCGCGCTGATTGCGGATGCGCCCGCCCACGATGAGCCGGGCCAAGTCCAGGCGCTTGATCGGGTCCAGCACCAGGGCGGCCTGGGCCAGGTGATAGCCGGCCTTGTCCGGCGGGGGCGGCTCCAGGGTGCCCAGGGTGCGGCCCCAGCCATCCAGGTAGGCCACCTGCAGGCCGGTCTTGAGGGCCTCGCGTTGGGCCTCGGGGGTGATGGTGGTCTCCGGCCACAGCTCCACCCGGTCCACGCGCCCCGGCTGCACCGCCAGCAGCTCGGGGGACTGGGGATCGGCGCAAGCGCGCACCGACAAGGCCCGATTGCGCAGGTCCAGGCAGCGGCCCTTGCCGCTGACGTAGAGCACCCGCAGACGGGGGGCCAGGCCGCCGGCATCCTGGGCATCCCGGTCCGGCGCCGGTGCGTCCTCCAGTTCAGGCGGGCGGGCATCAGCCGGGGAGGTAGAGGGGCCGGCCTCCGGCGCCCTGGCGGTGGCCGGGGGAGCTGGCGGGACCTCGGAGAGGGGCACGTCTGGCGCGTCCGAGGCAAGGGCGTCATCCGGCGGCTTTGGCTCTGGGGCGGCCTGGCCATCCCGGGGGCCGCCGGCTTCATCCCAGTCCTGTTGCTTGAGGGCCAGGGAGCGCACGAACAGGTGCCCCAGGAACTTGAAGCCCTGCTCAAAGGAAACCAGGCGGGTCTTGCCCGGGTCCAGCGCTAACCCTTGCCCGCGCAGCAGGGTGGCCACCTGCTCCAGGGCCTGCCCGGCCCGTTGTTGGCCCTTGCAGATGATCACGAAATCATCGGCGAAGCGCACCAGGCGCACGCCTTGGCCGGCGATGCCCTCGTCCACTTCGTCCAGGTAGATGTTGGACAGGATGGGCGACAGGGGCGAGCCCTGGGGCAGGCCCCGGCCCTGGGGCGCGTGGCGCCGCAGCCAGAGGGCGATCAGATCGATAAGCTTGGCGTCGGGGACATAGCGTCTTATGATTTCCAGCAGGGGCTGGTGGGGCACGGAGTCGAAGTAGTCGTCTATGTCGCCGTCCACCACCCAGCGATAGCCCTCCCGGTAATAGCGCGAGACCCGGCGCACGGCCATGGCCACCGAGCGGCCGGGGCGGTAGGCGAAGCTGCAATCCTCCATCTGGGGGTCCAAGATGGGGGTCAGGGCCGTGGCCACCGCCGTCTGGATGACGCGGTCGCGCACCGGGGGGATGGCCAGGGTGCGGGTGCCGCCGGATTTCTTGGGTATGGCCACCTTGCGCAGGGGGCCGGGCCGGTAGGTGCCGGCGACCAGGCTTTGGGCCAGCCGGAGCAGGTTGGCATCCAGGTTGGCCTCGAAGCTGGCGATGGTCTGGTGGTCGCCGCCGGAGGCGCCCTGGTTGGCGCGGACCTTCTCCCAGGCGATTCGCAAGGCTTCTTGGCCGCTTACCTGCTCGAATAGGCTGGGCATGACCGTGTGGAAACCTGTAACATGTTTAATCGCTTGGAAAATACGCCTGGGCAGGCATGCGGGGCGGTCAAAGGTGGGAGATTGTGGGGCTTGTGAAGGCCACCCTGTGGAATCATGTCTTTTTCCTACCGTCAAGTCAAGCCATTATGATAGGGTGGGTTTGGGGGTATTCCGCTATTGGAAGCGGAT
>JAZDHW010000135.1:0-7643 GCA_043805555.1 Pseudomonadota bacterium
CCGGGCTGGCTGGGCGCGCCGGGTTGGCCGGGGGCGCCGGGTTGGCCGGGGCGCCCGGCTGACCGGGAGCGCTGACCTGGCCGGGGGCCGCCGTGGGCCCGGCCGCGCTGGGCTTGACCGGCGCGCTGGGTTTGCCGGGGGCGCTGGTCCGGCCGGGAGCGCTGGTCTGACCGGGCGCGCTGGGCTGGTCCGGGGCCGAGGTCTCGCCCGGTGCGCTGGGCTGGTCCGGGGCCGAGGTCTCGCCCGGTGCACTGGTCTGGCCGGGCGCGCTGGTCTGGCCGGGCATGACCAGGGCCGGCGGCATGTTGGGCTTGGCGTGGGACGGGGCTCCGGCCCAGGCCGCGCCGGCCGCGCCCAGGGCCAGCGCCAAGCCGATCCCCAGACACAGGACGATGCACAAAGGCTTCATGGACTTGCTCCCCGGCCTATTTCCGGCCTACTTGGGCCCGGTGGGGGCCATCTCCAGGTCCGTAATGCCCTCGCCTGGCTCCTCGGGCGCGGGCTCGGCGGCCTTGGCCGGCGCGCGCGTCGGCTTGGCCGCGGCCGGCGTGCGGGCATAGCGCAGCATCCAGCCGGGCATGGGGTCCAGGCGCCAGACCAGCTCGCGGGGTATCAGGACCTCCTGACCCGGGGCGAGGCTGGCGCTGTTCAGACGGTTGTAGGCGCGCAGGCGCTTCCAGTTGTCGGCCCGGCCGGTGTACCACAGGGCCACCAGGTCCAGGCTCTCGCCACCCAGCTTGGTGGTGTGCAGCACGTCGGCCTGGGGCAGCAGCCGCGCCCCTTCCAGGGCCGTGACCGTCTCGGCCTTGAGCTGCTCGGCCTCGGCGGCCGGGGTCTGCACCGCCACCGCAAGCAGGCCCAGGCGATGGCGCAAAAGGCGCACCCGCACCTGCTTGTCGCCCAGCTTATAGTTGGCGTCCCAGCACGGCTGGCCCTGCCAGGTGATCTCGCGGCCGCCAAGGGCCTGCCAGCCCCGGCCGGCGGCCAGCTTGGCCCCGGCCTGGCTCAGGTCGGCGGTCGGCTGGTCGGTCAAAAGCCACATCATGGCCTTGAGGCTTCCGTGGGGCGCCTGCCAGGTCACCAGCAGCCCCGGCTCGGCCTGGGGGGGCAGGGCCTTGTACCCGGCCGGGGCCATCCAGTAGAGCCCAAAATCCTTGTTGAGGTAGTTGTTGCCGCTGACTGTGGCCGACCCGGCCTGGGATCCGGCCTCGGGCCTGGCCGTGGCCGGCATCTCGGCGCAGCCACTGGCCAGAATCAGGGCCAGGCCCGCCAGGACGCCCAACCCAAAAAGCGTTTGCCTGCTTTGCATGGTCCACCTCGTCCGCCGGCAGCCCGGTCCCGCCACGCTGGCCAGGGTCCGGCCTAGGGCTTGTTGGTTGGCTTGACATTGCCAGCCTTGCGCACCTTTTCCAGGTAGCTCAGGGCCAGCTTATGGTTGGGGTTCAACACCAGGGCCGCTTGCAGCCGCTTGATCGCCTCGTCCTTTTGGCCCAGCCGCCAGGAGCAGACCGCCAGGTTCACCTGGGCGTCGGCGGCATAGGGCGAGCCCAGGTCCACGACCCGCTGGAAATCCGGCAAGGCCTTTTCCAGGCGTCCCTGCTCCAAGAGAATGTAGCCCCGGTTGAAATGGGCCCCGTCCAGCTTGGGGTCCAGCTCCAGGGCCCGGTCATAGGCCGCCAGGGCCAGGTCGAACTGCTTGAGCCGGGTCTGCACCCGGCCGGTCTGGTAATGGACCTCGGCCCAGTCCGGGGCCAGGCGCGCCGCCTGCTCCAGGTCGGCCAAGGCCTCCTGGGGTGAACTTTCCAGCTTTTGCGAGGCCAGGCCCAGGTAGGCCCGGGCCTTGGCCCGCGCCAGTTCCTGGCGGTCCTGGGGGTCCGCGGCGCTCGCCTGCTCCAGGCCGGCCAGGGCCGCCTGGAAATGGCCCTGCTTGATCTGCTCGCGGGCCGCCAGGAGATGCGGGTCGGGCGGCGGGGCCGCGGGGGCCGCGGGGCTGGGCGCCAGGGTGGTCGGCGGTGTGGCCGGGGTGACCGGTGCGGCCGGGGCGGCCGATGGGGTGCCAGTGGTTGGCGCAGCAGTGGCCACCGGTTGGGCCGGCGCGGCCGGCGCAGGCGGGGCTTGGCCTGGCGTGGTGCCCATCAGCCACCAGCCCAGTCCGACGGCCGCCACCAGGGCCGCGCCCGCCGCGGCATAGACCAGCCCCCGGCCCTTGCGCGGGGCCGGGGCCACCAGCCGAGTGGCCTCCTGGGGTGCGGTGGACGCGCCGGGCGCAGACGCTGTCTGGGCCCCTGTTCCGGCCGTGGCCGCATGCTGCTCGCAGGCCTGGCGGGCCGCCTCCATCTCCTCTTGGATCTGCTGGGTCTCGGCCTCGATTTCCGGGCCGAAGAGGGTGTACAGGTGGCTGCGCAGGGAGTAGGTGCTGGGGAAGGTCTTGAGGCCGTGCAGATAGGCCTCCAGGGCCTGGCTGAACTCCTCGGCCTGCTGATAGCGCTGGGCCGGGTCGGGCGTCAGGCAGTGCAGGCAAAGCTCGTCCAGCTCGGGCGGCACCTCCGCCCTGGCCTGGGAGGGCTGGGTCACCTGGGGGTTGAGCACTTGGTTCAGGATGGCGGCCTCGGTGTCGCCGGTGAACAGGCGGTTGTTGGTCAGGGCCTCCCAGAATACCACGCCCAGGGCGTAGATGTCGGCCCGCTGGTCCACCGCCTCGCCCCTGGCCTGCTCCGGCGGCATGTAGGCGAACTTGCCCTTGAGCATGCCCGGGCGAGTGGTGGAGGACTGGCTCAAGGCCTTGGCGATGCCGAAGTCCACCAGCTTGACCTCGCCCTCGTAGGAAAGCAGGATGTTCTGCGGGCTCACATCGCGGTGCACCAAGCCCAGGGCCTGGCCGGTCTCGTCCTTCTTGGCGTGGGCATAGGCCAGTCCGTTGGCCGCGGCCAGGATGACCCGCGCCGCCAGTTCCGGCGGCAGAGGCAGACCCCGTTCTTGACCCTTCTTGATCACCTCGGCTAGACTCTTGCCAAAGATGTACTCCATGGCAATGAAATAGGTGCCTTGGTGCCCAGGGGGCAGGGAGTCGTCATCCTCCATGCGGCCCAGGTCGTAGACCTGGACAATGTTTTGCTGGTTGAGCTGGCTGGCCAGCTTGGCCTCGTCCAGGAACATGGAGCGGAACTCGTCGTCGGCGGCCAGATGGGGCAAAAGGCGCTTGATGGCCACCAGTTTCTCGAAGCCGGCCGCGCCGACCTTGCGGGCCCGGAAAAGCTCGGCCATGCCGCCGGTGGCGATCTTGCGGGTCAGGTAGTAGCTGCCGAACTTGACGATCTGCTGAGGTTGCATGAGATGCCGAACCTGGCTCCGGTTGGGGGTGAGTTATGCGTAGAACCATGATGCCAGATTTCCTGGTGGATTATAAAATTCCCGGCAAAGCCAAGTCAAATCGCAAGCTGGCCCGTTGTCTGACAAAATTGCTGCCGGCGACCCAGGGCCAGACCACCGTGGAATACATGCTTTTCGTGGCCATCATCGTGGTGGCCATGGCCGGCAGCCTCAGCGTGCTTTTCGACGCCCTGGCCTATCTGTTCAACGGCCTGGGCTCGCTCATCTCCAAGCCCTATCCCTAGCTGACTGGCACCAATGCGTTGCCCCTACCCACGCGTCATAGGCGCACGCAATGGGCCTTAATGTAGGCGCACAGGGGACTTTGGGAAGTGAAAATGCTCTCAATTTTTCTCAAATCGCCTCCAGATCCTTCCCAAAGCAATCAAGCCACTTAAGGCAATATGCCCTAAGTGGCTGTTTTTATTTGGTGCCGAGGGACGGAATTGAACCGCCGACACGGGGATTTTCAGTCTTAATTTCCAGCTATCCCCAAAATTCCTGCATTACGATGAAGCTTCATTTTATGCTACCATCTGGTTGACGGCCTACCATCGCCAACGCTAAAATAACCCCGAATTTGCTTACCAGTGCTTACCTGGGGCTTACCGGGGAATTTGCAATTTTTGCTTACCGCGGAAAAAGGTCGATGCCATGGCGAAGCTGACCAAGCGGCTGATAGACGCCCTCCAGGCCGGACCGGAAGGGGACCTGGTGGTGTGGGATGAGGACCTGAAATGCTTCGGAATCCGCGTCAAGGCCTCTGGCGTGAAGAGCTTCTGCATCCAGTACCGCAACGCCAGCGGGCAGAGCAAGCGCCTTACCCTGGGGCGCTATGGCCCGCTTACCCCGGAGCAGGCCCGGCGGCTGGCCTTGCAACGCCTCTCCGAGGTGGTGAAGGGAAATGACCCCGTGGCCGAGCGCACCGAGATGCGCAAGGCCTCCACGGTCAAGGAACTGGCCGAGCGCTACCTGAGCGAACATGCCGGGCTCAAGAAGAAGGCTTCCAGCCAGGACCGCGACGAGCGCTTGCTTACTCGCTTCATCCTTCCGGCCCTGGGGACCAAGAAGGTCGTGGCGGTTACTCGGGCTGACGTGGCCCGCCTGCATCACACCGTTGGCCAGCAGACCCCGATCCAGGCCAACCGGGTGCTGGCGGTGATGTCCAAGATGATGACCCTGGCCATCAAGTGGGGCATCCGCCCCGAGGCAGACGGCAACCCCTGTCGTTACGTGGAACGCTTCAAGGAAGCCAAACGAGAGCGGTACCTGACGGCCGAGGAACTGGCCCGGCTGGGCACTGCCCTGAGCGAGCTTGAACAGGAAGGAGTGGAGTCACCTTCCGTGATTGCCGCCATGCGGCTGCTTATCTTCACTGGCTGCCGGCGGGAGGAAATCCTGAGCCTCAAGTGGGAGCATGTGGATTTCGAACGGGCCTGTCTGCGCCTGCCTGACTCCAAGACCGGCGCCAAGACGGTACCACTCGGGCCGCCGGCCCTGGAGTTGCTGGCCCAGACGCCGCGCCTGGAAGGCAATCCTTATGTCTGCCCAGGTCTGAAGCCCGGCGGCCACCTCATCGGCTTGCCCAAGGCCTGGGGCAGAATCCAGAAGCGGGCGGGACTGGAAAGGGTGCGTCTGCATGACCTTCGGCACAGCTTCGCCAGCGTGGGCGCGGCTGCCGGCCTGGGCCTGCCGATCATAGGGGCCTTGCTGGGCCATACCCAAGCGGCCACCACGCAACGGTATGCCCACCTGGCCGATGATCCGCTCCAAGCGGCCGCGGCCGAGATCACCAAGCGCATAGCCGAAGCCATGAACAAGCCCGTCAGCTCCAAAGTTATTCAACTGCCAGTGAAGCGGTGAGCATCGCCAGGCTGGTCCCGACGCAATTCCGAGTGCGGGGAGGCGGGCCTAGACTGGCCGGCCCCTGGCCGGATGAAGCCAGTTGGTAATTACGCCTGGCTACTCTTTTTGGCTGGTAATGCAGCACCCGCAAAAACCATGTCAAGCGCAATAGACCTCATTTAAGCTCATCTAAGCGCAACGAAGCTCATTGAAGCTCATCTAGCCTCATCTATCAAAACGCCCAAAATCCAGGGTTAGTGTCCAACTAACGAGGCTGCCATAGCCGCTGGCGGCTCCGGTGTTGGCCTCTGCTACTCCAGGCCATGCCCGAAGCCGTCGCTTGGCAGCAGGCAGCTCGGCTTTCAATTTGCTTATCAGGAGGAATGCAGAATGTCCGCTCGTCAGTATCTGCCCACGCGCGAAGCAGCTAGCCTCTTGGGCCTCTCCCCGCGAACCCTGGAGAAGTTCCGGCTCAGTGGCGATGGGCCGGCCTTCTACAAGTTCGGCCGCCGTTGCCTCTACCTGAGGGCCGATCTGGATGCCTGGGCCATCGGCCGCCGCCGCCGCTCCACCAGCGATGACGGCCTAACGGTGTAGCTTTCAAAAAGGCAAACGCGGAGGAGCCATGACTTGGCCTCTTAATGGCTAGCGCTATCGTGGCTGCCAGGCTGAAGCGGCATCATTGCCCCTGGCGCCCAGGCGCTAGATGCCATCGGCTGACACCTGAAGTCCAGCCAGCGTTTGCTGCTCATTCCATTCTGCCTCTGACGGGATGACGCGGTTTTGATCGCAGCGACCAAAGCGCAGGGCACGGTAATGCCCGAATGGCTGATGAGCCCTGAGCACGTGGCCCGCATGGGCGGCGCGCTCTGGGTGTTCCTGTGGCTCTGGGGCGAGTCAGACCCCGCTGGCGGCCCCTATCGCCGGGAGGTGAGGTCTGGGGCGCCGATCCGGATTGACGAGGTCTGCGCGAGCCTGGGGCTGCCTGAGCGCACCATCAAGAGCCACATGACCAGGCTTCGCAAGGCCGGCTACCTGACCACTTCTCGTGAGCACCACGCCTTCACCGCCGTGGTCAAAATCTGCGGGCTCGAAGAAGCCTCAGATGAGTCAAGGGCAGGAATCTGCCCTTCACCGGGGCGGCCGAGTCAAGGGCAGATAATTGCCCCTGACCCAAGGTCAAGGGCAGGAAATTGCCCTTCACCCGCAAAGTCAGGGGCAGGATTCTGCCCTTCACTCGATCAAAAATCGGCCCCCCCTGCACCCCCCGGTAAGGAAGAAGATTTATTTCTAGATATACCTACGTACGAAGGCTCTTCTCTCAACTCCCGTGGTTTTTTATTAAGTACCAACAACAACAAGAGAGCAAGCGGGATGCCAAAACGGTCTGGAAGGGGAAAGCCGGCTTTCTCCTCCAAACCGGCCCCTGGGGATGTTCCCAGGTTAGCTTCGGAACCATGCCGCCGGGAGCAGGCCATTCGAGCTCACCTGGACCGGATCGGAGAATGGGAGCGGCCAGATTTGACCCGGAGCCTGTCTGAAAAGCTTTATGCGCTTGAAGACTACGAGCTGAACACAGTCTTCGAGATGGTCTGGCGCCAGCATCGCACCCGAAACAAGGCCTTGGAGAATCCGGCCGGCTGGTGGGCTTCAAGGCTGATCTGGGCAGCCGAGGCCTGCCGCAAGGCCAACCCACAGCCGGTGCGGCTGGAATAACAGCCTGGGAGGCCTGGAAGGGGTGAAAGGCAACGACAGGCCAACCCCCTGCCTTGGACCGGGTTAGAGATGGCGACAGGAGGGCGAAACGATGGAGCCGATGGCAGCGAACAAACCGCGGCAGGATGACCTGGGCTGGCTCATGCCTGGCTGCGTGGCATCCGGCCGCCAGCGCCCCGGCGCCGGGCACGCCGTCCTGACCGCAGGCGGCCAGAATGAGGCCGAAGCACCCGTGTTGGCCGCTTCCTCCCCGACCGGCCGGGTGGGTGAGGCAGGCGGCGGGTCCTCCCGGCGGGGGTGCCCCCAGCGGGTCGAAGAACGCCCGGAGCGCGGCCAGGGGTGGGACAAAATTTGGGATGGGAAAATGGAAATTATGAAATTACAGGCAGATATCTGTGCTGGCCACGACAAGCGCAGATTTAGGTTTATCCCCCCGGACCTGGTGCTAGAGGCCTTCGGCCCAGAGTCGCTGGACGCATCCGCCTGCCGGGATTGGGTTTTAGCCCAAACTCACCCCAGCGGGCCGGCCTGCCCATGGTGCGGCAAGGCAATCAACTCGCCGCGCACGCGGGCCACCTGGCAAGGCCTGGGCCGGGTGCAATGCCTCACTTGTGGTCGCTTCTTCACGGGCCTAACGGGCACGCCGTTGAACAAGACCGGCCTGGACTGCCGCGGGTATGTGCTGCTCTGCCTGCTCCTGGCCCTGGGCGCCG
>JAZDHW010000136.1:0-13892 GCA_043805555.1 Pseudomonadota bacterium
CCACCGCCAGTTGCGCCACAGGGCCCTGAACCTTTTTCTTCCGGGCAGGGGGGCGACCCCAACCCCGGCAGCCCGGCCTTGGGTAGTCAAGGCAGAGCGAAGCGAGCCCGGAGGGCTGGGCCTTGACTGCCCAAGACTGGGCTGCTACCGGATTCATTCTCAAAACGCCACCAACTTCGGGACAAGCCCAAATCTTTGGCAGCATTTTTTGGCCAGTTAGGCGCGCGTCTTCCCCAAACGACGCCCGGCGGCCGGTTTGATCCGGCCGCCGGGCGGGGGTTGCGGGTCAGTCAGCCGGGGCTAGAACTGGCACTCGATGGCGTTGTAGCCGCAGGCCGGGATGCAGGACTCGCACAGGATGCAGTGGGCGGGGTCAAAGACCAGCTCGCGGGTCTCCGGGTCCACGCTCAGCGCGCCGGTGGGACAGAACGCGGTGCAGGCGGTGCAGTGCACGCAGCGGTCGGGATGGTAGCGCAGCTCCTGCACCAGGGCGTCCACCTGCACGCCCGCCTGCTCGATGTATTCGAAGGCCTTGTCCATGTCGGCCTTGGCGCCCTTGAGCTCCAGCACCATGCGCCCCTTTTCGCGCGGGCGCACCAGGGCGCGCAGGATGTTCACCTGCAGGTTGTAGTCGCGCACCAGGTGGTAGGTCACCGGCTCCTGAATCAAGCGGGGGGGGAAATTGAGTACGACCTTCTTGGTGGCCACGGCCTTTACCTCGCTTATCTGCCAAAGGGCCGGGACGCGCCCGGCCCGTGGGTCCGTCATCCCTGGGCCAACTCCGCGCCGGGCAGCGCCGCCACCGGCCGGCTGAGCAGGAAGCCGCCGGCCTGGATGCGGGCCTTGAGTTCGCCCGCCACCTGGCGCGCCATCACCCGGCTGGCCAGGCAGCCGGTGGCCACCTTCTTGCCGTCGATCTCGATGTGGCCGCTCATCAGCTCGGCCATGGAGACCCGGCCCAGGCCGCCGGGGCGTCCCAGGGGGTAGGCCTCGGCGTAATCGATGATGGGGAAGGTGATTTCAGAATCCGGGATGGCGGCGTGGGCCATGACCTCTTCGTCCAGCACCGGGATGGGCAGGCCGAAGCCCACCGCCAGGGTGGCCCCGTAGCCGGTGATGGAGGCGGCGCGCAGATAGCGCGGGTCCATCTGCTTCAGGTCGCCGATCAGGGCCAGGGTGGCCGAGGGCGTCTGGGGCAGGCCGTTGGGCATGCGGGCCGGGTTGGCCACGTGCTGGGTGCCGGGCCAGGCCACGTAGCCCTCGGCCCCGCCCAGGAAGATCCTGGTGCCTATGCCCACCGTGCGCAACAGGGGGTCCTTGAGCAGCGGGCTCAAGGCCCCGGCCGTGGAGTAGTTGGCGTTGCCCAGGCGGGGCTTGAGCACGCCCATGTAGGTGTGGATGGTGCGCTCGCCCAGGTTCACGGCCACGTTGTAGAGCTGGTAGCCGTTGCGCGGGTTGAACAGCACCGCGTTGTTCAGGTCTTCCAGGCCGATCTCGGTCTCGTACTCCTTGCGCGGGTAGCAGTCGGTGCCGTAGGCGTGCACCACCAGCTTGTAGCGGTCGCCGGAGACCAGGCCCTGGATGATATGCGCCCCGCCAAAGCCAAACAGGCCGGGATAGACCGCGTTGCGGGGGTCCTCGTCCGGCAGGGCGCTGCAGCCCAGGAGCAAATCGGCCGCGGCCCAGCCGGCATAGACCGGCACCCCGGCCAGGGTGGCCCGGCCGCCGCCACATTTGATCTTGGGCGTGGACTGGCGGATGTTGAAGTAGATGCCCGAGGAGCACATGGGGCCGAAAGTGCCGGTGGTGACCACGTCCACCTCGGCCGCGGCCTGCTTGACGCCCTTTTGCTTCACCAGGCCGACGACTTCCTCGGCGGTGCACACCACCACCTTGCCGGCCTTGATCTTGGCGTTGATCTCCTCGATGGTCCTGGTCATGCGTCCTCGCTAATAACTACTGTTCCCATGGCTGTTGCGGGATAGCCTCGGTCAATTGTGGCTCAAGCCCGGTGACAAAGCAAGCCCGAAACCAGGCAGGCACCGGTGGCGGTCCGGCCGGGGGTCGGTCTGGGCCGGCTCCCGGCCGGCGGCCGCCAGCAGGCCGGCCTTGGGTCCGGGCGGTTAGCCGGCGGCGGCCATATCGGTGGCGTGGGCCAGGCAGGTGCGGTCCTTCTCCTCCTGGCGGGCCATGAGGTCGGCCAGGCTGAGGTCCTCCAGGAAGTCGACCAGCAGCTTGCCCATCTCGCCCCAGACCAGGTGCACGGTGCAGCCGCCCACCCGGTCGCAGTAGGTGGCGTCCTGCACGCATTCCACCGGGGCCAGAGGGCCTTCCAGGCTGCGCACGATGTCATAGAGGCTGATGCGATTGGGGTCCACGGCCAGCATGTAGCCGCCGCGCGCCCCGCGCACGCTCTTGACCAGGCCCGCGCCCTTGAGCGGGATGAGCAGTTGCTCCAGGTACTTGGCTGAAATTTCCTGCCGGCTGGCCAGATCCCGCAGGGGAACCGGGGTTTTACCGGAGTTCATGGCCAGTTCCAACATGGCGCGCACGCCGTAACGTCCTCTGGTGGATAGCTTCATGATGCAGTCCCGTTCGTCTAGGCTATTGCTTGTGATATCCAGGCCGACCCCGCCACCAGCCCGCGACTGGTGAAGACCGCCAATTGGCCCGGGGCGACCGCGCGTTGAACCGCGCTGAACAGCACCCGCACCCCTTCCGGCCCTGGCTCGACCCGGCAGGCCACGCCCTGGTGGGCGTAGCGGATGCGGACCCTGAGCTCCGGCCGCGCGGCAGGGGGCAGGCGCCATATGGGAGCGGCGGCGATGAGTCCCGAGGCCCAAAGCCCCTCGGCCGGCCCCACCCGCACCGCTGCCCTTTCCCCATCCAAGGCCAGCACATAGGCGGGGTGGCCCAATGCCACGCCCAGCCCCCGGCGCTGGCCGATTGTAAATCCGTGCAATCCACGGTGCCGGGCCAGGACCCGTCCCCGCTCGTCCTCGATCACGCCGGGTCGCATTGCGCCGGCTCGCGTCATCAGCTCGCCCCAGCCGCCCGGCGGCAGGAAGCAGCCGTCCTGGCTCTCGGGCCGCTCGGCGGCCATGAGCTCCGCCGCTGCGGCCAGCTCCCGCACCCGGGCCTTGGTCAGCCCGCCCAGGGGGAACCGAAGCCTCCT
This sequence comes from Pseudomonadota bacterium, assembly GCA_043805555.1. Classification (GTDB taxonomy): domain Bacteria; phylum Desulfobacterota; class Desulfarculia; order Desulfarculales; family Desulfarculaceae; genus JACRDC01. The sequence goes on from JAZDHW010000136.1 coordinate 3,176, forward strand.
CAAAAGCTCCGGCCGCACCCGGGCCAGGAAATAAGCTTGGCTCTTGGCCGGGTCGGCTCCCTCGGCCAGACAGAGGCCGGTGACGCCTGCGCCGCCCTCACCGCCCTCACCGCCCTCCGGCCCAGGGACCAGGCGGGCATAGTGCCCGGTGGCCAGGGCCTGGCAGCCCAGTTCGGCCGCCGCGGCCAATAACAACGGCAGCTTGACCCGGGCGTTGCACCAGGCGCAGGGATTGGGGGTGCGCCCGGCGGCATAGGCCGCCACGCTGGGGGCCAGCACCCGCTGGGCAAAGGCCCCGGCCGCCTCCACCACCTGGTGGGCGATGCCCTGCTGGGCCGCCGCCTCCGCCCCGGCCCGCCAGGCCAGGTCCGGGCCCTGACCCAGGCGCAGGCTGAGGCCGATCACCTCGTGTCCCTGCTCCCGGAGCAGGAGCGCGGCCACGCTGGAATCCACCCCGCCGCTCAGGGCCACCGCCAGCCTGGCCACCGCTCGCTCCAACCCACCACGAAATCCATAGAAAGGCCGTGGTGAATAGGGAGAATAAACTATATCGGCCGTGGGAGTGATTGTCAACGCGGCCGGGACGGCTTTTTCGCGCGGACCGGGGACGGCTAGTCGCGCGTGCGCAAGCCGCGCTCCATCTCACGATCCTGGTCGCGTTTCTTCAGGTCCTGGCGCTTGTCATAGAGCTTCTTGCCCTTGGCCAGGGCCAGCTCCACCTTGGCGCGGCCCTCCTTGAAATAGAGCGCCACCGGGATCAGGCTGTAGCCCTGCTCGTTCAACTTACCGGTAAGCTTGCGTAATTCGCTTTTGTGCAGCAGGAGCTTGCGCGGGCGCTCCGGCTCGTGGTTGTCGTAGTAGGCAAAGGGATAGGCGCTGACGTGGCAGCCCATCAGCCAGGCCTCGCCGTCCCTGATCTTGGCGTAGGAGTCGCTCAGGTTGGCCTTGCCCAGGCGCATGGACTTGACCTCGGTGCCGGTGAGCACCAGGCCGGCCTCGTAGCGGTCGCCCAGGTCGTAGTTGAAGCGCGCCTTCTTGTTCTTGGCGATCAATTTGGTGGATTCGCGGGCCATTGCCGGCCTCCCGGCCGTGGACGCCTAGGCTGCGGCCCGTGCGCCGAAAAGCTGGGGAAAGTGACGGCTGAGTTCGCGGTCGATGAAGGCGCGCACCTCGGCCGCAGTGGGGAAGGTCAGGGCCTCCTCGGCCAGGCGGCTCCAGGCGGCGCGGTCGGTCTGGCGCACGATCTGCTTGACCCGGGGGATGGCCAGGCCGGTCATGGAGACCTCGTCCAGGCCCAGGCCCAGCAGCAGCGGCACCTTGCGGGGGTCGCCGGCCATCTCCCCGCACATGGCCACCGGGATGCCGGCCAGGTGGCCGGCCTGCACCACCGTCTTGATCATGCGCAGCACCGCCGGGTGCAGGGGCTGGTAGAGATGGGCCACGTGCTCGTTGACCCGGTCGATGGCCAGGGAGTATTGGATCAGGTCGTTGGTGCCGATGGAGAAGAAATCCACCTCGGCGGCCAGCAGGTCGGCCACCGCCACCGCCGAGGGCACCTCGATCATGATGCCCACCGGCAGTTTGTCGCTCATGGGCTCGCCGCGCGCGGCCAGCTCGGCCCGGCACTCGGCCAGGACCTCCTTGGCCTGCAACAGCTCGTCCACCCCGGAGATGAGCGGGAAGATCACCCGCACCGAGCCAAAGGCGCTGGCCCGCAGGATGGCCCGGAGCTGGTCCTTGAACAGCTCGCGCTCCTTGAGGCAGAAGCGGATGGCGCGCAGGCCCAGGGCCGGGTTGACCTCCGGGGCCAGGTTCACCGAGCTGGCGAACTTGTCGCCGCCGATGTCCAGGGTGCGGATGTTCACCGGCTGGCCGTCCAGGCGCTCGGCCACGGCCCGGAAGTTTTCGAAAAGCTCGTCCTCGCTGGGCAGGGTCTTCTGGGCCAGGTAGAAGAACTCGGTGCGGTACAGGCCGATGCCCTCGGCCCCGTAGCCCAGCACCGTGCCCACTTCCTCGGCCAGCTCGATGTTGGCCCAGACCGCCACCGGGTCGCCGTCGGCGGTGTGGGCCGGCATGCCGGCCTGGGCCAGGATCTCCTGGGCGTAGAGCTCGTAGGCCTCCTGCTTGTCGCGGTAGGTGTGCAGGGTCTCTTCCTCGGGGTTGACGATCACCAGGCCGGCCGAGCCGTCGACGATGATGAAATCCCCGCTGGCCACCTCCAGGCTGACCCGCTCCAGGCCCACCACGGCCGGGATGGCCTTGGCCTGGGCCATGATGGCGGTGTGGCTGGTGGGCCCGCCCATGTCGGTGACAAAACCCATCACCCAGTCCAGGTCCATCTGGGTGGTGTCGGCCGGGCTCAGGTCGTGGGCCACCACGATGGCCTTTTCCCGGATCTTGGCGATGGCCCCCGGCTCCTGGCCGGAAAGATGGCGCAGCACCTGCTCGGTGACGTATTCCACGTCCGCGAAGCGCGAGCGGATGTACTCGTCCTTGATCTTTTGGAAAAAGACCTTGGCGTCGGCCACGGCCTGGGTCAGGGCCCACTCGGCGTTGATCAGGCGCGACTTGATCAGATCCTCGGTGCGCTGGCTGATCATGCGGTCCTTGAGGATGAGCAGGTGGGCGTCGATGATGTAGGAATAATCGCCCATGCCCTCGCCCAGGCCCTCCTTGGCCGCGGTCAGTTCGGCGCCGGTGGCCTTGAGCGCCGCGCGCAGGCGGGCGACCTCGGCCGCGGCCTCCTGGGCGTCGGCCAGGGGGCGATAGGCCACCTGCACCGGGTGGCGGGGCACAAAAAGGGCCCGGCCGATGGCAATGCCCGGCGAAGCGCCCACGCCGTGCAGGATCTTTTCGCCCTTGGCCTTCACTAGCTCTCCCCGAAACCGCTGGCAAAGAGGTCTTGCAAGGCGTCCAGGGCCTCCTGGGCCTGCTCGCCCTTGGCCAGCACGATCAGCCGGCTGCCCTGGGGGGCGTCCAGGGCCAGGATGGACAGCACGCTGCCGCCGTCGGCCTCCAGGCCGTCCTTGCCCAGCACCACTTGGCTGTTGAAGCGCTGCACGGTCTCGGCGATGCGGGCGGCGACCCTGGCGTGCAGGCCCAGGCTGTTGCCCACCGTCAGTTCGCAACGCAGGATGGATTCAACGCCGTCGATGGCTTCCGATGGTTCCACTTCCTCGGTCCTTGTCTGCGCGTCGGCGTCGGCCTCGGCCTGCGCCTCGCGCAGGGCCAAGAGCCGGCGGTAAACCATCTCGCGGGGCAGGCCGGTGGCCTGGGCCACCTGGCGGGCCAGGGCGCTGGGGCTCTCGGCGGCCGCCTCCAGGCCCTGCTTTAGCAGTCCGTCGGCCTTTTCCTCGGCCGCGGCCTGGGCCTCGGCCTGGGGCTCTTTGCCGCCGGCCACCACCAGGGTGATCTCGCCCCGGGCCACCTGGGTGGCGGCCAGGCCGGCCAGCTCGCCCGCGGTGAGGTGGCGCACCTGCTCGTGCACCTTGGACAGCTCGCGGGCCAGCACCACCCGGCGGTTGGCCCCGAACACCTCGGCCAGGTCCAGGGTGGTCTCGGCCAGGCGGTGGGGGGCCTCGAAAAGCACCACCGGCCAACCGGTGCCCGCGGCCGCTTCCAGGAGCTGGCGGCGCGGGCCGGACTTGGCCGGGGCGAAGCCCAGGAAAACCAGAGGCGCGGCCCCCACCCCGGCCACGGCCAGGGCGGCGGCCAGGGCGCTGGGTCCGGGCGCCGGGCTGATGTCATGGCCGGTGGCGGCCACGGCCTGCACCACCGCCGTGCCGGGGTCGCTGATGCCTGGGGTGCCGGCGTCGCTGATCAGGGCCACGTCCTGGCCGGCGTCCAGGGCGGCCAGGACCTGGGCCGCGGCCTGGCGGCGGTTGGCCTCGCGGCAGGAAATCAGGTGCTTGCCCTTCAAACCCAGGTGGCTCAGCAACTTGCGGGCCCGGGCCGCGCTCTCGGCCGCCACCACCGGCGTCTCCGCCAGGATGCGCGCCGCCCGCGGCGTCAGGTCCTCCAGGTTGCCGATGGGGGTGGCCACCACCCAAAGCCGGGCCATGCGCTAGTCTCCCGGACGAAAAGCGTCCCTGAGATGCTTGAGCCGGGGCCGGCCCCGGCCGAATTCCACCGTCACCACGTCAAAGCGGCAGGGGGGCTCGCCGCCCTCCAGACGGGCCAGGTAGGCCCCGGCCGCGCCCACCAGCCGCCGGCGCTTCTGCGCCCCCACGGCCTCCTCCGGCGCGCCCAGGCCGTCCGCGGCCCGGCCCTTGACCTCCACGAAGACCAGGGTCGGGCCTTCCCAGGCCACCAGGTCCAGCTCGCCGCCGCCCAGGCGCAGGTTCTGGCCCACCACCGTGAACCCGGCCCGGGTGAGCGCCTGGCGGGCCAGGGCCTCGGCCTGGCGGCCGCGCGCGGCGGCCTTGGGCGGCGCTTGCGGCGCAGCCTTGACCGGCGGCCTAGGCGTCAAAAAGCCCCATCTGGGCCACGCTGCCGAAGCTCTTGCGGTGCTCCGGGCAGGGGCCGTGCGCGGCCAGGGCCTGACGGTGCCCGGCCGTGGCATAGCCCTTGTTGGCCGCGAAGTTGTACACCGGCCATGCCTGGTGCAGCCGGTCCATGAGGCTGTCGCGGTGCACCTTGGCCAGGATGCTGGCCGCGGCCACCGCCCGGCAGCGGGCGTCGCCCTTGACCACCGCCTGCTGGGGCAGCTCCAGGGGCAGGCAAAAGCGGCCGTCCACCAGCAGGTAGTCCGGGGCCGGCCACAGCGCGGCCACCGCCCGGCGCATGGCCAAAAGGCTGGCGTGATGGATGTTGATGTCATCCACCTCGCCGGCCTCGGCCCAGCCCAACGCCCAGGCCACGGCGCCGGCGCAGATGATCGGCGCCAGCTCCCGCCGCCGGGCGTCGCTGAGCTGCTTGGAATCGGCCACGCCGGGGTCGTCCCAGGCGGCGGGCAGGATCACCGCCGCCGCCACCACCGGCCCGGCCAAGGGCCCCCGGCCCACCTCGTCCACCCCCGCCGGGCGGGCGTAGCCCTGCCCGCGCAGGCCCTGCTCCAGTTGGTCGCTGGGCCTGGCGGAGGCGGAGCCCCGGGGCCGGGGCACGAGCCTAGACCCGCCGCTTCTCCTTGATGCGCGCGGCCTTGCCCCGCAGTTTGCGCAGGTAGTAGATGCGGCCCTGGCGCACGCGGCCCTCGGTGATCAGCTCCACGCGGTCTATGATCGGCGAGTGCAGGGGGAAGATGCGCTCCACTCCCACCCCGTAGGAGACCTTGCGCACGCTGAACGACGCGCCCAGGCCCTCTCCGCGGCGGCGCAGGACCACGCCCTCGAAGACCTGGAGGCGCTCTTTCTCGCCCTCTTTGATGCGCACGTGCACCTTGACCGTGTCACCGGCGCGGAACAGGGGGATGTCGACCCTCATCTGCTCGCGCGCGATCATTTCCTTGGCGTCCATGAGTTTTCTCCTCGCGCCGCCGCCGGTGCATCCGGCGTCCGGGCCCGTGGTCCGAAAAAAGTCAGCTATGTCTGCGGCCCGCCAAGGCCGGCAGGTTCGCCTTCCGTGGCCAGCTCCGTGAGGAGCCGGTGATCTTCCTCGCTCAACTGCGCCCGCCCGATCAGCTCGGGCCGCCGGCGCAGGGTGCGTCGCAAGGATTCCTTGCGCCGCCAGCGGGCGATGGCGGCGTGGTTGCCGCTTAATAGCACCTCCGGCACCGCCTGGCCCCGGAACTCGGCCGGTCGGGTGTAGTGGGGGTGCTCAAGGAGCCCGTCCATGAAGCTGTCGGCCGCGGCCGAATCCGCCCCGCCCAGCACGCCGGGGATGAGCCGGCTCACGGCGTCGGCCACGCACAGGGCGGCCAACTCCCCGCCGCTGAGCACGAAATCGCCCAGGCTCAGCTCCTCGTCCACCAGGGGGCGCACCCGCTCGTCCACGCCCTCGTAGCGCCCGCAGACCAGGACCAGGCGCTCAAGCCCGGCCAAATCGCGGACATGGACCTGGTCCAGGGGCCTGCCCTGGGGGCAGAGCAGGATGACCCGCGCCGGCGGACCGGCCTCAGGCCCCCGCAGGCCCTCCAGGGCCTCGGTCAGCGGTCCGGGCATCATCACCATGCCGTCGCCGCCGCCATAGGGCACGTCGTCCACGGTGCGGTGGCGGTCGTGGGCAAAGTCCCGCGGGTTGGTGGTCCGCACCCGGATCAGCCCCGCCGCCTGGGCCCGGCCCATGATCGAGGCCTGGCAATAGGCCTCGCAGACCTCGGGAAACAGGGTGACCAGGTCGAAGATCACTCGTCCGTCCCCGCTTCCGCACCTTCTTCGTCCCAGCCCTGGGCCTCCAGCAGGCCCTCGGGCAGGTCCACCGTGATCCGGGCGGCCTCCAGGTCCATGGCGGTTATCACCTGGTCAACCACCGGGATAAGGGCCTCTTTACCATCCGCGGCCCTAACTAGCAACATGTCGTGGGGGCCGGGCTTGCCCACCGCCACCACTTGGCCCAATTGGCGGCCGGCGACGGTGGTCACCAGCGCGCCCTTGAGCTGGAACCAATAGTATTCATCCTCGGCCAGGGGGGCCAGCGCCTCGCGGCGCACATAGACCCACTGCCCGGCCAAGGCCGCCGCCTGCTCGCGGGTGGTCACCTCGCGGGCGGTCAGCAGCACCCGTCCGGCGTGGGTCCGCTGGGATGCCACCGTCATTGGGCGCGCGGCCTCGGGATTGGGTCCCAGGTAGATCAGCCCCGAGCGCGCCAGCACCTCGGGGTCCTGGCCGTGGAGGAAAATCCTGATCTCGCCCTTGACCCCAAAGGCACCCGAGGCCCGGCCCATGAGAATCAGGTCGGGCCGGGACATGCTTGCCTACTCGATGATCTCCAACACCGACCGCTTGCGAATCTTGGTGGAGGCCGCGCTCAGGATGGTGCGCATGGCCCTGGCCGTGCGCCCCTGCTTGCCGATCACCTTGCCCAGATCCTCCTTGGCCACCTTAAGCTCGATGACGGAGGTCTGCTCGCCCTCGATTTCGTTGACCTCCACGTTCTCGGGGTGGTCCACCAGGGCCTGGGCAATGTATTTGATCAACTCCTTCATGCGGCACCTCCACCTGATTGTGAGACCGTTGCGTAGCGGGTGCGTGACCGAACTCAGCACACTGGCCGGCTGACGCCTGCTATTATCCAGTATGAGCCATCTCGCGCCCTTGTGGGGGGCCAAACTATACCCCCCACCTGGGGTAGCTCAGCAACGGTCTGACGCGGGCCGGGCCGGTTCTAGCTGGCCGCCGGGGCCTGGGGCCACAACCCGCGGCTCTTCAGCAGGCTGTAGACCGTGTCGGTGGCCTGGGCGCCGCTGGCCACCCACTTGGCCAGCACATCGGCCTTCACCGTCACCTGGGCCGGGTCCTGGTGGGGGTTGTAGGCGCCGATGATCTCCAGGAACGAGCCGTCGCGGGGCGACTGGGAGTCGGCGGCGACGATGCGGTACATGGGCTTCTTTTTGGCGCCCATCCGGGTCAGTCTGATCTTGACAGCCATCTTCTTCCTTCTCGCTTGGTTGAAAGGTGGTCTCAGGCGGGGCAAGCTCCCTACATGGGCATCATGCGCCCCAGCCCCTTTTTGCCGCCCATGCGGGTCATGCTCTTCATCATCTTGCGCGCCTGCAGGAAGTTTTTCAGCAGGCGGTTGACGTCGGCCACCGTGGTGCCGCTGCCCTGGGCGATGCGGCGCCGGCGGGAGGCGTTGAGGATATTGCTGTCCTTGCGCTCGGCCATGGTCATGCTGTTGATGATGGCCTCGGTGCGCTTCAGCTCCTTCTCGTCCGGCTGCACGTTCTTGAGCTGCTTCAGCTTGCCCATGCCCGGCAGCATGCCGAGGATCGACTCCAGCGAGCCCAGCTTCTTGATCTGCTGGAGCTGGTCGCGGAAATCCTCCAGGGTGAAGGCGTTCTTGGCCAATTTCTTGGCCATCTCCCGGGCCTTTTCCTGGTCGTAGGCCTGGGCGGCCTTCTCCACCAGGCTCATCACGTCGCCCATGCCCAGGATGCGGCCGGCCATGCGGCCGGGGTGGAACTCCTCCAGGGCGTCGAGCTTCTCGCCCACGCCCAGAAGCTTGATGGGCACCTCGGTCACCGAGCGGATGGACAGGGCCGCGCCGCCGCGGGCGTCGCCCTCCACCTTGCTCAGGATCACGCCGCTGAGCGTCAGGCGCTCGTGGAAGGCCTTGGCCACGTTCACCGCGTCCTGGCCGGTCATGGCGTCGGCCACCAGCAGCACCTCGGCCGGGTGCAGCTTGTCGCGGATGGCCTCCAGCTCGCCCATCAGGGCCTCGTCCACGTGCAGGCGGCCGGCGGTGTCCAGGATGATCAGGTCCGCGCCGGCCCGGCTGGCCGCGGCCACCGACTGCACGCAGATGTCCACCGGGCTCATGGCCGGGTCGGAGTCAAACACCGGCACCGCGATCTGGCCGCCCAGGCGCTTGAGCTGCAAAATGGCCGCGGGCCGCTGCACGTCCGCCGGCACCAGGTAGGGATGGCGGCCGCGTTTTTTCTGGGCCAGGGCCAGCTTGGCGCTGGTGGTGGTCTTGCCGGAGCCCTGCAGGCCCACCAGCATGTAGATCAACGGCGGCCGGCCGCCCATGGCCAGAGGCTGGTTGGCCCCGCCCATGAGCGCGGCCAGCTCCTCGTGCACGATCTTGACCACCTGCTGGGCCGGGGTGAGGCTCTTCATCACCTCCTGGCCCACGGCCCGCTCGCGCACCCGCTCAATGAAGTCCTTGGCCACCTTATAGTGGACGTCGGCCTCCAGGAGCGCCAGGCGCACTTCGCGCAGGGCGTCGGCGATGTTTTTCTCGGAGAGCTTGCCGTGGCCCTTCAGCCGCTTGAAGGTGTCGGCCAGGCGGTCGCTCAGGTGGTCGAACATGGCTCCAGAAATCCGCTACGGTCGCATCCGCGGGCGCCACCATGGGCGCCGGCCCCGGCTCCGGCCGGTAAACTATCGGATTATAAGGGACGAAACCGGGGGCGTCAACCGACCCCCGGGTTAACGGGCCGCCGATGTCCTCTTGTGAAATATAGCAAGCAGCCGGCCTTGCAGGCAAATCCTAGTTCGGCCCGGTGTCTGCTCTGTGCCCGAAAATTCCCGGAAAGTTTCCGGGCGGCAACCCGGCTGGCTTTGCCTGCAAATATTGGTATAACAAGTGCCCATGCAGTTGAACTCCCTCATGGCCCTGGACGTGGGCGGCGGCACCCAGGATCTTTTAGTCTGGCGCGCGGACCAGGCGGTGGAGAACGCCGTCAAGATGGTCCTGCCCGCGCCCACCCAGGTGGCGGCCGCCCGCATCCGGGCCGCGCGCGCCCGGGGCAAGGCCGTGCATCTGCACGGCTTCCTCATGGGCGGCGGGGCCATGCACCGGGCCATCTCCGAGCACATCGAGCACGGCCTGGGGGTGAGCGCCACCCCGGAGGCGGCCGCGAGCCTGGCCGACGACCTGGCGCGGGTGCGCGCCCAGGGGGTGGCCATCGCCGAGACCGCGCCGGCCGGCGCGGTGATGGTCTTCACCACCGACCTGGACCTGATCGCCCTGCGCCAGGCCTGCGGCCTTTTTGAGGTCGCCCTGCCCGAGCGCCTGGCGCTGGCCGTCTGCGATCACGGCTTTTCCCCCGGCTTCAGCAACCGCAAGTTCCGCTTCCGGATGTGGGAGCGCTTCCTGGCCGCCGGCGGCTTTTTGGCCGACCTGATCAGCGACCGGCCCGACCCCAGCCTGACCCGCTTCAGCGCGCTCAAGGAGCAGGCCCCCTCGGCCCTGTGCATGGACACCGCCGCGGCCGCGGCCTGGGGCGCGCTGCAAGACCCGGTGGTGGCCGGCCAGGCCCGCGAGGGCGTGTGCGTGGTCAACCTGGGCAACATGCACACCGTGGCCTTTTTGGTGCGGGCCGGCCTGGTGCTGGGCATCTATGAGCACCACACCGGCTGCCTGGACGCCCTGACCCTGAGCGATCACGTGCGCCGGTTCATGCGGGGAAACCTCGGCGATGACGAGGTTTTCGCCAGCCAGGGCCACGGCTGCGCCCGCCGGGCCGAGGCCCCCCAGGGCCATGACTGGCCGGTGGCGCTCACCGGCCCCCGGCGGGCCCTGGCCGCCGGCCTGGGCTGGCGGGTGGCCGCGCCCCATGGCGACGTGATGCTCTCGGGCTGCTTCGGCCTGGTGGCCGCGGCCCAGGCCTGGGCCAGGGGACGCTGAGGGGGCAAGAGCTTGCAACGCCACGTGCAGTCGGTTTTTGACGCGCTTGCTTCGTCGCCTGGCGGGCTCCTCGCAAGGACCCATAAATAAAAACAAATTGACTGGAAGGTAAAGATCCGGCCCGTTTACGGTCCCTCTCTCTCCACTCCCTGCTTCATCTCCCATTCTCCTGCCCAGCGTGGGGCCGCCCCCCGCGCCTTAGGTGTAGATGCTAAAGAGGTTGTCCACATGGTTCCGAGCATGGAGACTGGTGATTGAGCGTCAACCAGACTCTTGCTTGGAGGTCCACGTGAACAACCATCATCAGAATGCCCGAACCACGTTCCATAGTCGAGTGTTGATGGTCCAAAGGGTCAAGGAACAAGGGATGGCTCCCCGGCAGGTGGCCGAACAGCTCGGCGTGAACGTCAGCACGGTCTACAAGTGGCTGCGGCGCTTCGCCCAAGGAGGGCTGGCAGCCCTTCACGACCGCAGCTCCCGTCCACATCGT
>JAZDHW010000137.1:0-6161 GCA_043805555.1 Pseudomonadota bacterium
CCCGCGCCTTAGCCGGCCGCTCTTAAGGGAGCCGGCATGGCCCCGCTGCCGCGCGCGGCGGGTGGGTCGAGGTTGGGGCAGGGGAATTGACTGGAAGGTGGAAAGAACCGCGCATCGCCAGGGGCCATGACCCGCGCCGCCACAAACCTGCCGCGCCGAAGCGCGCGCGGCCACCCGGCCGGAGAGACCCGCACCGGCGCGGGGCTAATGCGGCCGGCGTGGGCGCGCGGGGGCAAGGGACAGCCCGCTCCAGGCGGGTGCGCATGACCCCGACCGAGTGACGGCCGGCAGGGCGGTCCGCAGACGTTTCTTGTCGCTAAAGCGACCCGGACAGCGCGCTGTCCGGGCCACCCGGAGAAAGGCAAAGACAGGGAGAGAAACCCGGGGCGCGGCGCGCCCTCAGACCCCGCAGCGGCGGGCCAGGCTGTCGGCGGCGCGCTGGGCGGTGTGGCCGTCCCAGAATTCGGGCGTCTGGCCCTGGGGCCAACGGCCGGCCAGGACCTCATTGAGGGCCGCGGCCAACTCCATCGGGGTGACCAGGCGGTTGGTGCCCTGGCTCACGGTCACCGGGCGCTCGGTGTTGGGCCGCAGCGTCAGGCAGGGGATGTGCAGAAAGGTGGTCTCCTCCTGGATTCCGCCGGAGTCGGTGATGGCCAGGCGGGCGCGCAGGACCAGGCCCATGAACTCCAGGTAGCCCAGGGGGTCGGTCAGGTGCAGGTTGGGCGCGGCCTGGGCCAGGGCCATGAGGCCCAGCTCCTCCAGGCGGGCGCGGGTGCGGGGGTGGACCGGGAAGACCAGGGGCAGGCGGCTGGCGGCCTGGGCCAGCACGGACATGATCTGGCTGAGCGGGCCGGCCTGGTCCACGTTGGCCGGCCGGTGCAGGGTGACGATGCCGTAAGCGCCCGGCGCGAGGCCCCATTGCCGCCAGGGCTGGCCGGCTTCCATGCGCGGGCGCAGGCCCGCCAGCGAGTCGATCATGATGTTGCCCACCCGCTCGATCTTGGCCGGGTCCACGCCCTCGTTGCGCAGGTTGGCGTCGGCCTCGGGGCTGTGGGTCCACAGGAGGTCGCTGATCTGGTCGGTGAGCAGGCGGTTGATCTCCTCGGGCATGGAGCGGTCGAAGGAGCGCAGGCCGGCCTCCAGGTGGGCCACCGGGATCATGAGCTTGGCCGCGGCCAGGGCGCAGGCGATGGTGGAGTTGACGTCGCCGGCCACCACCACCCAGGCCGGGGGCTCGGTCATCAGCACCTGCTCGTAGGCCTCCAGGCAGCGGGCGGTCTGGGCGCCGTGGGGGCCGGAGCCCACGCCCAGGTGCAGGTGGGGCCCGGGCAGGCCCAGGTCGGCGAAAAAGGCCGCGGACATGTTGTAATCGTAGTGCTGGCCGGTGTGGATGATCAGGGGCCGGCACCAGGGGCGGCGGCTGAGCTCGTGAAACAGGGGGGCGATCTTCATGAAGTTGGGCCGGGCGGCGGCCACCAGGTGCACGGTCACGGGGGGCATGGGGTGTCGCTCCTCAGCCGCGGCGCGGGCAAAAAAAAGCCGGCCCGGAAACCCGGACCGGCGTTTGGTGACTCGTTCTCTTTGCGCCCCGCCTCCTGTCCATTCTGGACCCTGGCCCGGTTTTGGGGCCCTGCGCGCCGCCGCCGCCGCAAATTCATGACGGAAAGCGACGGCGCGCAGGGTTGGGGGGCTGCGCTAGGCCGGCTGGCAGCTTATTCCAGGGAGGCGGCCGCCTCGGGATTGGTGGCCTTGACCAAATTGATCAAGCGCGCCCAGTCCGCGTCCACCCGCTTCTGAATGACTTCAATGTCCGCGGGCTTGAGGTGACGGAACCGCCGCTGCATCATGAGGTATTCCTCAACCGGCTTCGGTTTCTTTATATCACGAGTGAGGTGGAACTTGCCATCGATAACTTCGAAGAGCGGGAAAATTCGCGTCTGCACCACCAGGCGGGCGGTCTCGATGGAGGTCTCGGGGCCGCAGCGCCAGCCGGTGGGGCAGGGCGAATAGATGTGCACGTAGGCCGGTCCGGGCACGGTGACCGCCTTGCGGACCTTGTTCATCAGGTCCATGTGCCAGGCCGGGGAGGCGGTGGCCACGTAGGGCACGTTGTGGGCCGCCGCGATCATGGGCAGGTTCTTTTTCCAGGTCATCTGCCCCTTGCTCTTGACGCCGAAGGGGCTGGTGGTGGTGCTGGCCCCATAGGGGGTGGAGCTGCTGCGCTGGATGCCGGTGTTCATGTAGGCTTCGTTGTCCAGGCAGATGTAGGTGAAGTCGTGGCCGCGCTCCAGGGCGCCGGAGAGCGCCTGCAGGCCGATGTCGGCGGTGCCGCCGTCACCGGCGAAGGCCACCACCTTGGTGTTGTCGTCGGCGATGCGGCCCTTGCGGATCAGGGCCTTGCGGCCGGCCTCGACGCCGCTGGCCACGGCCGCGGCGTTCTCGAACGCCACGTGCAGCCACGGCACGTTCCAGGCGGTCTGGGGATAGGGGCTGGTGATGATCTCCATGCAGCCGGTGGCCGAGACGGCGATGAGCTGGCTGCCCACGGCCTTGGCGGCCAGGCGCATGGCCAGCACCTCGCCGCAGCCCTGGCAGGCGCGATGCCCGCGCGAGAGCGGCTCCACCGCCGGGATGTTCTTCGGCGTGATCTTCTCGTAGTTCTTCAGAGCTTCGGCGGCGGATATCATTCCTTCACCCCCACCATCTCGCAGGTCATGTCCTGACCGGCGGCCTTGGCCTCTTTGACCTTGGCCAGCATTTCCTTGAACTGGGCGCGGCAGACATCGCGGCCGCCCAGGCCGGCTTGGAAATTGGCCACGTACTTGTTCAGGCCCTTGCTGTAGAGCAGGGCGCGCACCTCGGTGGCCACCGGTCCGGCCGGGGCGCCGAAGGTGAGGCTGCGGTCGATGACCACCAGGGTCTCGGCCTTGGCCACGGCCTTGACGAACTCGGCCTCGGGGAAGGGCCGCCACAGGCGGATGCGCACCACGCCGACCTTCTGGCCCTCGGCGCGCATCTCATCCACCGCGGTCATGATGGTCTCGCTCAAAGAGCCCATGCTCACGAAGATCGCCTCGGCGTCCTCGGTGAGGTAGCTCTCGATGGGCTGGTAGGAGCGGCCGAACTGTTTGGCGAAGCTGGCCCAGTGCTCCAGGATGACGGGGTAGCTCTGGTTGATGGCCTCCACCTGGGCCCGCTTGGCCTCGGTGTAGACCTCCGGCACGCCCACCATGCCCATGCTGATGGGCTTGGCGGGGTCCAGGCGCTGCTGGGGCGTATAGCCTGGCAGCCAGGCGTCCACCTCGGCCTGGTCGGGCATCATCATCGGCTCGATGACGTGGGTGAGGATGAAGCCGTCCATGTTGACCATGACCGGCAAGAGCACCCGGGGGTCCTCGGCGATCTTGAAGGCGGCCAGGGTGAGATCCAGGACCTCCTGGCCGTTTTCGCAGAAATACTGGATCCAGCCGGTGTCGCGCTCGCCCATGACGTCGCTGTGGTCGTTCCAGATGGAGATGGGGCCCGACAGCGAGCGGTTGGCCACCGCCATGACGATGGGCAGACGCATGGAGCTGGCGATGTAGAGAATCTCGTGCATCAGGGCCAGGCCCTGGGAGGCGCTGCTGGTGAAGGTGCGGGCGCCGGCGGCCGAGCTGCCGATGCAGGCGCTCATGGCGCTGTGCTCGCTCTCCACCGGGATGAACTCGGCGTCCAGGTGGCCGTCGGCCACCAGCTCGCTAAGGTGTTCGACGATGTGCGTCTGCGGAGTGATGGGGTAGGCCGCAATCACGTCCGCGTTGGCCAGTTTTACGGCCTCGGCGCAGGCCAGGGAAACCTCAAGCCCCACACGCTGGGCCATACTTTTCCTCCTCTTTCTCCTCGAGCCAGCTGATGGCCTGCTTGGGGCACTCGGCGATGCAGATGCCGCAACCCTTGCAGTAGTAGCCGTCCCAGTTGTAGTAGCCCTCGGCCTGGGGGTCGGGGTCATAGGCCATGTCCGGGCAGATGATCCAGCACAGGCCGCACTTGATGCATTTCTCGCGGTCGGTGATGGGGCGGCGGCGGCTGCGCCAGTCGCCGGTGTTGAAGCGGCGGGCGGTGCCGGGCTCGGTCATGGCGCAACCCAAGGCCAGGCTCTTCCAGGAAGTCATGCCTTCGTCGGCCATGGTATCACTCCTCTATGATCGTCTCGTTATAGGCCCGGTTCAGGGCGGTGAGGTTCTTGACCCCCAGCTTGCCGAAGCGGTGCTCCAGGGGCCCCTTGATGGCCTCCAGGTCCACCAGGCCGATGACCTTGATCAAAGATCCCAGCATGGTGGTGTTGGTGATGGGCACGCCGAGCTCCTCCTCGGCGATCTTGGTGGCGTCGGCCACCGCGGTGCGGCCGCCGAAGCCGCACTCGCCGCGCACGGCGCTGGCCGCCTTGCTGCTGTTGGCAATCAGGGTGCCGCCCGGCTTGAGCCCGGCCTTGACGTTGGCCGTGGCCAACAGGGAGGGATCGAGCACCACCACCACGTCCGGCTCGTAGATTTTCTCGCGCAGCTTGATGGGCGTGTCGCTGATGCGCAGGAAGGCCTGCACCGGGGCCCCGCGGCGCTCCGGACCGAAGCTGGGGAAGGCCTGGGCGTATTTGCCCTCGGCAATGGCCGCCAGGGCCATCAGCTCGGCCGAGGTAACCGCGCCCTGGCCGCCCCGGCCATGAAAACGCACCTCGATCATGTTTTTCTCCTTCGTGAGATTACGGGCGTCGCTATCGACAGCCGTTCGGCGGGCCCCACAATACCCCAGCGCCGTCGCCCGGGGGCAACCGCGCGGCGGCGTGGGCAGGGCCTTTTGGGCGATCCCGGATCGGAGCCCGGCCGGCGCGCTGCCTGATGGATTGCATATTCTAGGAGCCAACCCCCGGCCGTGTCAACCAGGTTTGACCAATTTACCGGTGATAGTATGCCTTCCGGGATTTGGAATGCCTTCCTTCCATTCCTTGGAATATTTTACACCACTTATCCGGCCGGACCCTGGCCATGGCCGGGCGTTATTCTACGGTCGGACCCCTTGAAAAAGGCCGGGCCCGCCGTCGCCGGCGGGCCCGTTATGAACGCTATTCAACACCTTGGCCTATCTGCGGTCGCCCATCAGGCGCAACAGCATCAGGAACAGGTTGATGAAGTCCAGGTAAAGCTGCAACGCGCCGAAGATGGCCATCTTGGAAATCGTCACCTCGTTGGCCGCCTCCAGCACCATGGCCCGCAGCTTCTGGGTGTCGTAGGCGGTGAGCCCGGTGAAGACCACCACGCCAATCATGCAGATGACCCAGTCCATGACCGGGGAGCGGAAGAAGATGTTCACCACGCTGGCGATGATGATGCCGATGAGCCCCATGAACAGGAAGGAGCCCCAGCCGCTGAGGTCCTTCTTGGTGGTGGAGGCCCAGACGCTGGTGACGGCGAAGGTGCCGGCGGTGACCAGGAAGGCCTTCATCACCGAGCCCCCGGTGTAGGCCAACAGCACCATGGACAGCGTCACGCCGTTCAAGACGGCGTAGGCCACAAAAAGGGCCCCGGCGGTGCCCACCTGGAAGCGGCGGATGCCGGCGCTGATGGCCAGCACCAGGCCGAACTCGCCCACGATGGCCACCCAGAAGAGCATGGTGGGCGCGCCGGTTTGCAGGTTGAAGAACAGGCCCAGCACGGCCGGGCTGGAGGCGGTGAACCAGGCGGCCAGGGCGCTGAGGGCCAGGCCGGCGGCCATCCAGTTGTAGACCCGGCGCATGAAGGTGTTGACCACCGCCAGGCTGCGGTCGGCGCTGATAGTGCCGGGATAAGGCTGGGAAGCTTGGTATTGAGGGGACATCAGGCAACTCCGTGAGGGGTTGACACAGCCACGGCCGGGGTCGGCTCCCGGTCCAGCTTGGATTCTACACCAAAACGGCCGGTTTTTCCCGGCCTGGACGGCGCTATCGGCCGGCAAAACGACGATCGAGCGCCGCGCGGGCCGCTCAGCCCCCGGACACGGCGCTAGCCGCCTAGGAGCCTGTCGGAGTAATCCTCCGACAGGCTTCCGGGCGGGCCATGGACGGCCCGCCCGGAATGGCGCCAAATTAATTTTTGGCGCCATTCCGAGAACTTGCCAAAATTCACTTTTGGCAAGTTCCAAGAGGAGAA
>JAZDHW010000138.1:0-6462 GCA_043805555.1 Pseudomonadota bacterium
CAGCCAAGCTCATGGCTGTTGCAGTCGGCGGCGCGCGTGGGGATGACGAGCCGCCCTGCCGCCGGGTCGGCCGGCCATCCACGGAGCCGGTTGCTGACGGCGTGGGCGCGTGGGGGCACGGTGCAGCCCGCTCCAGACGGGCGCGCATGACCCCGGCCGAGCGACGGCCGGCAGGGCGGGCCGCCGAACCAGCTGCCCGATTACGAGCCTTTTCCAGCCAGCGTTTCTTGTCGCTACGCGACCCGGACAGCAGAGCTGTCCGGGCCACCCGGAAAAAGGCAAAAAGCGGGGGAGCCCCCCACCCCGGCTCGCTCCCCCCCGCCGGGGGGAGAGGGGATGGGAAAAAGCGGGAAGAGATTGCCACGTCGCAACCCGATCGGGTTGCTCCTCGCAAGGACAAGACAAAAACAGCGTGCAGGCGGCGCGGCGCGATTGCTTCGTCGCCTGCGGCTTCTCGCAATGACCCTTCGGTTTTTCTTGACGCTACGCGACCCGGACAGCAGCGCTGTCCGGGCCACCCGGAGAGAGGCAAGGAGAGAAAGATATGGGATGAGGGGCCGGCTCAGGCCTCGGGCGGGTGGGACTGGGAGAGCTTGCCCAGGCTGAGGCCGTGGCGCCACATCTCGATGAGCCCGGCGGCGGTGAGGGGGAAATACTCGGCCGCCCAGAAGAGCAGGCCAAAGGCCGCGGCCGGCTCGGTGGGCGCGCCGGCGATGACCAGGGCCCAGAGCACCGCGAGCTGGAAGGTGCCCACGTAGCCCGGCCCGGCCGGCACCGCGCTGGCCAGCGAGGCCCCCACGAAGGCCATGGCCCCCCAAAACAGGCTGGGCGCGAGCCCCACGGCCGGCAGGAAGACCACGAACATGGCCAACATGGGCAGCCAGACCAGGAGCGACTGGGCCATGAGCAGGGGCAGGCGGTGGGCCTGGCCCAGCACGGCCAGGCCCTCGGCAAAGGTGGCCAGGATGCGGGTGCAGAGCGCGGCCAGCTTGGGCGAGATGCGCCCGGCGATGCCGGTGACCAGGCGGGTGAAGGCCGCCGGCCAGCGCCACAGGGCCCAGATGCCGGCCAACACCACCAGGTAGCCGGCCAAGAGCGCCAGCCCGGCGGCGCGCATGTAGCCCACGGTGAAGGCCCCGGCGCTGCGGGCCGAGTCGGCGAAGAGTAGGGTCAGGAACAGGATGGCCAGCAGGATGAGGCCGTCCAGGATGCGCTCCACCACGATGGTGGCCAGGGCGCTGGTGGCCGGCACCCCGGCCACGCGGTCGGCGGCGAAAGCGCGCACGAACTCGCCCAGGCGGGCCGGCAGCACGTTGTTGGCCATGAAGCCGATGAGGTTTGCCGAGAAAAGCGGCCAGAAGGCGCATTCCTTCACCGGGTGGAGCAGGGTGCGCCAGCGGGCGGCCCGGGCCAGGAAGCTCACGAACAACAGCAGGTTGATGCCGATGACGTAGAGCGGGTTCAGGTCCAGCACCATGGCCCACAGCCGGGCCAGGTCGACTTCGCGCAACACAAAGGCCAGGCAGGACAGGCTGACGGCCAGGCCCAGCAGGGTTTGCCAGTTGAACACGCTAGTTCCCCTTCCGCGCGTCGACCACGGCCCGCTGGAAGCGCTCCAATTGACGGCGGTAATACTCCGGCCGCTCCCGGGGCCCGGCGGCGATGGCCGCCCGGGCCGCGGCCAGGGCCTTGTCCGGCTGGCCGGCGGTGGAATAGGCCTCGGCCAGGGTGTCCCAGATGTGGGCGCTGGGCGCGCGGCCCACGGCCGCCAGGGCCAGTTCCAGGGCCGCCTCCGGGTCGCGCAGCCCGGCGTCCTTGGCCGTGGCCAGCACCCAGGCCAGGGCGTTCTGCACCTCCGGGTCGGCCGGGGCCAGGCTGAGCGCCGCGGCCAGGGTGTCCCGGGCGCGGGCCTGGTCGCCGGCCTCGAACTGGGTCACCCCCAGGGCCAGCAGGGTGCGGGCGTCGTGGGGATGCCGGCCCAGGCGGGCCTCCAGCACCCGCGCCACGATGGCCTGGCGCAGGCCCCGGCCGGCGTCCATGGCCCCCAGGCCCCAGCCCAGGCCGCCCAGCAGGAGCAGCCCGGCCAGGTATATCACCAACCCTCGCCGGATGACCAGGGCCTGGCGGCGGGCGAAGGCCGAGTCTTCGGCCGCGGCGTAGAGGGCCTCGGCCCGCTCGGCGATGGAGAAATGGTGCCAGCTCGGCACCCGGCGGCTGTCGCCGGTCATCAGCCCGATGCGCTCCAGGGCCTCGGCCACCGGCCGGGGGTCGTGCAAGAGCTCCAGGGCGAAGAAATCGGCCTGGCGCTCGAAATGGCGCATGAAAAAGCCCATGACGAACCGCAGGTAGGCCACCAGGAGCAGCACCAGGGGCAGGGCCAGGGCCACCCCCAGCCAGCCGTTGTCGTCGGTGACGCCGGCCACCATCTCCAGGCCGGTCTGGGTCTGCACCAGGAGGTAGACCACCAGGTTGACCAGGATGGTCAGGGGCTCGGCCAGGGCGTAGGCCAGCACGAAAAAGCCCGCGAAGAGCAGCAGGTAGGCGAACAGGTGGCGGTGGCGCACGTGGCCGGCCTCGTGGGCGGTCACGCCCATCAGCTCGCTGGGGGTCAGGGCCTCCAAGAGCGCCGGGGTGATGAGCAGATAGCGCAGGGGCCTGAACAGGCCCAGCACCCCGGCCGTGAGCAGGCGGCCGCCCAGCACCGGCCAGGTGAGGATGGCCCCCACCCGCACCCCGGCCCGCTCCAGGACCGCGGCGATCAGATCGCGCTGGGGGCCATCCGGCAGGGGCCGGCAGCCCCACCACCAGCGCACCAGGGGCGGGAAAAACAGGGCCATGAGCAGCAGGAACAGCACCAGGAAGACCAGGTCGCCGCCGGGCGAATCCAGCCAGGCCCCGCCCGCCGGCCAGGCCAGGAGGGCCAGGTCGCGCACCAGGCTGATGGCCAGCCAGGGGAAGACCACCGGCAGCACGAAGCGCAACTGGCCGGTGATATAGGCCCGGGCCGGCAGGCCCTGGCCCAGCAGGCGGCGCTCCAGGGGGTGGGCCCCCCACCAGGCCACGGCCAGGAACAGCAGGAAGGCCAGGGCCGCGGCCAGGCCGGTCAGGGTCTCCGAGGCGGCCAGCGGCGGCCAGGCCAGCAGGGTGGCCTTGAGGTCCAGGCCGGTGAAGGCGTAGAGCACCGCCACCACGGCCAGGACCTGCATGTGATAGATGCGCCGGCGGGCGGAGCGGGCCGGGTCCATGGGCGGGCGGGGGCCGGCGATGCCGCGCATGAGCAGCGCGCCCATGAGGCGGCAGCCCACCCCCAGCCAGGCCAGTAGGGCGGCCACGGCCAGGAGGCTGGTCAGCGGGTCCAGGGAGGGCGCAGCGGGCTGGTAGGCCTCGAAAACGGCCATGACCAAGACAAAGGCCACGATCTGGGCGAAAAGCAAGGGGCCTCCCGGATGGAGTCATATCAGTTTGCGATCAAATGTAATTTCAATCGCAAATTGACGCCGGGCCGGGCAGCGGGGGCGGCGGAAAAAAAGATGGCGGAGAGAGAGGGAGTCGAACCCTCGGTACCCCTTGTGAGGGTACACGCGATTTCCAGTCGCGCACCTTCGGCCACTCGGTCATCTCTCCGCAAAGCCTGGCCGGAGCCAGCCTGCCCTGCACATCTACCCGAAGGTCGGGGGGTTGTCAACTGGGCTCGCGGTCGGAAATCGGGGCCGCGGCGGGGTCTGGCGCCTCGCCGATGGCCTGGCGCAGGACCCGGGTCAGCAGGCGGCGGAACTCGGCCCCGGGCAGGCCGGGCAGGAAGGGTTGCAGGTCGCTCCACAGGCCTTGGGCCAGGCGGGCGGCGCAGCCGCCGGGGGGTGGATTGGCGGAGGTGGTTTTCAAGGCGGCCCCGGTCCCGAGCCCCCGAGTGCGCGCCCGCGTCGGATTACGGGATAGCCTCGACGAGAGCGCGCCACCCGAGCCCCCGAGTGCGCGCCCGCGTCCCAAGCCGGGGCATGGCTGCGTTGGGGCGGGCAAGCAAAACGGCCGGGGCAGGTCCGGCCTGGTTAATATTAATTATTATCGTCTTCCAGGCCTTTGACCATATTAAATTTTTGTTACGTCCCTGCACGGGGGCCGGCCTGGTGGTGTAGGATAGTGGCAACGGCCGGTCCTGGGGCTTGGCCGCGGCACTCACCGCCCAATACCGGGGAAGCGACAATGCGTAGGCTTTTCGTTGTGTTGCTGGTTATATTCGCGGCCCTCACCCTGCTGGCCGCCTCGGCCGGGGCCGCCCTGGAAGAAGGCCACCGCATCACCAAGGTCTCCTATGCCGGGGCCGAGGTGCATCTGGAGGACGGGTCCATCTGGAAGGTGCCCAACCGGGTGGACTGGGACACCACCTACAACTGGCTGCCCGGCCAGCCGGTGGCCATCCGCGACGGCAACAAGCTGCTGAACGTCAACTCCGGCGAGGAAGTGGACGTCAAGCGGTTCAAGGGCCCCAGCGCGCCCAAGGCCGCCGAGCAGGACAAGGCCGCGGCCCAGGCCAAGGCCATGACCAAGAGCGCCGCGCCCGCGCCCCGGGCCGCGGCCCCCGCCCCGGCCCCCGGCGTGGCCCCGGCGGCCATGGAAAAGATGGAAAAGCGGGTGGACGTGCTGGAGGACAAGCTCCAGATCATCGACTGGCGCCTGCGCCGCATCGAGGACCTGCTCAAGACCAAGCCCTAGCCTTGGGCGCGGGCCCTTCCCAAGCCGCCGCACGGCCAGGCCGGCCGGGCGGCGGTCGGGCTTGGGGCCCGGCTCAGCCGGCATGGCGCCGCCGCCACCAGGCCCCCAGACCCAGAGCCGAGACCAGCAACAGCCCGCTGCCCGGCTCCGGCACCGCCGCGGCCGGCAACTCCAGGTCCAGGCCGCCCAACTGGTAGTCATGGTTGCGCTTGTTAAGGTTGTGGGAGCGGTTGGCGAAGAACTGGATCTGGGACACGCCGCCCACCCCCACGCTGACCACCTTCACGCCGTCGCCGGGCAGATCCCAGCCGGGGTAGACCTCGCTGTTGCCGGCCGCGAAGGCGACGCTGGGGCCGCCGTCCAACACGGCGTAACCGCTCTCGTTGTACCAGCCGCCGTGGGACGACCAGGTCTCGCGGAACAGGTCGTAGACCTTGAAGCTGGTCAGGAACACCGGCTGGCTGAAGCTGAGGGTCAGCACCTCGCCATAGTCGATCTCGTCGCTGTTCAGGCCGCCCTTGACACCCAGGCCCTCGCTTGCATCCCACCACAGGCGGCCGCCGCCGTTGCTGGCGCCCACGGTGAGGTCCAGGCCGGGCAGCAGGTTGTAGACGGTGTAGGAGGCCTGGTTGAAGGCCGGGGCCCAGACCGCATCCAGAAGGCTGATGCTGGCCGCCCGGGCCGGCGGGGCAGCCAGGCCGACAATCGCAGCCAGGATCAATGCCGTGAATAACTTGGCGGCCTTGTTGATCGCTCCCTTCCCTACTCCCGTAGCCAGATGGCCAGGGCAGGCCCTGTTTCCTATTTATATGATAAGCATTTTCACAGGCTGTGGCCACTCTTTGGCCAGATTACGCCCATGCTGACCCGCAGCTTCATCCATTTGCCCGGCGTGGGCCCCCGGCGCGAGCTGGCCATCTGGCGGGCCGGGGTGGCGGACTGGGCGGATTTCCTGGGCCGAGGCCGGGAGCTGCTGCCGGCGGGGCTGTGGCAGAAGGGCCGGCCCCTGGTGGCGGACTGCCTGGCGGCCCTGGAGCGGCCGGGCGGGCTCACTGAGCTGGCCGGGCTCTTCCCGCCGCCCGAGCACTGGCGCTTCTATCCGCACTTTGGCCGGGTGGTGGCCCTGGACATCGAGACCGGGGGCGCGCCCGACGACTGGGGCGGGGTGACGGTGGTGGGGCTCTATGACGGCCGTGAGGTGACCCAATTCGTGGCCGAGCGCAACATGTGGTTATTAAATGATGCCATGAAAGGATATGATGTGGTGGTGACCTTCGCGGGCTCCACCTTCGACCTGCCCGTGCTGCGCCAGGTCTTCCCCAGCCTCCAGGTGCCGCCCATCCACATCGACCTGCGCTGGGTCCTGGCCCGCCTGGGCATGAAGGGCGGGCTGAAGCGCATCGAACGCATGGTGGGCCTGAGCCGGCCGGCCCAGGTGGAGGGCCTGGGCGGCTGGGAGGCCGTGCTCCTGTGGCGGCGCCACCTGGCCGGCGAACCCGGCGCCCTGGAGACGCTCTTGGCCTACAACGCCCAGGACGTCATCAACCTGTTTCCCTTGCTGGACCTGGCGGTGGCCCGCCTGCGCCAGCGCCTGCTGGGCCGCCTGGCCTGAGCGGCCGTCTTTTTCGGTGGCGGCTGACACGCGGCAGTATAATTAGCCCGGACTCGGCGGGGGGGGGGGCCCACACCGCGCCCCCCCCCCCCAAAAAAAGGAAACCCCCCCCCCCCCGGGGGGGGGCCCAAGCCACACCC
>JAZDHW010000139.1:0-17393 GCA_043805555.1 Pseudomonadota bacterium
CGGCGCCGAGCCCGGCCGGGGGGGGCTGGCCGTCACCATCGCCGCCTCGCCGGCCGCCGGCCTGGCCGCGCCCACCCAGGCCCTCATCGACTACCCCTGGGACTGCCTGGAGCAGCGCCTGAGCCGGGCCGCGGCCCGGGCCCTGCGCCTGGCCCACGGCGCGGCCCTGGGCCTCACGCCATCGCCCGACGACGCGGCGCAGATCCAGGCCGCGCTGGCCGCGGTGGTGGATTTCCACACCGGCCAGGACGGGTTTGCCTTCTGGCCCGGCCTGGAGCAGGCCGACCTCTTCCTGACCGCCTACACCCTGCTGGCCACCCGCCAGATCCAGCCGGCCGGCGTGGACATCATCGCGCCCTTGCGGGGCCCGGCCCTGGACTACCTGGAGCGGACGCTCAAGTCCTCCCGCGCGCCCAAGCCGGGTCAACTCGGCCGCCGCCTGGCCGAGAGCCTGGCCCTCATGGTCCTGG
The DNA here is from genome assembly GCA_043805555.1 of Pseudomonadota bacterium. GTDB lineage: Bacteria > Desulfobacterota > Desulfarculia > Desulfarculales > Desulfarculaceae > JACRDC01. The sequence continues at coordinate 471 of JAZDHW010000139.1, forward strand.
CCGAACAGGGGCGCAAGGTGCGGCCCCTGGTGGAGGCGGCGTTGAAACGCAGCCAGGGGCTCACGCCCTTCGGCCTGGCCGCCCTGATGCGCGCGGCGGCCGCCAGCGGCCTGGACGGCGCGGCGGACGGGCTCATCGCGCAGCTCGAAGCCTCGGCCGTGGTCAGCGCCCAGCACCTGCACTTTGGCGCGGCGGCCCCCGGCGGGCTCAAGGCCGTGCTGGGCTCCAGCCTGCGCGGCAACGCCATGGCCTTGTGGTCGCTAACCCGGCTGCGGCCCCAACACCCGCGCCTGGAGGCCTTGGCCGCCTGGGTGGCCCAGGCCCTGGGCCAGGAGCCCGGCCTCTCCACCCAGGAGGCGGTCTTCGGCCTCTGGGCCCTGGCCGCCTACGTGCAGCGCCCCGGGGGCGGCGGTCCCAGCGCGCTGAGCGTCAGCCTGGACGGCCGGGTGCTGGCCGAGCCCGCTTTCAGCGGACCGGCCCAGCCGCCGCAGAGCATCAACCTGGCCCTGGACCAACTGACGCCGGGCCATGGGCAGGAGCTCACCATCAGCGCCAGCGAGGGCCGCGGCTACTGGACCGCGCGCCTGAGCCATGCCCCGGCCCAGCCCCCGGCCGCCCCGGTGAACGCCGGCTTCGGCCTGGCCCGGCTGCTGCGCGCGCCGGATGGTGGCCCGGCCCTGGGCGACGAGGTGGAGTGCCTGATAACGGTGTTGGCGCCCGAAACCCGCTATCACGTGCTGGTCAACGACCCCTACCCCGCCGGCCTGGAGCCCATCGGGGCCAGCCTGGGCCGCCCCGTCGCCGGCATGGATCCGCCGGCCTGGGACCCCTGGCTCTGGCGCGAGCTGCGCAAGGACGGCCTGGTGCTCTACGCGCCGGTGCTCAACCCCGGCGTGTACACCTTCCGCTACCGCCTGCGCGCGGTGGCCCCCGGCAGCTTCGTGGCCCGGCCGGCCACGGTGGAGGAGATGTATGCGCCCGAGGTCATGGGCGGCTCCGGGGCGGGCCGGCTGGAGGTGCGGTGAGGCGCGGCCTAGTGATCGGCGTATTGGCCGTCGGCCTGGCCCCGCTGCTCTTTTGGGCCCTGGCCGCGCTCTGGCCAGGCGCGCCGCCGGGGGTTGGCTATGGCCCGGCCGCCGACTGCCTGGTCCTGGCCGCTGACGGCCGCCTCATGGCCAGCCGCGCCCACCCCGCCCGCCGGGCCGGCCCCTGGCTGGAGCCGGGCGAGATCCCGCCCCTGGTGCGCGCTGCGGCCATGGCCGCCGAGGACCGGCGCTTCGCCCTCCACCCCGGCGTGGACCCCATGGCCCTGGCCGCCGCGGCCTGGGCCGATCTCATGGCCGGCCGGGTGGTGCGCGGCGGCTCCACCCTGACCATGCAGGTGGCCCGCCTGGAGCGTCCGGCCCGGCGCACCATCACCTCAAAACTGCGCGAGATGGCGCGGGCCCTGTGGCTGGAGGCGCGTTTCTGCAAGGACGCCATCCTGGCCCAGTATCTCAACCGCGCGCCCTTTGGCGGGCCGCTGGTGGGCGTGGCCGCGGCCAGCCGCGCTCTGCTGGCCAAGACCCCGGACCGCCTGAGCCCGGCCGAGGCGGCTCTGCTCATGGCCCTGCCCCAGGACCCGGCCCGCCTGCTGCGTCCCAATGAGCGGCCCCGGCTCATGGCCCGGCGCAACCGCATCCTCAGCGCCATGCACGAAGCCGGGGCCATCAACGCCGCCGCCCTGGCCCGCGCCCAGGCAGAGCCCGCGCCGGCCCGCCTGGCCCCGCCGCCGGCCGGCATCGAGGCCCCGCACTTCGTGGCCGCGCTCACGGCCCGCCTGCCCGTTGGCGCGGCCGGGGCCGTCGCCACCGACATCGACCCCGGCCTCCAGGCGGCCGTGGCCGGCCTGGCCCGGGCCGCGGTGGCGGCCCATGGGGACGACGGCCTGCGCCAGGCCGCGGTGGTGGTGCTGCGCAACCGCGACCGGGCGGCGCTGGCCTGGCTGGGCTCGGTGGATTATGACCAGCCGGTAGCCGGCCAGGTGGATGGCGTTTTGGCCCGCCGCCAGCCGGGCAGCGCCCTGAAGCCCTTCATCTACGCCCTGGCCCTGGAGCGCGGCCATAACCTGGCCCAGCGCATCGCCGACGCGCCCCTGGCCCGGCCCCTGGCCGGGGGCACCTTCCGGCCGGCGAACTACGACGGCCGCGCCCGGGGCGAGGTCAGCCTGCGGGTGGCGTTGGCCAGCTCCCTGAACCTGCCGGCCCTGCGCCTGGTGGAGGAGCTGAGCCCGGATGCCGTGCTGACCCGGCTGCGCGGGCTGGGCCTGGAACTGCCCCAGAGTCCGGACCACTACGGCCTGGGCCTGGCCCTGGGCGACGGCGAGGTGAGCCTGCTGGCCCTGACCTCGGCCTACGCCGCCCTGGCCGATGGCGGGCGCTGGGCCCCGGCCCGGCTCTGGCGCGGCCAGGCCCCGGCCCAGGCGCAACGGGTGATGGAGCCGGTGGCCGCAGCCCTGGTGGGCGAGGCGCTGGCCGACGACCGGGCCCGGGCCGCGGGTTTCGGCCGCCACGGGGCCCTGGAGCTGCCCTTCCCGGCCGCAGTCAAGACCGGCACCAGCCAGCAGCACCGCGACAACTGGTGCCTGGGCTACACCGCCGACTACACCGTGGGCGTCTGGGCCGGCAACTTCGCGGCCGAGCCCATGCGCGGCGTCTCCGGGGTCACCGGCGCGGCCCCGCTCTGGCGGCAGGTGATGCTCTACCTGCACCGCCAGACACCCGGCGGCCTGCCCGCCCGGCCGGCCGGCATCGTCGCGCGCCCGGTCTGCGCCGCCTCCGGGGCCGCCGCCGGCCCGGACTGCCCGGCGCGCGAGGAAGAGTTTTTCGCGGCCGACCACCCCCCGCCCGGCCCCTGCCCCCTGCACTCCCCCGCCCCGGCCCCGGCCGGCCCGCCCCGCCTGGCCCTGCTGGCCCCGGCCCCGGAGGCGGTCTACGCCCTGGACCCGGACGTGCCGCCCGAGCTGCAAATCATCACCTGCCGGGCCGACGCCAAGGGCGCGGTCAGCGGCGCGGCCTGGCGGCTGGACGGCCGCGCCCTGCCGGCCGGCCCCGATCCCCTGGCCCGGCGGTTGGCGCTGATGCCAGGCCGCCACCTGCTGGAGGTGGATGCCTGGGGTCCCGGCGGACGGGCCAGCGCCGCGGTGCGCTTCCTGGTGGTGGGATTGGGGGTGGGGAGCCAGGATTAGGGTCCAATTTGTAACCACGGTGCAACAAACCTACCGGACAGTATGCGTTAGCCCACACTCCCTACATCCAGGTAGCCCCGCCGGCCCTGTAGGCATTCATTAATCATTAAAGCCAGTTAACCTGGCCGCCCCCCGGCCAGGCCCACCCCGCGAGGGCCAAGCCCGCGTTGCCGGCAATCTCCGCCAGGGATTGCTCCTTACCGATTTTAATACCGCACGGTAATTGTTTTGTAAGTATGGCCGAAGGCATTGCGGCTTTTTGTTTGCAAATTTAAGTTATTACACTTTTGTTGCCATAATTGGCACCATGGTTGCTTGGGCTAGATCAAACCACCGGAGGCCGCGCCCTTCGGAAGGACGCGCTCCCTGGCGGTGAGTATCAGGGGGAAATGAACACCCAACACCCGAGGAGAGAGAATATGGCCGATCCCGCTGTTATCAACCCCGGCGACACCGGCTGGGTGCTTGTCAGTTCCGCCCTGGTGCTGATGATGACCCCGGCCCTGGGCTTCTTTTATGGAGGCATGGTCCGCAAAAAGAACATCCTCTCCACCCTCAACCTGAGCTTCATCATGCTGGGCCTCATGGGCGTGCAGTGGGTGCTCTACGGCTATTCGCTGGCCTTCGGCCCGGACGTGAAAGGCCTCTTCGGCGATCTCAGCTACCTGGGCTTCTCCGGCGTGGGCCAGGACGCCGGTCCCTACGCCGAGACGATCCCCCACCTGGCCTTCGCGGCCTTCCAGATGATGTTCGCCGTCATCACCCCGGCGCTGATCACCGGCGCTTTCGTTGAGCGCGTGAAATTCAGCACCTTCCTGGTCTTCAGCCTGGTCTGGGCCACCATCGTCTACGACCCGCTCTGCCACTGGGTCTGGGGCAAGGGCGGCTGGATCAGCGGCATGGGCGCCCTGGATTTCGCCGGCGGCACCGTGGTGCACGTGGCGGCCGGTTTCAGCGCCCTGGCCTTCGCCCTGGTCATCGGCCCGCGCCGCGGCTATCCCAAGGCCCCCATGGAGCCCCATAACATCCCCTACACCGTGCTGGGCGCGGGCCTGCTGTGGGTGGGCTGGTTCGGCTTCAACGCCGGCAGCGCCCTGGGCGCCAACGGCCTGGCCGCCAACGCCTTCGTGACCACCAACACCGCCACCGCCGCCGCGGCCCTGTCCTGGATGCTCTGCGCCTGGAAGGAAAACAAGCCCAGCGTGCTGGGCATCGCCACCGGCGCGGTGGTGGGCCTGGTGGCCGTCACCCCGGCCGCCGGCTTCGTCACCCCCATGGCGGCCATGGTCATCGGCGCCATCGCCGCGCCAATCAGCTACTACGCCATTCGCTTCCGCCAGGCCCGCGGGCTGGATGAATCCCTGGACGTCTGGGCTTGCCACGGCATGGGCGGCCTCTGGGGCGCGCTGGCCACCGGCCTGTTCGCCACCAAGACGGTCAACGAGGCCGGGGCCGACGGCCTGTTCTATGGCAACCCCGGCCAGTTCCTGACCCAGATCATCGCCGTAGCCGTCACCGCGGTCTTCGTCTTCGTGGTCACCTACATCCTGGCCAAGATCCTCGACGCCACCATGGGCCTCAGGGTCAGCGAGCCGGCCGAGGAGGTGGGTCTGGACTTGAGCGAACACGGCGAACGGGCCTACTCGTAAATAACGGAGGCAGAGGCCATGTTGAAGAAGATCGAGGCGATCATTCGCGAAGACAAACTGAACGACGTCAAGGAAGCGCTGCGGACCATCGGCATCGTGGGCATGAACTGCTTCGAGATCCGCGGCCACGGCCGCCAGGGAGGCATCAAGCTCTCCGGCCGCTCGGGCTCCTACCAGGTGGACATGCTGCCCAAGATCCAGTTGAACATCGTGCTCAGCGACCACAACCTGGAGGAGACGGTCCAGGCGCTGGTCAAGGCGGCCAAGACCGGCGAGAACGGCGAGGCCGGCGACGGGCTCATCTTCATCTACCCCGTGGAGGAGGTCGTGCGCATCCGCACCGGCGAGCGCGGCCACGAGGCGGTGATGTATCCCGACGACATCGACGTGCGCAAGGGCGCAGGCAAGAAGTAGCCCCTCACGCCACAACACCCTGTGGTGACCGGGCCGGGCCGGGGTCAACGCCCCCGCCCGGCCCGGTTTTTTCGCCCCGCGGCCTCTGGCCCTCCGCACCGGCCGCCATCCCGGCCAAAACGGTTGCCGCGCCCCTCCCGCCCGGCTAAACTTCTTGCCTGGATGCACGTTTGCGCCGCCGCGGCCGTTGGCGGCGCCCTCCACCCCCTTGGCAGGGAGCCGAAATGAAAAGATTCATCGCCTCGGGCCTGATCCTGGCCGTCTGCTCCCTCTGCTTGGGCCTGGGCCAGGCCCAGGCCGGCCCGGTGCTGGACCGGGTGCGCCAGGCCGGGATGCTGCGGGTGGGCATCACCACCGACAACCCGCCGCTGACCTTCATCTCCCGCCAGGGCGAGCCCATGGGCTACGAGGTGGACCTGGCCCGCCTGGCGGCCGCGGCCATGGGGGTCAAGCTCGAACTGACCACCATGCACTTCGACCAACTGATGCCGGCTCTCAACGCGGGCGAAGTGGACATCGTCATCGGCGCTGTGACCATGACCCCCCAGCGCAACGCCAGTTTCATGCTGGTGGGCCCCTACCTGGTCACCGGCCAGTCCATCCTGACCACCCAGCGGCTTTTGGGGCAGATGCAGGAGGAGTTCGACCACCAGGCCCCCGAGCTGGTCATCGCCGCCAGCCGGGGCACCACCAGCGCAGAGACGGTCAAGGAGCTGTTCCCCAAGGCCCGCCTGGTGGAGGTCAGCGACCAGGAGGCCGGGCTCAAGGCCCTCTTGGAGCGGCAGGTGGACGCCCTGGTGGCCGATCACAACTTCTGCGTGGTGGCCACCCTGCGCTTCCGCCAGCAGGGCCTGGCCACCCTGGACAAGCCCTTCACCATGGAGCCCCTGGGCGTGGTCTTCACCGAGGACGCCCTGCTCTACAACTGGGTGGAGAACTTCCTGCTGATCATGCGCAACACCGGGCGCAGCGATGTCTTGAAGAAAAAGTGGCTGGAGAGCCCGGCCTGGCTGGCCGAGCTGCCGCCGGACAAGGTGCTCTAGGAGCCTGTCGGAGTAATCCTCCGACAGGCTTCCGAGCGGGCCATGGACGGCCCGCTCGGAATGGCGCCAAATTAATTTTTGGCGCCATTCCGAGAACTTGCCAAAATTCACTTTTGGCAAGTTCCAAGAGGAGAAAGCCATGGATGGCTTTCTCCGACACGCACCTAGGCGGCGGCGGGGGTCATCAGGGCCGGCAGACCTTGCAGGGCGCGTAGCCCGCGGCCAGGGCGGCCTCCCGGGTGGCGAAGACCGCCAGGCAGTTGGCGCAGTCGTAATAGCGGCAGCCCACGCGGTGGAACTTCTTGCTCTTGACGTTGCCGTGATAGGCCCCCACCGGCGCGGCGGCGGTGCGGGCCTCCGGCGGGGCCGCGCCAACGGCCAGGGCCAGGGCCAGGCATAGACCCAGGGCCAGGGGCAGGATGCGTTTGAGCGGCGGCATGACCGGCCTCCGCTATAGGGTTGACGGGCAGGCCCACCCTTTATCCCTAAACCATCGCGCCATTGATGGCAAGGGCCACGCGCGCCAGGTTGCCCCCTCACCCTGCCCTCTCCCCCCAGGGGGCGAGGGGGGAGAGCCGATTCATCATGCAAGGTGCAGTCGGCCCGTCGCGATTGCTTCGTCGCCCCGGCGGGCTCCTCGCAATGACCCTTTGATTCTTCTTGTCGCTAATGCGACCCGTCCCCCCAGGCACCCGTCCCTTTTTTCCTTCGTGCCTCTTATGCATTTTCCTGGGTGGCCCGGACAATTCATTGTCCGGGCTGCGAAGCAGCAAGAGGTTCCGGTGCGAGGCCGCGGACGACAAACCAGCCTAGGTGCCGGGTCAGAGGCCATGCCGCAACCTCTTGCGCCTGCGGCGCCCGGACAGGCAAGCTGTCCGGGCCACCCGGAGGAAGCCGGCCTCGACCCACCCGTCACGCGATTGCTTCGTCGCCAGAAGGCTCCTCGCAATGACGAGATAGACTGGTCCATCACCGGCCTCTTCTTTTCCCGTTTCACTCCCTCTCCCGTTCTCCCGCCTCCCGTGGGGCCGCCCCCCGCGTCTTAGCCGGCCGCTCTTAAGGGAGCCGGCACGGACTGACTGCCGCGCGCGGCGGGTGGGTCGAGGTTTGGGCAGGGGAGTTGACTGGAAGGGAAGAAAAACCGGCGTCGCCAGGGGCCATCACCCGCGCCGCCTCAAACCTGATGGCCAAAGACGTGCGCGGCCGCCCGGCCGGCGAGGCCCGCCCCGGTGGGAGGTTTATGCGGCCGGCGTGGACGCGCGGGGGCAAGGTAACAGCCCGCTCCAGATGGTGCCGCATTACCCCGGCGGTCGGACGGCCGGAAGGGCGGGCCGCCAACCTGACATCACACCAATGAGCCTTGCCCACTGACCCAGCGTTTCTTGTCGCTACGCGACCCGGACAGCGAGCTGTCCGGGCCACCCGGAGGAAGGAAATAAGAGGAAGAGATTGCTACGGCGCTATCGCTTCTCGCAATGACCCTGTAAGAGAGGAGGTGGAAAAGGCCAGAGCGAAGATCAACCCCGCCCTGGCCATGTGCGTTGGTTTGCTGGCGAGCGGCCGGGATCACGCCCCGGCGCCGGTCTCGGGCGTGGCCACCAGGTCGGCGGCGGCGGCCGAGGCCGCCTCGGCGGCGGGCTGCTCCACCAGGCGGGCCAGGGCCAGCTTGCGGCCGGTGGCGGTCTTGAAGACCTTGTGGATCAGCGCGGTCAGGCGCTCGGGGGTGTGGCCGGGATACTCCTCCGGGATGTTCACCAGCCAGTCGGCGTCCCACAGGATTCGGAACTCGGTGGTGTCTATGTCCTTGGCGCTGTGGTGGTTGGCGATGATGCGGCAGACGTGGTCGCGGGTCAGCTCGTCCAGGCCCAGCTCCTTCATCAGCTCCTCGGCGATGGGCGGGCCCTCGATCTCCTGCCAGCGGCCGGCGTTGGAGTTGTGCTTGCGCTCGGCCGCCTGGATGCCGATGTCGTGCAGCACGGCCGCGGCCAGCACCACCTTGGGGTCGGCGCCCTTTTCGCCGCGCATGATCTCCTTGGCCCGCTCCAGCACGGTGAGCGCGTGGCGGATGCGGCGCCGGTCGTCGCCAAAGGTGCGCTTCATCACCGCCACCAGGCGGTCCACCAGGGGGGTCTCTTCGCCCTCGGAGGCCATGACCTCCTTCGGATCATAGCCCAGGCACTCCCTGGCGTGCTCGCACCACTGGGCGCAGCCCAGGTTGAAGCGGGGGTTCTGCACCCGGCCCCCGCAGCCGGTGCAGCGGCGGCTGGCGTCGTCCTTGAAAAACTCGATCTCGGCCCCGCAGTGGCTGCAAGGCACCTCGTAGATGTCGCCGGGCCGCCAGAAGGCGGTGTCCTGGCCGGGGCACATGGTGCGTCCCATGGTGATCCTCCTCCCTATTGGTCCAGCCGTCCGCCCTGGCGCTGCCACCAGGCGGCGAAACGCTCGCCGGGGCGGGCCTGGGCCAGGTAGCGCTCCAGGGCGCGGTCCAACAGTTCCACGGCCGCGGCCGGATCGGCGGCCTCGGCCACCGGATCGGCCAGGTGGGGATGGCGGCCCAGCTTGCCGCCCATGAGCACCCGCACCGCCGGCTGGCCGGTGGTGATGCACCCGGCCGGGCAGGCCTCAGCGCAGGCCCGGCAGCCCTGGCAGGCGGCCTCGCCCCAGACCGGGCCTTCATCGGTCATCGTGATGGCCTGGTCCGGGCAGGCCTGGGCGCAGGCCCCGCAGGCCGTGCAGTCGGCCAGGTCGAAGCTGGGCCGCACGAAGCCCACCAGGGCCATATCGGCCACCTGGGGCCGCGAGCAGCCGTTGGGGCAGCCGGCCACGGCCAGCTTGAGCTTGTGGTGATAGAGCACCTGCTCGCCCGGCACCAGGCCGCGCAGGCGCTCGGACACGTCGCGCCGGGCGAGCCAGTCTTGCAGCGCCTGACGCCACTGATCGGTGGCGATGAGGCGGTTGGGGCAGCCGGTCAGCTCGGAGCGGCAGGCCTCCAGGGGGGCCATCTCCACCCCCGGCCGGTTGGCCGCGGGCATGAGCCCCGCCAGCTCGGCCTGGCTGCGGCCGCCGCTGAGGGCCCGGAAGGCGGCCTCGGCAGCCTGGTAGTCGGCCAGGCTCACGCTTTCGCGGCCCTGGCCGGCCACGCGAGCCTCGATCTGCTTGCGGGCCAGGGGGCGCACCATGAACGGCACCTGCTTCAGGGCCTCTTGGGCGGCCGGCTCCCAGCGCATGGCTTGCCCCGCGCTCCGTCTAGGCCCGGGCCCCGGCCGCGGCCGGGGCCGCCGGGGCCCAGGGCAGGTCCTGGCGCATCACCTGGCCGTCGCGGGAGACCATGATGGACCCGCGCGGCACCTGCACCCCGGCCAGTTCCGTCGCCTTCTCCACGATGTACTCCAGGCCCTTGCAGCAGGGCACCTCCATGTGCACCACGGTCAGCGAGCGCGGCCTGGCGGTGGCCAGCACCTGGGCCAGCTTGGCCACGTGGGCGGTGGCGTCGTCCAGCTTGGGACAGGCCAGGGCGATGGCCCTGCCGGGCAAGAGGCGCGGGTGCAGGTCGGGCAGGGCCGCCGCGGCGCAGTCGGCCAACAGCAGCAGGTCCGCGCCCTGCAGGAAGGGGGCCTGGGGGCTCAACAGGGCCAACTTGATGGGCCAGTGGCCGAGCTGACTGGCCGCCGGGCCCAGGTCGGCGCTGGCCGGCATGACGGCCGCGGCCGCGGCCGGGGGCTTCAGGGCCATGGCCGCACTGCCGGGACAGCCGCAGGCCAGGGGCTGCACGTCGCCGGCGCTGGGCGTGGCCGGCGCGTCCGGTTCCGTCTGGGCCTGTTGGCGCAGCAGCGCGTGCACGGCCTGCTCGTCAAAGTCCTCGGCCTCGCGCCGCTCGACGGTCAGCGCGCCGGTGGGGCAGCCGCTCAGGCAGGCGCCCAGGCCGTCGCAGTAGATCTCGCCCACCAGCTTGGCCTTGCCGCCGATGACCTGCAAGGCGCCCTCGGCGCAGTCCAGCACGCATTGGCCGCAGCCGGTGCAAAGCTCTTCGTCGATGTGGATGATGTTCCTAAACTTGCGCATGGCATTCCTCCGCGGCAAAGGCGTGAGCCAGGTCCGAAAGCCGGGTCTGGGAGAAGTAACTGCTCACCTCGGCGGCCACCTTTTGCAGCAGCCCGCCCAGCAGGCATTCGCCGCCGCAGACCGGCTGGCCCAGCAGGCAAGAGCGCTCCTCCAGGGGGCCCTCCACGGCCTCGTAGACCTCCAGCAGGCTGATGGCCTCGGGCGGACGGGCCAGGTTGAAGCCGCCCTTGGGCCCGCGCTGGGAGTTGACTAGACCGGAGCGGGCCAGGCGTTGCAGCACCTTGGCCAGATGGGCCTCCGAGACCCGGAGCAAGGCGGCGATATCACGGGTGGCCAGGGTGCGGCCGGGGTTGGCGGCCAGAAGCACCATGGTGTGCAGCGCCAGGGAGGCGGCTTCGGATATCTTCAGGACGCGGGACATCGCAACCTCTTTCGTTATTCTGGTACTAAATTACTTCATTTTATTCTGGAGTCAAGGTAATTTTTAGCCCAAAATACCAATTTTAGTAAGTCACACTATTGCCTAGCTAATTTCGCCTAGGCTCGCCGCCCCGGCCTGCATGCCGCCTGGGTGGCGCAGCCGTCGGCCGGGGGTATGCTACATTGTGCGTCCGCTCCGGGGCGCAATCATTTTGTGCGGAGGACAGGCGTGAATCAGCGCGAGCGCGGCATCCTGGTGGTCACGAGCGTGGGACATTTCCTCAGCCATTACAACATGCTGGTCTTCCCGCCCCTGGTGCTGCCCCTGGCCGGCAGCCTGGGGCTGACCATGGCCCAGGCCCTGGAGCTGTCGTTCTGGCAATACCTGCTCTTTGGCGTCACCGCCCTGCCCTGGGGCTTCTGGCCGACCGCCTGGGGGCCAAGCCGCTCATGATGATCTTTTTCCTGGGCGCGGGGCTCTGCGGCCTGGGCGCGGCTCTTAGCATCGACGACCCGGCCGCGCTGAGCCTGTGCCTGGCCGGCATCGGCCTGTTCTCGGGCATCTACCACCCGGCCGGCCTGGGCCTCATCGCCCGGGGCGTGGAGCGCATCTCCATCGGCATGGCCTACAACGGCATCTTCGGCAACGTGGGCCTGGCCGCCGCGCCCTTGGTCACCGGCCTAGTCAACTGGCTCTGGGGACCGGCCGCGGCCTACCTGGTGCTAGCCGGGTTGAACTTCAGCGGCCTGGTCTTCATGTCCCGCTACGCCCTGGAGGAGCCAGAGCGCCCCGCCCAGGCCGAGGACCGCAAGGTGGGCGGCTACCTGGGGCCGTTTCTGGTGCTGCTCCTGGCCATGATGCTGGGCGGCATCGCCTATCGCGGCTCCTCGGTGACCATGCCGGCCTATTTCGAGCTGCGCATAGAGGGCATCATGACCTGGGTGCAGTCCTGGTGGCCGGCCGGGCCCACCGGCAACGTGGTGGCCACCCTGCTCACGGCCATGAGTTACCTGGTGGGCGCCATCGGCCAGTACGTGGGCGGCCGGGTGGGCGAGCGCTGGGACCCGCGCTATGGCTACGTGGTCTTCCACGCCCTGGCCGTGCCGGCGGTGCTGGCCATGGCCTTTTTGGCCGAGGTCCCGCTGTTCCTGGCCGGCATGGTCTACCTGTTCTTCCTGCTGGGCATGCAGCCCATGGAAAACACCCTGGTGGCGCGGCTCAGCCCGCCGGCCTGGAAGCACTCGGCCTACGGCGCCAAGTTCATCCTCACCTTCGGGGTGGGTTCGCTGGCGGTGAAGCTGGTGGGCGGGGTGGAAAAGGCCTGGGGCGTGGCCACGGTCTTTTTGATCCTGGCCGCGGTGGGCCTGGCCATCGTGGCCTCGGCCACGCTGCTGGTGCGGGTCACCCGCCACCGGCCCCAGGCCCCGGCCCAACCCGAGGCCCCACAAGGCGACGGACCGCCGATGGCGGTCCGTCAACCGGTGCGCTGACCGAGAACGAGGGCCTAGTTGGCGGCCGGCTTGGCAGCCTTCTTGGCCTTCTTAGCCGTCTTGGCCTTTTTGGCCTTCTTGGCCTTCTTGGCCTTTTTGGCCTTGGCCGGGGCTTTCTCGGTCATGGTGCTCTGGCCCGCGCCAGACTGCTCGGCCGCCAACGCCATCGGAGCCACGCTCAGGGCGAAGGCCAGGGCCACCAACATTGCCAACTTCTTCATGCCGTTTTCTCCTCTTCCCACGGGAAGCGTTAAGTGGGCCGCCGGAACTCCCCATTTGCGGCCGCAAGAAAGCCCGGCGGTGCAGCCTTGTTGGCCTCCATAGCCAGCAAGCGGCTTGCCACCTTGCATCATGCTGTTAATGCTGCCCTTATTGCCAGCGGCTTTGCGCAAGGGAACCGCAAGTTCCGGTTTATCCCAGCCACCCATCCGCCCCAAGACCGACTCCGGCCGGCGGCTTTTTGGCTTAACAGACCAAGATAATTGGGATATACATCAAACGGAACAGCGGATTCGCAATTGCGCACCCTCGGAATAGCCAATTCCTAAAAATAAGTCCCGCCCCAACTCCAGCCTTTGCGTAGGCCAGATGTAACCCAAGGCCACCTGCATCCGGGCTGCTCCGCCCCGTCCAAAAACGGAACCGGCGATTCAGACGGGATGGTTTTAGGAATCGCAGTATCCGTAATGTCAAAAGTCAATCTGATAATAGGCAGTTAATGCGCCCGCGCCCGCGCCGGCCCCCGGCCGGCCAGGGGCGGGGGCTGTAGGGGCCGGAATCACCAGTTCCGCCTCCGGGGCGCGCCGCCCATTAGTTTAGTTAATCTGAATAGTTGGCGCGTGGCCTGCAAGTTGCTCCCTGACCGGGGGTCGGTCGCCGGCAACCCAAGCCTTCCCAAGGAGACCGCACCGCACCATGGGCCAGGAAGAAGCCATCGAGATCAGGGGCGTGGTCGTGCCAGTGGCCTGGGACGCCCAGGGCCGGGTGATGGCCGCCGCCCTGGCCGGGGTGGACGAGGAAGAATACCTGCTCACCCCTGGTCACCCCGGAGCCCAGGTGTTAGGCTTGATACAGCACGAGGTTGTGGTGCGGGGCCGGCTCTGCCGCAGTCCCGACGGGCGCAAGCAGATCAACGTGGAAAGCCTCCGGATTCATGCGCGCAAATAACCGTGGTTCCCATAGCTTGCTGCTGATGGCCGGCCTCGGGGCCGGCTTGGTGCTGGCGGGCCCGGCTTGGGCTGGCGATGCCTCCCCCGCTGCCGCGGGCCTGGCCGAGGCCCGGCCGCCCCTGGTGGTGGCCGAGTCGGTGCTGAACCAGGAGCCCAAGCCCCGGCCCCTGCGGGTGGGCGCCAGTGAGCCCGCGGCCCCGGCCGCGCCGGTCGCGCCCGCCAAAAAGGTGAGCAAGAAAAAGAAGCCCGCCTCCGCCACCAAGGCCGTCAAGACCCACCGCGCCAAGGCCGCCAAGAAATCCGCGGCCAAGGCCGCCGCTAAAAGCAAGATCAAGACAAAAAAAGTCAAGAAGGCCAAGCGCTAGGCCGATAGGTTCAGGAGCGGGCAGTGGCGCCGGGGTTGGGCGAGGGCCTGGGCTCGAAGCACAGGCAGGGCTTGCCCGAGCTGGCCAGCACCACCCGCCAGGGAATCTGACGCGACTTGAAGTGCATGGCCTGGCAGGCGTAACCGCGCCCGGCTTCCCAGGTGATGCGCAGGTGGCGGCAGCGGAAGCAGTCTGGCCGGGTCGGGTCCAAGGGCTCTAGTCGCGGCGGCGGCCCGCACTGCCGCCCTGGGGCTGGCCGCCGGGGCCGGGCTCGGCAAAGCGGCGGCAGTGGCGGCAGGGTGAATAGGGCCGGTCGCGGGCCAGACGCTCACGGCAGATGGCCTGGTTGGTGCGCCCGCCATAGGGATCGCACCAGAACCAGTTGCCGATCACGGTGGGCCGGGGGGGAGTCTTCTGCATGCTGCACCTCGCTTGGCCGGGGTTACCCAGGCGCCGACGCGGCGCCGCCTCTGGTCCTTTCTACAAAAAACCCTGGTCCCTGGCAAGCCCCACTGTTAGTGACACTTAAAAGGCAGGCGCCGATTCTGTTTGGTTGACAGCCCCCGGTGGCCTGGGGTTATCTTAAGGCCTTGGAAACTCCGGACACCAGCCGCTGGTCCGGAAATTTTCGTCAAGCCGGCGCGCCTGCAACCGGGGTGGACAATGTCCCTCAGCACCCTTATCGGCTTTGTAATCGGGCTGGGCCTGTTCCTGTCGTCCATTGTGCTCAGCACCAACAATTACCTGATTTTCTTCAACCTGCCCAGTCTGTTCCTGGTGGCCGGCGGCACCCTGGCCTGCTCGTTCGTCAGCTATCAGTCGCGCTACGTATGGTTGAGCCTAAAAAACGTCGGCCGGCTGTTCATCGAGCAGCAGGTGGGGCGCAAGACCCTGAACAAAGACACCGCCATGACCATACGCTGGGGGGCGGTGCTGAAAAAAGGCGGCCTGCCGGCCCTGGAGCAGGAGATCCGGGCCATCAACCCCCCGGATAACTTCCTCATCTTCGGCCTGGAGCTGGTGGTCAGCGGCTACTCCGGCGAGGAGGTGCGCGAGACCCTGGCCTCCAACATCGAATCCACCTTCGGCCGCAACATGGTCCAGGTGGACATCCTGCGGGCCATGGCCTCCACCGCCCCGGCCTTCGGCATGATCGGCACCCTGGTGGGCCTGATCATCATGCTGGAATCCATGGGCAGCGACACCTCCCAGTTGGGCCAGGGCATGGCGGTGGCCCTGATCACCACCCTCTACGGCGTGCTCATCGCCCGCCTGCTGCTCCTGCCCGCCGCGTCCAAGGCCCAGCAAAAGGAGGAAATCGCCCGCTTCCGCAACTACCTGTTGCTGGAAGGCTTCGTGATGCTGGCCGAAAACCGCTCGCCGCAGTACATGGTGGACAAGATGAACAGCTTCCTGGATCCGTCCATCCAGTATCGCCGCAAGGCCGCCGCGCAGGGCAAGCCCAAATGAAACCCCGCATTCCAGCCTTTTTGCTGCGTCCGGCCGCCTCCCACGAGGCCGACGGCGAGGACTGGATGATCACCTTTGCCGACGCGGTCACCCTGCTGCTCACCTTTTTCGTGATGCTGCTCTCGGTGGCCGACCTGAACCCCAAGAAATACGAAGAAGTTAAGTCTTCGATGGCCCAGGCCGTGGCCCACCGCCAGCCCGACCTGCCCTTCACCGAGCTGAGCCAGCGCCTGGCAGAGCTTTCCCAGGCCAAGGAGCTGGGCGAGGCCGAGCTGAACGCCACCCCGCGCGGCCTGGTGCTGGAGTTCACCGGCACCACCCTCTACGACCCCGGCTCGGCCTCGCTCAAGCCCAGGGCCCTGGAAATCCTGAAACGGGTGGCCCAGCAGATCATCGCCATGCCCGGCGGCGAATACAAGGTGGTGGTGGAGGGGCACACCGACGACGTGCCCATCAAGACTGCGCAATTCCCCAGCAACTGGGAGCTTTCCACCCAGCGGGCCACCAACGTGGTGCGCTACCTGATGCAGGAGGGCGTGCCCGCCAGCCGCCTGCAGGCCGCCGGTTTTGCCGAGACCCGGCCCAAGACGCCCAACCGCGACGCCCAGGGCAGGCCCATACCCGAAAACCAGGCCAAGAACCGCCGCGTGGTCATCGCCATCACGCCGGGCGGATCGGGCCAGAGCGAGTTCTAAGCCGACTTCTGGCGCCCGCCACATACAATATCTTGATTTCCGAGCCGCCAAGGGGTAACAGGTGGTATGATCGTGTGGGTATGACCCTGCCACGATGAGGATGACCATGCAGCATTGCCCCCAATGCGGCTCAGACAACATCATGATCTCCGGCAGACGCAGCCCCTGGCGCAACCTCATGCGCGCCCTGGGCCAGCGTTACTACCTCTGCGACGATTGCTACGCCCGCTTCCGGGCCCGGCCGGGCCAGGCGGACAAACCGCCCCGGGTGGCTCCGCCGCCGGTGGAGCCGGAGACCTTGCCGCCGCCCCAGCCCCCGCCGGCCGCCGCGCCCGAGTTCGCCCCGGATCCTGCCCCGGAATATGACCTGGAGCCCGCGTTCCAAGACCCGGCGCCCATGCCGCCACCGGCCCCGGAGCTGCCCCCGGCCGCGGACGAGGCCGAGGAGGAGTTCGCCACCGGGCCGGCCGCGGATTGGAGCCGCGCCCCCCTCCAGCCCGACCTGGATTTCCCGCCGCCCGAGCTGGAGGATGACCAGCCGCCGCAGCGCAGCACCGGCCTTTCCTGGCTCACGGCCGGGTTTCTGGCCAAGGCCTGCGCCGGCCTGGCGGTGGTGCTGGGCGTGGCGGCGCTGTTTTATTGGTATCGCCTGAGCCTGACCCCGCCGCCGCCGGCCAGCCACCCGGCCGCCACCCGCATGAAGATCACGCCGGAGCCCGTCACCCCGCCGGCGGCCCCGAGCCTGCCGACCCTGCCGGCCGCGCCCGCAGCCGTGACCCAGGCCCCGGCTGCGGCCTTGGGCCAGAGCAGCCTGACCGGCCTGCCCACCCTGAGCACCGTGCCCAGCTCCAGCCTGACCACCACCACCATCGCGCCGCCGCCCCCGCCGCCGCCGCCGCCCCCGCCGCCACCTCCGGCC
>JAZDHW010000140.1:0-10026 GCA_043805555.1 Pseudomonadota bacterium
CAGACTGGTGGGCGCGGTGCTGGCCGAGCAGAACGACGAGTGGGCCGTGGCCCGCAGGTACATGTCGGCCGAGGCATTGGATCAGGCCCAGGCTGGCCGGCAAGAACTGGGAGAGGAGATCGAGGCGGTCAAGCAGCTCGCAGCTTGATCAAGTCCAGGATGGCGCGATCGCCGTACACCACCTTGACGGACTTGGCCCACGCCGGCGACACGGGTTCGAATCCCGTTGGGGACACCAACACGCTAGCAAAGGTCTGCCAAGCGGGTCGTCGCGTTACCTTGCCTTTACAATGTGTGGGACTTGACTTGGGCATGATCTATCGTCCATTATTATATTAATTTGCAATATGGACGATAGGGGCACCATGTATCTACCTCGGACCCTGGAAATCTATCTCAACAAGGTAGCCGGCCAACTCCCGGTGCTGTTGGTCACTGGTGCACGCCAAGTGGGCAAGACCACCTTGCTCAAGCATCTTGCAGGCAAGGACCGGGTGTATGTGACCCTGGACGATCCCTTGGTCCTGAGCCTGGCCAAGACGGACCCCTCCCTATTCATGCAGCGCTTTCCCCCACCGGTGCTGATCGACGAAATCCAATATGCGCCCGAGCTGCTGCCCTACATCAAGATGGCAGCGGATGAGCGAAGTATGCCGGGCCTGTTCTGGCTTACCGGCTCGCAGCAATTCCATCTCATGCTGGGAGTGTCCGAGTCACTGGCCGGCAGAGTGGGGATCGTTCAGCTCCTGGGCCTGTCTCGCCGGGAACTGGATGGCCACGGCCTGGAGTCCACGCCTTTCATGCCGGAGCCGGCCGAGATAAGGATCAGGTTGGCCAGTGGAGGCCAGCTGACGCTTCAGGAATTATATGGGCACATCTGGCGGGGCGCTTTCCCGGCCCTGGTCACCCGTGGAGATGCCGATAGGGACCTGTTCTATAGCTCCTACCTGCAAACCTACCTGCAACGCGACGTCCGGGACTTGGCCCAGGTGGGCGATGAAATGGCCTTCCTCCGCTTCATCCGGGCGGCCGCGGCCCGCACCGGCCAGCTATTGAATCTGGCCGAATTCGCGCGCGATGCCGACGTGGTGCCCAACACCGCCAAACGCTGGTTATCAATTCTGCAGGCTTCCGGGTTGGTCTTCCTGCTGGAGCCTTATCACAGCAACCTCACCAAGCGGTTGGTCAAGACGCCCAAGCTTTATTTCCTGGACACCGGACTTTGCGCCTATTTGACCGAGTGGTCTTCACCTGAAACCCTGGAGGCCGGTGCCATGTCCGGGGCCATCCTAGAGACCTGGATCATGGCCGAGATTCTGAAGAGCTGGTGGCACAACGGCCGCCGGGCGCCGTTCTATTACTATCGCGACAAGGATCAAAAGGAGATTGACCTTTTGATAGTCCAAGATGGCACGTTGTACCCCCTGGAGTTCAAGAAGACCGCTTCGCCGGACAGGAACGCAGTGCGGCATTTCCAGGCCCTGGAGCGGTTGAAGATGCCGGTGGGACAGGGCGGCGTGGTCTGTCTGGCCACCCAGACCTTACCCTTGACCGAGAAGGCCATCTCAATCCCCGTGGGTGCCTTGTGAGCCAGAAAGACCTGGTGACCAGATCAGAACGTGGTAATGGGCGTAGCTGGCCTGGTTAATGGTGGGCAATTTTGCGAACCTAACGCCTTGCTTAGCAAAAGGTTGAATTCACCTATCGGCAGGGGCCATGAGACTTCTGTCTCCTACCTTGAACCTGATTTTGATTGGATCGCGGCCCCTGTTTTTCGTATTTCCCAACTGTACGACTGCGCATTCTCGAACATCCGGCCAGCCAGTCCTGCCAGACGAGACGGTTGGCGAAAGCTAGTCTCTCCCCTCAGGACAATTCAAAGAGTTTTCACCTTGCCCAGCGCATAACTATTTTAATTTAATTGGTTTAATGTTTCACCATTTGGCATGGATAGTGCTATCTTACCTCTCCAGCACGTTATCCACACCTCGGGCGGTTGCCAAATGGAATTTCCCGTGAAGGTTAGCTTGACCTGCCCCCCTCAAATGAGTCCAGGAATTAAAGTAGAATTTTCTGGAACCGAGAGGGAGGTAGTCATGGCCCGGAAGGGGTATACGGCGGAGCAGATCATCGGAGTTCTTCGAGAGGCAGAGATTCGTATGGGTCACGGGCAGAAGACCGGCCAGGTCTGCCGGGAGCTTGGGATCAGCGAGCAGACCTACTACCGCTGGCGCAGGGAGTATGGTGGGCTGAAGGTATCCCAGGCCAGGCGCCTGAAGGACCTGGAGCGTGAGAACTCCCGGCTCAAGAAGGCGGTGGCTGATCTGACTCTGGACAAGCTGATCCTTAAGGAAGCCTTGGAGGGAAACTACTAAGCCCCGAGCGGCGTCGCCGATGCGTCATTCACCTGCGCGATCAGCTTGGCATCAGCGAGCGACGGGCCTGCCTGGTAGCTGGCCAGCCCAGAGCCAGCCAGCGGCGTGCTCCAATCGTCAAGGATGACGAAGAAGCCTTGCGGGCGGAGATCGTGCGCTTGGCCAGCCGCTACGGTCGCTACGGTTACCGGCGGGTCACGGCCCTGCTCAAGCGTGATGGCTGGCGGGTGAACCATAAGCGGGTGGAGCGCATCTGGCGCCAGGAGGGGCTGAAGATACCCACGAGGCAGCCCAAGCGTGGTCGGCTGTGGCTCAATGACGGCTCCTGCGTCAGGCTTCGGCCCGCGCATGCCAACGATGTGTGGTCATATGACTTCGTCAAGGCCCGTACCCATGACGGGCGCGGCTTCAGGATATTGACCGTGATCGATGAATACACCCGCCAGTGCCTGGCCCTGGTGGTGGAGCGCAGCCTCACTTCAGATGACGTGCTGGACTGCCTGGCCAGGCTGTTTGTGGGGCACGGCATCCCGGAGCACATCCGCTCCGACAATGGCAGCGAATTCACGGCCAAAGCGGTCAGAAAATGGCTGGGACGGCTGGGAGTGCAGACCGTGTTCATCGAGCCGGGCAGCCCTTGGGAGAACGGCTACAACGAGTCCTTCAACGGCAAGCTCAGGGACGAGCTGCTCAACGGCGAGATCTTCTACACCCTCCAGGAATCTCAGATCCTGATCGAGAGGTGGCGCATGGAGTACAACACCTTTAGGCCACATAGCTCACTGGGCTACCGGCCGCCAGCTCCGGAGGCTAGGCCATCGACACCATCAGCGTTGCCGCCGGCATGGGTGCTGAAGTCCAGGATAGACTCCGAGGCAGGCACGACTGTAACTTAATCCTTGGTATCAGGTCCGGGGGCAGGTCAAGCTGGCCCCGAATACCGGTACGTAAATCAGACAAGAAAGATCGCGTCAAATGCAAAAAACCTTCGTTAGTGTAGCTATATTGCTTGCGTTCACAGCTTTATTCATGCCCATCGCGGCCAGCGCGGGGGGATTAAATCAATTCCTTGCGTTCGGCGACAGCACCCTGGATACCGGATATTTCCGCTATCACACCACTGGGGACGCGGTGATGGATAAAGCTATAGCCATCGCTGTCTCCAACGGCGCCACCGGCGGCTGGGCTGGCAATGGGGTGATGAACACTACCATACTGGCGGGGAAGTTTGGCCTACGCGCCGACACTGTGGCCAACGGCGGAGGCAACTACGCCAATGGGGGCGCCACCACGGTGGTCAACGATCAACCGGTGATACCCAATAACGTGACCACCCTCCAGCAAATTCAGAATTACCTCACCGCAGTCAACGGCGTGGCCAACCCCAACGCACTCTATTTGATAAAAAGCGGCGACAACGACGCGACCTATTACACCAATCAAGGCCCAGCCTGGATGGCCGCGCACCCCAATTACCTGAGTGACGGAGCCGCCCAACTGGCGGCGTCGGTGGCGCGCTTGCAAGCAGCTGGTGCCCGCACCATCGTGGTGCGCAATTCCTATGACTATGCCCTAATGGCCGGCCTTGGCGGCGTCATCCCCCCTGACCAAGCCGACGCCTACGCCCGTTCCGTGGGGCTATGGAAAGCCGAGTGGGCCAATCTCACCGCGCTGGGGGTGCGCTTCATTCCCGCAGACAACGACAGCCTGTTCAAGTATGTAGCCAAGAACCCCACCCTTTTCGGATTCACCCCTTCCTCGGCGCTGTCGGCCAATGCTCCGTCCCCGCTCCCTGCTATTATGGCCATCGCCACTCCCGAGCAACAGCAGACCTATCTGTGGATCAATGGGCCGCACTTAAGCACGGCGGGCCAGACCATCGAGGCTGATTACACCTACAGTCTCCTCACTGCGCCCAGCCAGATGTCCCTGATAACCGAAGGCGCCGTGCAAGGCGGCCTGGCGCGCGCGGCAACCATCCAGGGGCAGATCGATCTTTCTGGGCAGCATCGCGGGCCCAATGGCATCAATATGTGGACGAGCGCTGGGGCCTCCTCGCAGAAAATCAAGAACGCCTCGGGCTTCCCCACCGATTCAGGCACCCCCTTCAGTGGCTCGGTGGGCGTGGATTATCGAACGACAAGCGGGGTTGTAGTGGGCGCGGCCTTTACGGCGGGCGGCCAGCGGCAGGACTTCTCCACCGGTGGCCACTTCGATCAGACTGACGAGGCTATCAGCCTCTACGCCGCCCACAAGATCGGGCCGTTTTGGGGCAACGCGGTAGCGACCTATGGCCAGTTTCAGGATAGGATCTCGCGGCAGGTGCCGCTGGGCATTTTCATTGACCAGAACAATGCAGACACAAACGGACTTTCTCAAGCGCTTGCCTTGCGCGCCGGTGGCGACTTAAAGCTGGGGCCTGTCACTACCGGGCCAGTGGCGGGTGTGGTGATGCAAAAGATTTGGCTCGATGGCTTCACCGAAACCGGCGCCTGTGGTGTCTCGGCCCTGTCGTTTGAGGGCATCACCAGGGATTCCTTGGTCAGTCAGCTGGGCTGGCGCGCATCCCTGGACCTGGGCCCCTGGCAGCCCTTCGCGGAAGCCAAATGGAACCATGAATGGGCCGACAGGGACCGCACGGTAACAGCCTCGCTCACCTCGGTGGCGGCCCCGGCTTACAGCATGGCCGCCGTTCCGGTGTCCGCTGATTGGGCCACCACATCCCTTGGCGCTTCCTATAAGCTCAATTCGCGGGTGATGCTGCGCGGCGAGGCTTCGGCGGCGGTCTTCAGTTCCGAGGTTACAAGCTACGGCGGAGAGCTGGGCGTGAATGTCAGTTTCTAACCTTATCCAAGTAGCGGGCTTTTGTTGGCCTGCCCCCGAATCTGATACCAAGGATTAAGTTACAGCCTTTTGCATGTCAATGAAGCCGGATTGACCGAAGAACCTTGCCAAGCCTATGTTGTTTTCCATCGGCCATGCTGCTGTCATGGTAGTCGGCTACATTTTAAATACTCGACAGACTTGCCAGTTCCAAGGCGTTTAAACAAGGTCGGTTGATGATAAGTGTGGATGCCGGCGCATGCCGGTCAGTGATTCCACGGGAAGTCGTCCACCGATTCCATGGCAAGTCGGCGGGTATTGTGACTACGTGCCGAACAATGGGGGTGACTTGGCCCGGCCCGATTTGACGATTCCGGGAGGGCCTGGCGAGCCCGTTTCACTGGGATACTTTTGGGATACTGAAATCCCAAAAAACGGCAAAAAACAGGCAAAAAACCACCGAGGCGTAGGTTTCACTACGCCTCGGCTGTCAATTTAAATTATTGAAATCATTGGTGCCTGGGGCGGGAGTCGAACCCGCACGACCTTGCGGTCTGGGGATTTTAAGTCCCCTGTGTCTGCCATTCCACCACCCAGGCGGCGGCGCGGGCGGGGCGTGGCCCCGCCCCTTGGTCAGCGGATGCTCAGGCCCTTGGCGGCCAGGAAATCCATGAAGCGCTGCCGGAAGGCCTCGATGTCCTCCTTGGTCAGGGTGCGCTCACTGAGGCCGATCCAGTAGCGGAAGGTGTAGCTCTTCTGGCCCTTGGCCAGGCCCTGGCCGGCGTAGGCGGCCAGGAAGCTGCGGCCCTGCACCAGCTCGTCGCCGAAGCCGTCCAGCACGCTCTCCAGGGCCGCGTAGCCCTGGGCGGCCGGCCACAGGATGGAGAAGTCCAGCCAGGAGCCGGGGAAGCTGGAGGGCATGGCCATGGTCAGCTCGGGGTAGGTCTTGAGCGGCAGCGCGCTCAGGTCCAGCTCCAGCCAGGCGATCTGGGCGTTGCGCTTGAATGCCTCCAGGATCGGGCCGGCAAGGTAGCCCAGCTTGCCGACTTCCTGGCCGCCACAGAGCACCCGCAGATGGCAGCCGGGCTGGGCCCAGATGGCCGGGTTGTCCTCGGCGATGGCGAAGCCCAGGCCGCCGCAGCCCAGCAGCAGGCCGATTTCCTCCACCGCGCCCTTGAGATCCAGGAACAGCGGCTCCAGGTTGGTGGTGGACCCGGCCCGGAACGTCACCGCGCCCAGGTGGGTGATCTCGCGGCGGTGGCCTTCGCCCTGGGGGAAGTAGACGTGGCCGACCTCAAAGAGGCGCAGGTCCTCGCGCTGGGCGTAGTTCTGGGGGATCAGTTCCAAAAGGTTGGGGATCAGCGTGGTGCGCAGGCGGGCCTTGTAGGGGGCCACGGGGTTGGCCAGGAGCAGGGTCTCGCCGGGCTCGTGGCCGATCTTGGCCAGCCAGCGGTCCTCGTACCAGGAGTAGTTGTGCACCTCCACAAAGCCCTTGCCCTGGGCCAGGAAGCGGCGCAGCTTGTGCTCGGCGCGCAGACCGTCGTCAAAGCCGTACTCGGTGATGGCCACCGCCGGCAGCACCGGCACGATGTTGTCATAGCCGTAGAAGCGCGCCACCTCCTCCACCAGGTCCTGGGGCAGGCTGATGTCGCGGCTGGAGCGGTGGGGCGGCACCTGCACCACCAGCCTGTCAGCCTCCTGGCGGCAGCCGAAGCCGATGGCGGTGAGGAAGGCCATGGCCTGCGCGGGCCCCACCGGCTCGCCCATGTAGCGGGCCACGTAATCGAGCGGCATCTCGATGATGCGCTCCTCGTCGCCCAGGCTGCCGGCGTGGGTCAGGCGCGAGCGCACCTGGGGCTCCTGGCCGGCGTCGTGCACCAACTGCAAAAAGCGGGCGATGCCCTGGACCATGAAGGCCCGGGGCAGGTCTTTCTCGAAACGCTGGCTGGCGTCGGTGCGCAGGCCCAGGCGCACCGCCGTGCGGCGGGTGCCCATGGGCTGGAAGTTGGCCGCTTCCAGCACCAGGCGGGTGGTCTTCTCGCTCACCTCGGAGAACTGGCCGCCCATGACGCCGGCCAGGCCCACCGGCCGCTCCTGGTTCCAGATCATCAGGTCGTCCGGGCGCATCTTGCGGGTGGAGCCGTCCAGGGTGGTGAACTCGCCCTCGCCGCCGAAAACCGCCACCCGCACCGCGCCCATGTCGTCGGCGTCAAAGGCGTGCATGGGCTGGCCGATCTCCAGCATGATGTAGTTGGTGAGATCCACCAGCAGGTTGATGGCTCGCATGCCCACCGAGTGCAGCCGGGCCTGGATGGCGATGGGCGCGGGCGCGGGCTGCAAGCTGGCCAGCTCCAGGCAGCAATAGCCGGGGCAGAGGTTGAAGTCGTCCACCTGCAACGGATAGGCCGGCAGGTCGGCGTAGCGGCCCAGGTCCTCCAGGGGCAGGGGCCTGAGCGGCCGGTTGAAGGCCGCGGCCAGCTCGCGGGCAAACCCGTAGTGGCCCCAGAGGTCGGGCCGGTGGGTCAGGCTCTTGTTGTCGATCTCGATGATCCAGTCCTGGTCCTGGAGCAGCAGGCTGAGCGGCGTGCCCAGGCCCACCGACTCGGGCAGGTCCATGACCCCCTCGTGCAGCTCGCCCAGGCCCAGCTCCTTGGCCGAGCAGAGCACCCCGTCGCTCTGCTGGCCGGCCAGGCTGGCCCGCTCCACCCTCATCCCGCCGGCCAGGACGCAGCCCACCGGCGCATAGGCGCTGAGCATGCCCACCCGCAGGTTGGGCGCGCCGCAGACCGACTGCACCTGCTCATCGCCCAAGTCCACGGTGACCAGGCTCAGCTTGTCCGAGCCGGGCACCGGCGTGAACTCCTTCACCCGGCCGGTGATCACCCCGGCCAGGTGGCGGCGGGTGTGGATGACCCCCTCCACCTCGGCCGTCTTCATGGTGAGCTGGTCGGCGATGATCTTGGGGTCGATGTCGGCCAGGTCCACGTACTGGCCGAGCCATTCCAGGGAAATCTTCATGATCGGGCCTTTCGCCTAGAAAACCACGCCGGGGGTCAGACCGCGGCCGGGAACTGCTCCAAAAAGCGCACGTCGCCACTGTTCATGAGCCGGATCTCGGGGATGCCGTACTTCATCATGGCCAGGCGGGTGAGCCCCAGGCCGAAGGCGAAGCCGCTGTATTCATCCGGGTCCACGCCGCCATGGCGCAGCACCACCGGGTGCACCATGCCGCAGGGCAACAGCTCGATCCAGCCCGAGTGCTTGCAGGTCTTGCAGCCCGCGCCGTGGCAGATGAGGCACTGGCAGTCCAGCTCGAAGCCCGGCTCCACGAACGGGAAATAGCCGGGGCGCAGGCGCACCTTAACGTCCTGGTGGAAGATCTGGTCCAGCAGGGCCTTCATCACCGCGATCAGGTGGCTGATGGTCACCCCCCGGTCCACCATCAGGCCCTCGACCTGGTAGAAGGTGTTCTCGTGGCTGGCGTCCACGCTCTCGTAGCGGAAGCAGCGTCCGGGGAAGATGGCCCTGAGCGGCGCGCCGTGGGCTTGCAGCATGCGCACCTGGTTGGCCGAGGTGTGGGTGCGCAGGAGCATGCCGTTGGTCAGCCAGAAGGTGTCCTGCATCTCCCGGGCCGGGTGGTCGGGCGGGATGTTGAGGTAGTCGAAGTTGTAGCGCTCCTCCTCGACGTGGAAGCCGCTGCCGATCACAAAGGACATGCCCTGGAAGATCTGCTCCAGCTCCATCTGCACCAGGCTGATGGGGTGCAGGGCGCCCAGGCTGCGGCCGGATCCGGGCAGGGTGAGGTCCACCGCGCCGACCAGGCGGCGGCCGCCGCCGGCCAGGGCGGCCTTGGCCGCGGCCAGGGCGGCCTCGGCGTGCTGCTTGAGTTCGTTGAAGCGCCGGCCGAAGTCCTTGCGCTCCTCGGCGCTGAGCTTATTGAAATCCATGGTGCGGCTGAGGGTGGTGATGCCGCCCTTCTTGCCCAGATAGGCCACCCGGATGCGCTCCAGGTCGTCCTGGCTCGAGGCCGCGGCCACTTCGCCGTCGAACTGCTGCTTCAGGTCGTCCATGCCGGATCCTTTCAGATGCGGATGCCGCCGCCGGTTGGCGGCGGTTTTTAGCTTTATACAATGCCATCGCGCGGTTGCCAAGCGCCGGCCGCTCCCGGCCGGCCGCGGGGCGGGGCTTTTTGCCGGCCGGCAGGGTGGGGCGGGGGCAAGGCCTGCCGCCCGGCGGGGGGCTGCCTTGTCATCATAGCGATAAGATTGGCGTTTATCGTCATGGGCTCGGCGGCACCGCTCTTGCAGAAACCCGAAGCGAACCCGTTGCGGAGAGAGCCATGTCGCCTGCGAGCCTGCTGCACCCGGAGATCACCAGCCGCGCGCCCTTTGCCAACGCCACCCTGGCCGACCCCCACCCCAGCCTGCTGGCCCGCTTCCTGGAGAGCCGGGTGGCCAGCGAGGAAAAGCCCGGCCTGCCCCGCCTGCCCGGCGATTGCCGGCCCCTGCTGCCGCCGGTGGGCCTGGCCGCGGTGATGCTCTATGCCCAGCGCCGGGCCGTGGACAGCTATCCGCTCATCTACACCACCCTGGCCCTGGCCCACCCCAACTAGGGCTAGGAGCCTGTCGGAGTAATCCTCCGACAGGCTTCCGAGCGGGCCATGGACGGCCCGCCCGGAATGGCGCCAAATTAATTAAACACAGTAAACCACGGCCTCTGGCCGTGGACCCAAAAAGGTTCTACCGATCCGGGGTTGACAAGAAGATAGGCTCTTCCTCCAGGGAGAGCTCCGTTTGGAGCAAGCGGAGGAAGAGCCTGTGCATGACTG
>JAZDHW010000141.1:0-17434 GCA_043805555.1 Pseudomonadota bacterium
GTCATCGGCCGAGCGAGAGGGCTATCTCCTCCCCTGGCTCCATGACTACAACCATCGCCGGCCACACGCCGCCCTGAACCATAAACCACCAATCTCCAGGCTGGCTATCTGTGCACAACCTCTTTGACAACGACAGCTAGGCCGGCAGCTTGCACAGCAGGTCGGCGTGCTCCTGGCCGCGCACCGAGAGCACCGGCACCAGGGCGCGGCGGAAGACCTTCTCGGCCGTGGAGCCAAAGAGGGTGCTGGCCAGGTTGGTGCGGCCCTTGGTGCCCATCACCACCAGGTCGGCCCCGGACTCCTTGACCGCGGCCAGGATCTCCTCGTAGGGGATGCCGATGCGCAGCACCTTCTCGTGGGGCACCGCCTGGCAATGGGCCTCCTGGAGCATCTTCTCCAGGCCCTCCAGGCGCTCCTTGCGGGTGCGGGCCAGGAACTCATCCACCGGCAGGATGTCGGCGTAGGCCTGGGCGGACTTGATGGCGTCCACGTCGCGCTGGTTGATGACGTTGACCAGCACCAGGGAGGCCCCCTGGTCCTGGGCCAGGCTTGCGGCGTAGCGCAGGGTGGCGGCGGAATAGTCGGAAAAGTCGATGGCGGCCACGATCTTCTTGAACATGCTCATGACTTCACCCCCGCTGAAAAGTGTAAGGCGCGGAGCCGGAGGGCCCCACGCCCGAATTATAACAAAATTACCGCCGCGGTTGGGTCTTTCGCCAACCCCCTGCTCAAGCCGCGGCGGGCAGCGCCACCCGGAAGGTGCTGCCCCGACCGGGCTGGCTTTCCACCTCGATGCGGCCATGGTGGGCTTCCACCAGGCGCTTGACGATGGGCAGGCCCAGTCCGGTGCCCACGATCTGGCGGGTCTGGGCGTCCTTGACCCGGTAGAAGCGCTTGAAGATGTGGGGCAGATCCTCGGCCGCGATGCCGAAGCCGGTGTCCTTGAACTCCAGCACCAGCTCATGGCCGTCCATGCCCGCCACCACCTCCACGCTGCCCTCGGCCGGGGTGTATTTGATGGCGTTGCTGAGCAGGTTGATGACCACCTGGCTCAGCTCGCCGGCCACGCCCAGCACCGGCCTCAGCTCGCCGTTCTGGGTCAGCCGCAGCCTGATCTGCTTGGCCTCGGCCTGGTGGCCCAGCATGTCCATGGCCTCGGCCATGAGCGGGGCCATCTCCACCGGCGCGGGTTCGGCCCGGTGGCCGGCCTCGATGCGCGACAGATCCAGCAGATCGCGGCTCAGGCCCACGATGCCCTCCAGGCGGGCGCGGGCGCGGTCCAGGAGCCGCCGCTGCTCGGGGTTCAACTCGCCGGCCAGGCCCTGGGCCAGGTTCTGGA
Organism: Pseudomonadota bacterium; assembly: GCA_043805555.1. Taxonomy (GTDB): domain Bacteria; phylum Desulfobacterota; class Desulfarculia; order Desulfarculales; family Desulfarculaceae; genus JACRDC01. Next base: position 1,340 of record JAZDHW010000141.1, read on the forward strand.
TCTGGCCCAGCACCGAGGCCAGGGGGCTGGCGATCTCGTGGGCCACGGTGGAGACGAACTGGCTCTTGAGCTCATCCAGCCGCCGCCAGGCGCTGACGTCCTCGAAGACCGCCAGGGCCCCCACCAAATGACCGCGGCCGTCCAGGAAGGGCGCGCAGTTGACTTGCAGGTGGCGGGGCTCCTCCTCGCCGGTCATGGTCAGGCTGCACGCGGCGGTGATGGGCTCGGCCAGGGGGCCGGCCAGGGCCTGGGCCATGGCCCGGTTGACCTCCGGGCAGGGCAGCACCTCGGCCAGGGGGCGCGAGAGGCAGTCGCGGTCGCCGCAGTCAAGGAGCCGGCGCAGGGCGGGGTTGGCCAGGGCCACCCGGCCGCCGGCGTCCACCACCAGCACCCCGTTGGCCAGGGCCTGGACCAGCACCCGGTAGCGGCTTTTTTCGGTGACGAGATCCTCCAGGGTGCGCACCCGGCGCAGGGCCCGCTCCACCACCAGGCGCAGGTCCTGGGGCCGGAAGGGCTTGGCCAGGAAATCGTCCGCCCCCTGCTTCATGGCCTCCACGGCCCGGTCCATGGTGGCGTAGCCGGTGATGACCACCACCGCCAGGTCGGGCTGCTCGCGGCGCAGGGCGCCCAGCACCTCCATGCCGTCCATCACCGGCATCATCAGGTCCACCAGGACCAGGTCGGGGCGCTCCTTCTGGATCATCACCAGGCCCTGGCGGCCGTTGGCCGCCTCGCTGATCTGGTAGCCCTCCGGCTCCAACACCCGGCGGCAGGCCTGGCGCACCCGCTCTTCGTCGTCGATTATCAGTATGCTTGCGTTCAGCAGGCTCAAATGCCTATCTCCTGGTCGTCCGGGCCCAGGCCGGGACGGTAATGGCGGGCGTAGTCGCTCAGCTCCGGCGCGGCCTCCTGGGGCAGTCGCACCCGGAAGGTGGTGCCGTGGGGCCCGGTCTCGGTGACGGCGATCTCGCCGCCGTGGCGGCTGATGACGCCGTAGACCACCGAAAGGCCCAGGCCCGTGCCGCGCCCCACCTCCTTGGTGGTGAAGAAGGGATCGAAGACCCGGGCCACGTCCTCCGGGCGGATGCCGCTGCCGGTGTCGCTCACCTCGGCCACCCGGTGGCCCTCGGGGTCCAGGTAGGTGCGCAGGGTCAGGCGGCCCCGGCGCTCCATGGCGTCCACGGCGTTGGTGATCAGGTTGATGAAGACCTGGCGCAACAGGCGCGCGTCGCCCTGGATGATCAGCGGCTCGGGCCAGTAATCGCGCGCCACCTCCACGTGCAGGAAGAGCGCGTCGTCGCGGATCAGGCGCAGGGCCTCCTCCACCACCGAGGACAGGTTCAGCTCCTCCACCACCACCGGGCTCTGGCGGCTGTAGTCAAGAAGCCCCCGGACAATGTCGCGGCAACGCTCGGCGTCCTCCAGGATGGCGCTGAGGTCGGCCTGGGCCGGGTGCTCGGCCGCCAGCGACTCCTTGATCAGGTCGGCGTAGACGATGATGCCGGTCAGCGGGTTGTTCAGCTCGTGGGCGATGCCCGCGGCCATGCGCCCCAGCCGGGCCAGTTTCTCCGAATGCACCACCTGCATGCGGGCCTGGACCAGGCTGTCCTCCATCTTCAGCACGTCGCGCAGGTCGGTGATGATGCCCACGGTGCCGGCCGGCACCCCGTCGCGGTAGACCAGCGCGGAGTTCAGGCGCACCGGCACCTCCTCGCCTTCCTTGGTGTAGACCACCGTGCGCACGCCCAGGGCGCGGCCGCCCTGCTCGGTGAGCAACTGGCGCACGTGGCGCAGGCCATCCTCCGGCGCGATCTTGCGCAGGCTTTGGCCGATCAGTTCGGCCGGGGCGTAGCCCAGCACCCGCTCCACGTTCTTGTTGACGAACTCGATGTTGCCGTTGAGATCGGCGGCCACCACCACCCCCACCATGGAGTCCAGCAGCCGGCCCAGGAACTCGTTGGTCTCGGTCAAGGACTGCTCCAGGCGCTTGGCCTGGGTGATGTCGCTGATGGACTCCACCACCCCGATGACCCGGCCGCTGGGCGCGCGCAGAGGCGACAGGTGCACCTGCTCCCAGACCGGCTCGCCGTGCTCGTTGCGGTAGTGGTGCAGGTTGGCGCAGCCCTTCATGCCGGCCATGGCCCCCTGGAAGCGGCACTGGCTGCGCGGGCAGGGGTCGTCGTAGCGGTGAAAGACCCAATAGCAGGGCTGGCCCAGGACCTCGTCGCGCTTCATGCGATAGCGCTCCAAAAAGCCCTGGTTCACCTCGCGCACCACCATGTAGGGGTCCAGGATCAGGGTGGGGAACGGCAGGCTCTCGAACGCGGCCCGGTACCAGGCGTCCTGCAAGAGGGTGTCCAGGCTGAAATCCTCTGGGTAGGTCTGGTGCATGGCTGCCTAGCGCCCATGGTCAGAGGTTGGTTGCCGCCTTCGCCGGCCCGCGCCGCCTAGCTGTGTGTCGGAGAAAGCCATCCATGGCTTTCTCCTCTTGGAACTTGCCAAAAGTGAATTTTGGCAAGTTCTCGGAATGGCGCCAAAAATTGATTTAACGCCATTCCGGGCGGGCCGTCCATGGCCCGCCCGGAAGCCTGTCGGAGGATTACTCCGACAGGCTCCTAGCTGGGCGCGCAGAAGCGCCGGCCCAGGGCGGTGAGCACCGCCGCCGCCTGTGCCGGGGGCACGGCCATGAACAGCGAGTGCACCACCCCGGCCAGGCCCAGGGGCAGGGCCCCGGCCTCGGCCAGGGCCATGAGCGCCGCGCTGGCGATGCCGTGGCGGTCGCCGAAATGCGGCCCCTGCAGGTGGATCAGGGTCGCCTCCTGAGGCGGTTCGCAGAGCTGAAGCCCGGCCCCCGCCAGGGCCCGCAGCAGGTGGCCGGCCTCGTCCCGGCCCAGGCAGGCGCAAAGCTCCAGCCGGCCCTCGGCCATGGTCACCTGCAGGTGGGCCGGCTTGGGCGCCTCGGCCAGGGCGGCGAGCCCGCGGGCGAAATCCAGATCGGCCAGGGGCGCGGCGGCGGTCAGCCAGGTCAAATGGGGCGTGGCGGCCAGGCCGTAGGTGCGGATGGGGTCCTCGCGAAAGACCGCGATGGTTTCCGGGGCCTGGCAGTGGCGCGGCGGATCCTGCCCGGGGGCCACCTCCACCACCCGCACCTGCTGGCATTGGGGCTCCGCCCCGGCCGGCAGGTCCACCAATTCCGGCATGACGGCCAGGGCCGCCTGCAACTGCCCGGCCGGCAGGGCCACCACCGCCGCCGCGGGCGAGGTGGCCAGGACCTGGGGGGTGACGCCGCGGGCCATGAGCCCCAGGGTCAAGCGCCAGGTCAGGGGCAGGCAACTGGTCAGGGGGTAGGCGGTCACCAGGGCCGCCGGGCAGAACTGCCCCGCAGGAGGCATGCCGCACGCACCCCGCACCGGATCCGCAGCCGGCGGGGCCGGTGCGGCGTCCACCACCAGGGTCAGTGACAGGGCCTGCCCGCCGAAAACTCGCCGGCCGGTCACCAGGGCCAGGTTGGCCTGGCGCCGGTCCCAGCCTTGCGCCGCTTGCGCCGCGTCGGCCGGCCGGCCGGCCAACAGGTTCACCAGGCGCAGCCCCCGGCAATAGCGCAGCCCGGAAAGGGACAGCGGCTGCATGGACAAGCTCTGGTTAGCCCAGGAACTCCTTGACCATCGCCGCCAGTTTGTCCAGATCCACCGGCTTGGCGATGTAGTCGTCGGCCAGGAGCTTCATGCCTTCCTGGTGGCTGTAGGTGGTGTTGGGCACCGCCGCACCCACCGCGGTGAGCATGACGACCGGGATGTCCTTCCAGGCCGGGTCCTTTTTCAGCTCGTCGCAGACCTGATAACCGTCCTTGCGCGGCATCATCACGTCCAGCACGATCAGGTCGGGACGGCGGCTCTTGATGGAATCCCATGCCTCCAAGCCGTCATAGGCCTTGCCCACCGCGAAGCCCTTGGCGGCCAGGTTCATGGCCACGGCCTCCACCAGATCGGGGTCGTCGTCCACGATGAGAACATACTTTTCGGACATTGCCGTACTCCTTAAGACTTAAGCGCTCAGGCCCAAGAGGGTTAAGGGATGTCGCCGCCCCCGGCCGGCCCGCAATAACGGGCGCAGGAGGTTGACAACGGTCGCGAAAGGGCAATCCCGGGCCAGCCGCGGCGACGGCCAGGATTCCCTATTGTACGACTGGACGCGGCAGTAGGCCAGCCCTCTCTAAGATCTCCGGCGCGCGGTGCTCCCACTCGATGGCCATCAGGTGGATGCCGGCCACGCCGGGGATTTCCTTCATTTCGGCGATCTGCTCGATGCAGAGCTTGATGCCCTCCTCGGCCTGGGCCTCCTTGGGCGCGCCGGCGATGCGCTTGACGATCTCGTCGGGGACGGTCATGCCCGGCACCTTGTTGGCCATGTACTTGGCCATGCCGCCGCTTTTCAGCGGGGTGACGCCGGCCAGGATGTGGCACTTCTCGGTCAGGCCCATCTCATGGGCCTGGTGCATGTACTCCTTGAAGCGCTTCATGTCGTAGATGCACTGGGTCTGGATGAACTGGGCCCCGGCCGCGATCTTCTTGGCCAGGCGCAGCACGCGCAGCTCCTGGGGGTCGCCGAAGGGGTTGGCGGCCGCGCCCACGAACATCTTGGGCGGGCAACTTATCTCGGCCCCGCCCTGGAAGCGGCCTTCGTCGCACATGGTGCGGATCATGGCGATGAGCTGGATGCTGTCGATGTCGTGCACGTTGGCGGCCATGGGATGGTCGCCGAAGCGGGGGTGGTCGCCGGAGAGCGACAGCATGGTGTTGATGCCCAGGGCGTAGGCGCCCAGGATATCGGCCTGCATGGCCAGGCGGTTGCGGTCGCGGCAGACCATCTGGTAGTTGGGCTCCAGGCCCATCTCCTTGCAGATGAGGCTGGCGGCCCAGGAGCTCATGCGCACCATGGCGGTCTGGTTGTCGGTGATGTTGACCGCGTCGACCTTGCCCACCAGATGGCTGGCTTTCTTGCGCACCGCCTCGGGATCGGCCCCGCGGGGCGGGCCCACCTCGCCGGTGGCGGCGAAGTGACCGGCCTCAAGCACTTTCTTCAGATTGCTCTCTGTGGTCATGACAGAAGGTCCTCCCTCACGATGCGACGGGGGCCGCCGTCTTTGGCCGTGCGCCAGTCCTTGGCCGGCATGTACTGGCTGTAGAGGTCGGTGCGGCCCAGGGCCTTCAGGCGGTCCCAGATGAGCTGCCAGGCGCAGTCCACCCCGGGATCGATCTCGCACTTGCCCTTGGTGGAGCCGCCGCAGGGGCCGTTGAAGATGCGCTTAGAGCAGCGGGCCACCGGGCAGATGCCGCCGGTGTAGCCCAGCACGCAGTCTCCGCAGCCGGCGCAACGCTCGACCCAGACGCCCTGGCGCTCGCTGGCCCCCATGAACATGGTGTTGACCATGGGGTAGACCGGCTTGTCCTTGTAGCGGCCGGCCACGGACTGCACGCCGCAGCCGCAGGCCATGGAGAAGACCGCGTCGTACTGGTCGATGGTCTGGGCTATCTCCTCAACGTACTCCGGATCGCACTGGCGCTCCAGGGTGTGCTCGGTGATGTCCAGCTTCTTGCCTTCCTTCAAAAAGGCCATGGACAGGGCCGAGGCCAGGATGCCCACTTCCTTGCGGCCGCCGGCGTAGCAGACGGTCACGCACTCGTTGCACCCCAAGAGCAGCACGCGGCTGAAGGGAGCCGCATAGCCCATGATCTCTTCCAGGGGTTTCCTGACGGCTGTGATCATGCCTTGTCATCCCTTCCCGAGACCTTCCGGCGCAGGCCGGAGGCCGAATCAGGCCGCAGCCTTCCTGGCCCCCTCCCGAATCGGGTTGGGACCCAGGGCGCGGATTTTCTCGGTGAACTCGCTGGCGGCGCGGGCGAATACGTTGCCCTGGCCGGCGCTCATGAAGACCATCTCCACCCGCTGGCCGCCGATGCCGATCTCATCCAGCAGGCCTTGCACGTATTCCACCCGCTTCTTGGCGTGCAGGTTGCCGCTCTTGTAGTGGCAGTCGCCCAGGTGGCAGCCGGCCACCAGCACCCCGTCGGCGCCCTTTTGCAGCGCGCGCATCAGGTGCAGGCTGTCGACCTTGCCCGTGCAGGGCACGCGCACGATCTTGACGTTGGCCGGGTAGCTGAGCCCCAGGCTGCCGGCCATGTCGGCGGCCGTATAGGCGCAGTATTCGCAGGCGAAGGCCACGATGACGGGCTCGAAGGCGCTCATTACAGCACTCCTTCCAAAAGGGCGTCGGTGCGGCCCAGTATCTGGTCGTCGGAAAAGCCGGCCAGTTGGATGGCCTTGGCCGGGCATTCGGCCGCGCAGATCCCGCAACCCTGGCACTTGGCCGGGTCGATCTGGCTGTAGCCGTCGGCGTTGATGAAGGGCACCCCGGCCGGGCAGGCCCGCACGCAGACCAGGCAGGCCGCGCAGCGCTCGGGCAGGACCTTGGCCACCGCCCCGGAGACGTTGAGGCTCTGCTGGGCCAAGAGGGTCAGGGCGCGGCCGGCGGCGGCCAGGCCCTGGGCGCGGCTCTCGGCGATGGACTTGGGCGCCAGGATGGAGCCGGCGGCGAAGACGCCGGGGGCCGGGGTGTCCACCGGGCGCACCTTGACGTTCTCCTCCAGCAGGAAGCCGGTGTCGGTCTGCTGGAGCTTGAAGATCTGGCAGAGCTCCTCCATGGCCTCGTCGTCGGCCACCTGGGGGGTGCTCAGCACCAGGGCGTTGGGGGCGTAGGCCAGGCGGCGGCCCAGCACCTTGTCGGTGAAGCTGACCAGCAGGCCATCGTCGTCCTTGGTGACCACCGGCGGGTCGTCCTCGCTGAAGCGCACGAAGAGAACGCCCTTCTCGCGCGCCTCGCGGTAGGCGTCCTCGGCCCGGTAGGGGGTGCGCATGTCGCGGTAGAGCACGATGACCTGGGCCTCGGGCTTCAGGTCCTTGATCCACAGCGCGTTCTTGACCGCGTTCTGGCAGCAGATGCGGCCGCAGGCCGGGTTGACGGCGTTGCGGCTGCCCACGCACTGGATCATCACCACGCTGTCCAGGCGGTCGTCGGCGCCGTCGCCCTGGGCCAGCATATCCTCCAGATCCAGTTGGGTCAGGACCCGCGGGTCCTGGCCGTAATAGTAGCCTTCGGGCCGGTATTCGCGGGCGCCGGTGGCCAGCACGGTCACCCCGTGCTCGAGCTTCTGGTAGTACATGGAGGGCCCGGACTGCACGCCGGTGCGGAAGGCGCCCACCTGGCCCTCGTTGTCCACCACCAGGGCGTCGGTGATGACGTTGATGCCGGGGTGGGCCTGGACCTGATCAACCAGGTCGTGGACCTGTTGGATGAGCGGCTGGCCGTCCAGGGTGCGCTTCAGCTTCAGCGCCAGGCCGCCCAGCTCCTTGGCCCGCTCCACCAGGTGCACCTTGATGCCCTGGCTGGCCAGGGCCAGGGCCGTGGTCAGGCCGGCCACGCCGCCGCCCACCACCAGGGCGGCCTTGCCCATGGGCTGGTTGTGGGAGAAGACCGGCTGGGCCAGGAGCACGCCGGCCACGGCCATGCGCACCAGCTCCACGGCCTTGGCCGTGGCGTGGGCCGGGTCGTCGGCGTGGACCATGGCCACCTGGTCGCGGATGTTGGCCAGCTCCACCATGGCGCGGTTGAGGCCCGCGCGGCGCACCGTCTCGGCAAAGAGCCGGCCGTGGGTGCGGGGGCTGTAGCCGGCCACCACCACCCGGTTGAGCTTCTGGGCCTTGATGGTCTCCACCAGCCGGTCCAGACCCTCGCGGCCGCCGCTGATGACGATCTGGTCCACGTGGACCACGCCGGGCATGTGGCCGGCGGCCTCCATGACCAGCTTCAGGTCCACGGCCTGGCTGACCCGGCCGGACCAGTCGGCGAAGAACACGCCCACCCGGGCGTCCTCGCCCTTGCTGTCCATCTCCGCCGGCAGTGCGTCCTCGCTCATCAGGGGGCTGGCCGGGGCCAGGTTCTGGCCGGCCAGGCAGGCCGCGCCGGCGGCCTGGACCAGGGAGTCGGGGATGTCCTTGGGGCCCAGGGCCATGCCGCAGGCGTAGACGCCGGGGCGGCTGGTGGCCAGGGGGTCGAAATCGGGCGCGGCCACAAAGGCGTAGGGGTCCAGCTCGATGCCCAGGGCCTGGGCCTGTTCGGCGGCGTCACCCGGTGCGCAGAAGCCGGTGGCCAGCACCACCAGGTCCAGGTGGGCCACCTGGGAGGTGCCGTCCTCGGATGCGTATTCCAGCAGCATGTCGCCGCTCTCGGCGTCGCGGCCCACGGTGTGGGGGCGGCAGCGCACGAAATTGATGCCCTGCTCGTTCTTGACCCGCTGGTAATACTGCTCGTAGTCCTTGCCCATGGGGCGCATGTCCATGAAGAACACGGTGGCGTCCAGGTCCTGGGCGTAGTGCTCCTTGGCCCAGACGGCTTCCTTCATGGCGAACATGCAGCAGATGGAGGAGCAATAAGGCTTGGCCGGGGCCTTGGTGGAGCGGCTGCCCACGCACTGGATCCAGCCGATGCGCCGGGGCCGGCGGCCGTCGCTGGGGCGCATGAACTCGCCCCCGGTGGGCCCGGCGGCGCTCATGATCTGCTCGAACTCCAGGCTGGTCACCACGTCCGGGAACTTGCCGTAGCCGTACCACTCCTGCATGGAGGTGGGGTCGAAAAGCTCCGCGCCGCTGGCCACGATGACCGAACCCACGCTCACGCTCCGGGTGGCCGGGGCCATGTCCAGGTCGATGGCGTCGGGCTCGCAGACCTCCAGGCACTTGCCGCAGCGGGTGCACTTGGCCAGGTCGATGGAGAACGCCGTGGGCACCGCCTGGGGATAGCGCAGGCAGGTGGGCGAGCTGTGGTCCAGGCCTGGGGTGAAGCGCACCGCGCCCTCGGGACAGGCGGTGAGGCAGGCCCCGCAGGCGTTGCACTTATTTACGTCGATGCAGCGGGGCTCCGTGACCAGGGTGGCGCTGAAGTCGCCGGCCTGGCCGTTGAGCGCCTCCAGCCGGGTCAGGGGCAGGGACAGGATGTCCAGGGGCGCGCCGGCCTTGGCCAGGTCGGGCGTCACCAGGCAGATGTTGCAGTCATTGGTGGGGAACTGGCGATCCAGGAAGGGCAGGAAGCCGCCCAGGGCCGGTTTTTTGTCCACCAGGTACACCCGGCGGCCGGCCTCGGCCAGATCCAGGGAGGCCTTGATGCCCGCGATGCCGCCGCCCAGGACCAGGACGGCGTTGCTGCGGGTCGTGGCGTCGCTATCAGACATGGGACAACCCCTTACGCTAGCTTGAGTAACCCGATGACGAGCCCTAGAGGCCGGCCGCGTCCAGGATCGCCGGCAGGCGGTCCTCCCAACCGGCGGTGACGATCAGGGTCCCGGCGCAGAGCGCCTTGAGCCCGGTGATCGTCTCGGCCGCGACCTTCACGCACTCGGCCGGGCGGTCGCTGGCGCTGCGGATGCGGCTGATGGTCTCATCGCTGATGTTGATGCCGGGCAGGTTCTGGTTCAGGTAGCGGGCCATGCCCACGCTTTTCAGCAACAGGGTGGTGGCGATGACCGGCGCGCCCAGGTCCTTGGCCTGGGCCATGAAGCCGGCAAAGGCCTCCAGGTCGAAGACCGGCGGGGCCACCAGGAAGCCCGCGCCCTTGTCCACCGCGGCCTTGGCCGCGGCCAGGCGCAGGGAGCAGGAGGCGGCGTCGGTGAAGGCCTCGATGCGCGCCCCCAGGCAGAACTTGGGTTTGCCCTTGAGCTCGCGCCCGGCCAGGTCGGCGCCGCCGGCCAGGGTGGCGGCGGCCTCCAGGAAGCCGGCCGGGGTCAGGTCCGCCACCGTCTTGGCCTCCAGGTGGTCGCCCATGGCCACGGCCTCGCCCTCCACGGCCATGACGTTGGCCACGCCCAGCACGTGGGCGCCCAACAGGTCGGCCTGCAGGGCCAGCCGGTTGCGGTCGCGGCAGGAGAACTGGACGATGGGCTCCAGGCCCTGTTGCTTCAGGACCACCGCCCCGGCCAGGGCCGCCAGGCGCATGACCGCGAAGCTCATGTCCGGCACCAGCACCGCGTCCACCCGGCCCTTGAGCTGGCGGGCGGCGGCCACAAAGTCGGAGATGTCCACGCCCTTGGGGGTCTCCATCTCGGCCACGATGGCGAATTCCTTGGACTTCAACTTGTCTGCCCAGGCCATGCCGTGATCCTTCCCCTACCGGAAACACAATCCGCGGTAGTGCTAGGCTTAGCTTGCAACCTTTGTCGGCGGCAGCCCTATGATTGGATAACCTAGGCCCCGAGGGGCTTCATAGGGATTTACATCCTGCGCAACGCCCCCCGCAGCCCGGGGGACCGAGGCGTTGTGCCCTTGGCCGGTTGACCCGGTGTTGTGCAACCGAGCGACAACCTAAGTTCGGGCTTTCTACATACCTCCACTTTATAAAGGCCGCAAGAAAATTTTGTGATTGTTTTAACATAATAACAACTATAATCATTATACCCATAGTATTCATGGCCATGTTCCTGGGTGCAAATGCCGCCGTCAACCTATTTAATTGATCATGTTTCTTTTGTGGCCCCGCCGGGCCGGCCGGCCTGACGTTAATCTGTTTGCTCCAACCAGCCCGGCCGCCATCCCGGCCTTGCCCGCGGGGGCCGGGGCGTATATCATGGCAACCCAACCAGCAGCGGAGCAACGCTTTTGATCCTGCGCGAGGCCAGCTTCATCACCACCGCCGTGGACCGCAAGGGCTACCCGCCCCCCGGCCCGCCCGAGGTGGCCTTTGCCGGCCGCTCCAATGTGGGCAAGTCCTCGCTGATCAACGCCCTGACCGGCCGGCGCAAGCTGGTGCGGGTTTCCTCCCGGCCGGGCTGCACCCAGCAGATTAACTTTTTCAGCATAAACAACGAAGAGATGCGCCTGGTGGACCTGCCGGGCTACGGGTTCGCCAAGGTGCCGCTGGCGGTCAAGGCCCAGTGGCAGGCCATGATCGAGGGCTACCTGACCAAGCGCCCCACCCTGCGGGGCGTGGTGGTGATCCTGGACGTGCGGCGCGAGGTGGCCGGCGAGGACGCCCTGCTGCTGGAGTGGCTGCGGGCCTATGGGATCCCGATCCTGGTGGCGGTGACCAAGGTGGACAAGCTCTCCAAAAACCAGGCCGCCTCCCGCCTGGCCACCTTAAAGCGCGTGCTTAAAGATTACGACCCCACCCCCACGGCGTTTTCGGCCCTGACCGGCCAGGGGCGCGACGAACTCTGGGCCCGCATCGCGGCCCAGGCCGCGGCCGGCGCGCCCGCACCGGAGCCCGGCCCGGACCCCGCCGACCAGGCCGACCCCCAACCGGCCTGAGTCGCATCCCCAGACAAGACGGGCGGGGACAAACCCCGCCCCTACGAAATCCAAAGCAATTTCGCCATATTCTTCGTAGGGGCGGGGGTTGCCCCCGCCCGCGTCTTTCAACGCAAAACAAATTGGCGCAAATTCCTCGCCCCTCGACCTAGGCCGGGCGGCTGTACTTGCAGCCGGTCTGGGGGCAGCGGATGCTGGTTCCCTGGCGGGTGGTCTTCTGGACCAGGAAGGCGTGGCCGCAGTCCGGGCAGGCCTCGGGCAGGGGCCGGTCCCAGGAGGCGTAGTCGCATTTGGGGTAGTTGTCGCAGCCGTAGAAGACCTTGCCCCGGTGGCTGCGCTTCTCGGCCAGCTCACCGCCGCATTTCGGGCACTTGACCCCCAGGGGCAGGCTGCGGCTGAAGCGGCACTTGGGGTAGTTGGTGCAGGAGATGAACTTGCCGCCGCTGCGGGTGGGCTTCACCGCCAGCCGGCCGCCGCACTTGGGGCAGGGCTCGTCCAGGACCTCGGGCTCCTCCTTGGCCTTGGGCTTGCCCTCGGCGTCCATCTCCAGCACGTTCTTGCAGGCCGGATAGCCGCTGCAGGCCAGGAAGGGGCCGTACTTGCCCTTCTTGGCCAGCATGGGCTGGCCGCACTTGTCGCAGACCACGCCGGTCTCGGCCGCCGGCTCCACCGGCACGATGCCGCCGCCGTCGTCACGGGTGAAATCCCGGGTCGTCTTGCATTCCGGGTAGTTGTCGCAGGCCAAAAACTCGCCGTGCTTGCCCAGGCGGATGGACATCTGCCCGCCGCAGGTGGGGCACTTCACCGCGGTGGGGATGCCCTTGCCCTTGATCTGGCGCATGTTCTTCTGGGCCAGCTTGAGGGCCTGGGCAAAGGGGCCGTAGAAATCCCGCAAGAGCGCGCGCCAGTCCTGGTTGCCCTCCTCCACCTGGTCCAGGCTCTGCTCCAGCCCGGCGGTGAAGCCCACCTCCATCACCTGGGGGAAGTTCTCCACCAGAAGGTCGCTGATCACCTCGCCCAGGGGCGTGGGCAGCAGGTGGCGCTTGAGCTTGGTCACGTACTCCTTGTCCTGGATGGTGGACAGGATGGCGGCATAGGTGCTGGGCCGGCCGATGCCCTTCTCCTCCAGCTCCTTGACCAGGCTGGCCTCGGTGAAGCGCGGCGGCGGCTGGGTGAAGTGCTGCTTGGGGGTGATGCGCCCCTGGCGCACCTCCTGGCCCTCCCTGAGCGCGGGCAACAGGCCCTCGGCGGCAGGCTCATCGGCCGCCTCGCCGTTTTCCGCTCCCTCACTCCCGGCCGGCTTGGCGCCCTCGTCCACGTCCTCCACGTACACCGCGGTGAAGCCCCGGAATTTCAGCACCTGGCCCGAGGCCCGCAAGAGGCCCTGGCCGGCCTTGATCTCGGCCTGGGTCTGGTCGTAGAGGGCCGGGGCCATCTGGCAGGCCAGGAAGCGGTTGTAGATCAGGCGGTAGAGGGCCAGCTCGTCGCGCTTCAGGTGGGCCTGCAAGGATTCCGGCGTGCGGCCGGTGCTGGTGGGGCGGATGGCCTCGTGGGCCTCCTGGGCCTGGGCGCGCACCTTGAAGACGTTGGGCTTGGCCGGCACGAACTCCGGGCCGAAGCGGCCGGCGATGAGCGCGCGCACCTCGTTGACAGCCACCTCGGCCAGGCGGGTGGAGTCGGTTCGCATGTAGGTGATCAGACCCACCGCGCCCTCGGCCGTCTCCAGGCCCTCGTAGAGGCGCTGGGCCAGGGACATGGTGCGCTTGGGCGCAAAACCCAGCTTGCGGAAGGCCTCCTGCTGCAGGGTGGAGGTGATGAAGGGCGGCGGCGCGTACTGGCGGCGCTCGCGGGTGGCCACCTTGTCCACCAGGCAGGGCTGGTCCTTGATGGCCGCCACCCCGGCCAGGGCCTCGGCCTCGTTTTTGGGCTCGAACTTCTGGCCGCCCACCCGGGCCAGGCGGGCCAGGAAGCTCGGGGGCTCGTCGGCGGTCAGCTCGGCGGTGACGGTCCAGTATTCCTGGGGGTTGAAGGCGGTGATGGCGCGCTCGCGCTCCACCACCAGGCGCAACGCCACCGACTGCACCCGGCCGGCGCTGAGGCCGCGCTTGACCTTGTCCCAGAGCAGGGGGCTGATCTGGTAGCCCACCAGGCGGTCCAGCACCCGGCGGGCCTGCTGGCTGTCGTAGCGGCGGCGGTCCAGGCGCTGGGGCTCGGCCACGGCCTTGATGATGGCCGGCTTGGTCAGCTCGTGGAAGAGCACCCGGTGGAAGCTCTCGATGGGCCGCTTCTTGGCGTCCTTGAGCTGCTCGGCGATGTGCCAGGCGATGGCCTCCCCCTCGCGGTCGGGGTCGGTGGCCAGGAAGACCTCCTTGGCATAGTCCGCCGCCCGCTTCAGGTCCTTGACCACCTTTTCCTTGTCCTTGATGACCTGGTACTCGGGCTCGAAGTCGTGGGCCAGATCCACGCCCAGGCGGCTCAGCGGCAGGTCCACCACGTGGCCCACCGAGGCGCGCACCTCGAAGTCGGGGCCCAGGTATTTTTTCAGGGTGCGGGCCTTGGCCGGCGATTCCACTATCAGCAAAGACTTGGGCATATCGAGTCCCGCCGGCGCTTTCCCGGGCCCCTTGGGCCGCGGCCGCCAGCTTCCTTCCTTTGGCTATTAATTAGCGCGCCCGCGCGGGCGGCGGTCAACCCCTAACACCGCACGTACTGCTTGCCCGGCCGCTGCTCCACCAGCCCGGCCAGCTCCAGGTTTATCAACAGCGCCGTCACCTCCTGGGGCCGCAGGCCGCTATGGCGGGCCAGCAGGTCCACGTGGACCGGCTCCGGCCCCAGATGCGCCAGCAGGGCCTGGGCCTCGGCCGGCAGCTCGGCCTGGGCCTGGGCCCGGGCGGCGTCGGGCCCGGCGGCCTCCGGCGGCGGGGGCAGCGCGCCGGGGGCCAGCAACTCATGGGCCGAGCTAAGTAGACGCGCGCCCTGGCTGATCAGGGCGTGGCAGCCCTGGCTCTGGGCCGAGCCCACCTGCCCCGGCACCGCGAAGACTTCGCGCCCCTGGTCCAGGGCGTGGCGGGCGGTGATGAGCGCCCCGCTCTTGAGGCCCGCCTCCACCACCACCACGGCCCGCGAGAGGCCGCTGATGACCCGGTTGCGGGCCGGGAAATTGCCGGCCAGGGGGGCCATGCCCAGGGGGAACTCGCTGAGCACCGCGCCCTTTTGGGCCATGGCCTCGGCCAGGTCCTTGTTCTCGGGCGGATAATTCACATCCAGGCCGCAGCCCAGCACCCCCACCGTGTGCCCGCCGGCCAAGAGCGCCGCCTGGTGGGCCACGGTGTCCACCCCCCGGGCCAGGCCGGAGATGACGCACACGCCGGCCCGGGCCAGGTCGCGGGCCAGGTCCGCCGCCACCCGGCCGCCATAGTTGCTCATGTTGCGCGAGCCCACCAGGGCCACCCCGCCCGCCCGGCAGCCGGCCAAATCGCCGCGCACGAAGACCAGCGGCGGCGGCGCGTAGATGGCCTTGAGCAGGGGCGGGTAGTCGGCGTCGTCCCAGGTGACCACCCGGCCGCCCAGGGCCGCCAGCTCCGCGAGCTGCCGCTCCGGGTCCGCGGACCAGGCCCGGTTATGCACGGCCTGGGCCACGTCCGCCCGCAGGCCCAGGGCCCGGAGCTGGTCGGTGGGCGCGCCCAGGGCCGGGCCCGGCGCGCCAAAGGCGGCCAGCAGCCGGGCGAAGGTGAGGCTGCCCACTCCGGGGATCAGCCGCAGGCCCACCCAGTCCTGCAATTCCGGCCGCGGGGCATGTGCGCTGGCTTCCATTGGCCCCTGAAGCTAACCACCAGATTTCCCACCGTCAAGCCAAACTTGCGCCCCGCCCCTGGCCGCCCCCGGACTTTTCCTTGCCATTAGCCCGGTATAACTGGATATTTAATTTCCGGGCCCCTGCCGGGCCGGGTGGGGGCCGGCGGGGGCAATTGGGCCTTGTACGGCCTGGGTCCGGCCTCTAGAATGATCGCAGGCCGGGTTTTTCGCAGCCGGCGATCCGCCAACACCAGGCCCCCGGCGCGCTCCGCGCGGGGGTGGGGAGCGCAACATGCCGCAGTTTTTTCGTCGCCTGGGCCTGGCCTTGCTGCTGATGGCCCTGGCCGTGCCGGTCTGGGCCATCGAGATGAGCGCGGACGTGGTGCGCAGCGCCCCCGGCCGCACCGAGAAGTCCAAGGTCTTCATCAAAACGATAAAATCCGCCTGGAAGGCGTCAGCAGCCCCCTGGGCGGCGGCTACAACCTGCTGCGCCAGGACAAGAAGCTGATGTGGATGGTGCAGCCGGAAAGCAAGACCTATATCGAGCTGCCCCTGGACGGCCTGGCCGACATGAGCCAGCAAGCGGCCAGCGGCGGCAAGCTGCCCGGCGAGCTGACCCGGCGCGAACTGGGCCGCCCCAGCCTGGACGGCCACCCCACCATCAAGTACGAGATCATCTACGGCGTGCGCGGCCAGAACTACATCATCCACCAGTGGCTGGCCACCGACCTGGGCATCCCCATCAAGACCGCCGGGGCCGACGGCTCCTGGAGCGTGGAGTACAAGAACATCGAGACCGCGCCCCAGCCCGAGGCGCTTTTCGATCTGCCCGCCGGTTTTTCCAAGCTCAGCCTGCCGGCCCTGATCCAGGGCCTGGGCGGCGCGCCCGGCGGCCCCGGCGCTCCGGCCGCCCCCGGCACACCCGCCGCCCCGGCCAAGCCCGGCGCG
>JAZDHW010000142.1:0-3319 GCA_043805555.1 Pseudomonadota bacterium
GCCGCCGCCGGCCGCCCGGACGCGCGCAAGGTCATCCCCCTGGAGGAGGCCGACTTCAGGAACTTCTAACCGGCCGGCCCTGGCGGGCGCGGGACGGTCCCCCCGGTCCGGCGCCCGTCTTCGCCGGCCCCCACGCATCGGCGGGCCGGGGGGCTGTGCCGGAGCCCCCCGCAGCGAAAACGTCCGCTCCGAAGGGTGGCCATGGATGCACCAGTCCTGACTGTGGGGGTCGGCCTATCCCTGGGCCTGCAAATCACCGCGGCCGTCCAGGCCCTGCGCCTGATCCGCCTCACCGGCCGCTACCGGGCCTGGCTCTTGGTGGTGGCGGCCCTGGCCTTCATGGCCTTCCGCCGCGCCACCGTGCTGCTGGCCCTGCTGAGCCAGGACGGCGCGGTGAGCCAAGCCGGCCTGCTGGAAGAGATGATCGCCCTGGCCACCTCGGCCCTGATGGCCGGGGGCATCACCCTGATCCGGCCGGTCTTCCTGGACCTGAAGCTTTCCCAGGAGCGCCTGCGGGCCAGCCAGGAGCGCTACCGCTCCATCTTCACCGGCTCCCAGGACGGCATCCTGGTCTTTGCCCCGGGCGGCGAGATCCTGGCCATGAACCCGGCCGCCGGCCGGGCACTGGAATACGACGCCGGCGAAACCAAACTCCTGACCGCCGCCGACATCATGGGCGAACCGGAGGACTGGCCGCGCTTCCAGGCCGCGCTGGCGTCCAGCGGCGGGGTGCAGGCCTATGAGATGACCCTGCGCGGCAGGCGCGGCCGGGAGCTTCATTTCGAGGTCAGCGCCGCGGTCAAGCGCGGCCCGGACGGCGCGGCGCAGGGCTATCAGGCCATCTTCCACGACATCACCGCCCGCAAGCAGATGCAGCAAGCCCTGGAGCTTTCCGAGGAAAAGTTCGCCAAGGCCTTCCGCTCCAGCCCGGTCTGGATGCTGCTGGGCACCTCTGACGAGGACCGCCTGGTGGAGGTGAACGAGGCCTTCCTGCAGGCCACCGGCTTTGACCGCGCCGAGGTGCTGGGCCGCACCGGCCTGGAGCTGGGCCTGTGGGTGGAGCCGGCCGAGCGCCAGGCCGGGTTGGAGACACTGCGCCGCCAGGGCCGCCTACGCGGCCGGGAGGTGCGCCGGCGCACCAAGGACGGCGCGGTGCTGGTCATGCTCTGGTTCGCCGAGGTCATCGACCTGGGCGGCGCGCAGATGATGCTGTCCATCTACCTGGACATCAGCGAGCGCCAGAAGGCCGAGGCCGCCCTGCAGCAGAGCCAGGAGCGCTACCGCCGCATGCTGGAGGTCTCGCCAGACCCAATCATGGTCTATGACTTGGCCGGCCGGGTCACCTACGCCAACCCGGCCTTCTGCGAGACCTTCGGCTGGTCGCTGGAGGAGATGCTGGGCCGCGAGGCGCCCTATGTGCCGGAGACGGAGAAACGCCAGGTGGAGGCCGCCATCGCCAGCATAGCCAGCGGCCGGAAGATCATCGCCTTCGACACCCAGCGCCTGACCAAGGACGGCCGCCTGCTCAGCATCCAGCTCTCGGCCTCCTGCTTCCACGACGCCGCGGGCCGTCCCCAGGGCAACCTGGTGATCCTGCGCGACGTCACCCGGCACAACCAGGCGGTGGAGGCCCTGCGCGAGTCCGAGGAGAAGTACCGCCTGGTGGTGGAGAACGCCAATGCGGCCATCTTCATCGGCCAGGACTGGCGCATTAAGTTCCCCAACCCCAGCCTCATGGACCTGACCGGCTACAGCCGCTCCGAGCTGGCCAGCCAGCCCTACCTGAGCATGGTGCACGAGCAGGACCGGGAGCTGGTGCGCGCCATGCATGAGCGGGTTTTCGCGGGCCATAACGTGGCCGAGACCCGGCCCTTCCGCATCATCCGCAAGAACGGCGAGATGCGCTGGGCCACCGCCAGCAGCGTGCCCATCGTCTGGGATGGCCAGGCCGCCTCCCTGAGCTTCGTCCACGACGTAACCGCGCACAAGCAGATGGAGCAGCAGCTTTTGCAGGCCCAGAAGATGGAGGCCATCGGCCGCCTGGCCGGCGGCGTGGCCCACGACTTCAACAACCTGCTGCTCATCATACGCGGACACAGCGACCTGGCGGCCAAGTTCGCCGGCGACGACCCCAGGCTGCGCGCGCAGATCGCCAAGATCGGCGCGGCGGGTGAGCGCGGCGCGCGCCTGGTCAAGCAGCTCCTCACCCTGAGCAGCCACCGCGCCCAGGAAAAGGGCCGGGTGGAACTCAACGCCGTGGTGCAGGGCCTGGGCGAGCTGCTGCACCCGCTCATCCCCGGTAACGTGGCGCTCAGCATCAGCCTGGCCGAGCACCTGGAGCCGGCCCTGGGCGACGCCGCCCAGATCGAGCAGATCATCAGGAACCTGGTGGTAAACGCCCTGGACGCCATGCCCGAGGGCGGCCGCCTGATCATCGAGACCTGCGCCAAGGAAGTCGGCCCGGACCACATCAGCCAGTTCATGGACTTGAAGCCGGGGCGCTACGCCCTCATCTCCGTCAGCGACACCGGCTGCGGCATGGACGCCGAGACCCTGGGCCACATCTTCGAGCCCTTTTACACCACCAAGGAGGCCGGCAAGGGCACCGGCCTGGGCCTGGCGGTGGTCTACAGCACCATCAAAAAGCTGGGCGGCGGCCTGGGCGTGTACAGCGAGCCGGGCCAGGGCACTGTCTTCAACGTCTACCTGCCCCCGGCCGGCGAAGCGCCCCCGACAGAGCCGCCCTTGCCCCCGCCCGCCGCCCGCCTGGGCGGCTCGGAGACCATCCTGCTGGCCGAGGACGATCCGGACGTGCGCGACCTCATCGCCGAGAGCCTCAGCCTGTCCGGCTACCGGGTGCTGGAGGCGGCCGACGGGCACCAGGCCGTGGAACTGGCCAACGTCCAGCCGGGGCCGCTGGACCTGGTGATCTGCGACATGGTCATGCCCGGCCTGAGTGGCCCCCAATTGGTGGAGCAGATCAGCGCCCTGCACCCGGAGGCCCAGGTGCTGTTCATCTCCGGCTACACCGAGGCCGCGCTGCCGCCGTCTTGCCTGGGCCAGACCGGCGCGGGCTTTCTGCAAAAGCCGTTTTCCATCGCGGAGCTGGAGCTGAAGATTCGCGAGATCCTGGGCCAGCCCGGCTAGGGCCTGTTAACACTATCCGTTTGCTAGCCAAATAAGAATGGGAGCCGGTAGCAGGCTTGGCCCCCGGCGGTCAAGGGTTTCACGAGCTGGCCAGGCCAGCCCTTGACCGCCGGGGGCTCAAGCCTGCTCTCATTGTGTCAGCACGCCCCTGACGGCAAGAAAAATGTCTGGG
>JAZDHW010000143.1:0-12193 GCA_043805555.1 Pseudomonadota bacterium
GCCGCTGCTGCTGCCGGTGGGCGTATCTGGGCCGCCCGGCAAGGGATCCGGGCTGGACATGCCGGGGGTCAGGTTGCGCTCGGCGGCCGGGTGGCCGGCGTTATCGCGCACGCCGATGGCCAGGTCGTCGTCGGTCATGAAGCGCTGGTCCGGCCCGGACGAGCGGATCATGTAGACGAAGGTGCGCCGGGTGATGATCTCCACCCGCAGGGGGTTGCCCCAGGCGTCCGGGTGATCGGCCCGCGGTCCCACGTCCGGCAAGGCCCCGCGCTGGGAGCGTTCGGCCTCCAGCTTGTTCTGCAACTCGATCATGCGCTTGATGGTATAGGAGTCCAGCGGGGCTTCCAGCGAGATGCCGCGGGCCAAAAGCGTCGCTTTTGCGCGATCATAGCCCGGCGTGCCCTTGTAGGGCTGCATCTTCAGGGCCAGTTGGCAGGCCTCCAGGTCGCGCCCCTGGGTCAGGGCGCGGCTGATCTCCTGCTCCAGCCCTTCCTCCGGGCCGGCGGCCGCCCACAGGGACGAGGCCAGGCACAGGGCCGTCCCCAGGACCAGGCAAACGATGCGCAACTTCTTCATGGGCTGAAAGATCCCTGGCGGCGTCCGAGTAGCCGCCCAGCAAACCTGATACGGCAGTCATTCAGTATAGCCCATGCGGCCTAACCTGACCAGTTGCCATACTGTGACAGGCGATGTAAATTCTCCGCAGACCGCGTGGGGGAGCCCGCATGCCCAACCAGGATAACAGCGGACCGAGCCTGGGCGTCCAGACCGCCCTGATCAACGTCACCTACCTGCTCATGGACTTTTACAAGCTGGTCAACCCGGCCCTGCTGGACCATGGCCGCCAACTGGCCAAGCTCTGCGAGAAGGTGGCCCGCCGCCTGGGCTGGCCCGACGAGGCCAGCCGCACCGTCTACCTGGGCGCGCTCTTCCACGACGTGGGCTACCTGGCCGCGCCGCTCAGCCTGGCCGGCTGGCCCGAGCCCCCGGACCAGCGGCCGGTGAACCTGGAGGCCGAGCACCCCACCCTGGGCGCGCGCCTGCTGGGCCGGGTGGAGGTGCTGCACCACATCATCCCGGTGGTGCGCCACCACCACGAGCACCTGGACGGCAGCGGCCATCCCGACGGCCTCAAGGGCCAGACCATCCCGGCCGAGGCCCGCCTGGTGGCCACCGTGCACGCCTACCTGAACCTGCGTTACGGCTACGGCTCCACCCCGCCCATGGGCGACACCGCCGCCCGCGAGGTGGTCCAGGAAGACGCCGGCCTGCTCTGGGACCCGGTGATGGTGCGCGCCCTTTTCGAGGTGCTGGGCCCGCCAATGCCTGATGAGGACGACAGCGGCGCCACCTACGAGCGCCGGGTGTAGGCCGGGCAGGCCCCGCCTCAGCCCTGGGTGGCCCCCGCCCGCCAGACCAGGAAGGCCTGCACAAAGGCGTCCAGGTCGCCGTCCAGCACCGCGTCCACGTTGCCCACGTCCACCCCGGTGCGGTGGTCCTTGACCAGGCGGTAGGGGGCCAGCACGTAGGAGCGGATCTGGCTGCCCCAGGCGATCTCCTGGTGGCTGTCGTGGATCTGCTTCTTCTCGGCCTCGCGCTTGGCCAGCTCCATCTCATAGAGCCTGGCCCGCAGCACCTTCATGGCCAGCTCCTTGTTGCGGTGCTGACTCTTTTCGTTCTGGCACTGCACCACCACCCCGGTGGGCAGGTGGGTCAGCCGCACGGCCGAGGAGGTCTTGTTCACGTGCTGGCCGCCGGCCCCGGAGGCCCGGAACACGTCCACGCGCAAATCGGCGTCCTTGATCTCGATCTCGATGTCCTCGTCCACCTGGGGCGAGACGAAGACCGAGGCGAAGGCGGTGTGGCGGCGGTGGCTGGCGTCAAAGGGGCTGATGCGCACCAGGCGGTGGATGCCGGTCTCGCCCTTGAGCTGGCCGTAGGCCTGGTAGCCGTTGACCTCGATGGTGGCGCTCTTGATGCCCGCCTCCTCGCCCTCCTGCAAGTCGATCAAGACCACCTGGAAGCCCTGGCGCTCGGCGAAGCGGCTGTATTGGCGCAGGAGCATCTGGGCCCAGTCCTGGGCGTCGGTGCCGCCGGCCCCGGCGTTGATGTTGACGATGGCGCTGAGCGCGTCCTCGGGCTGGCCCAGGAGCCGGGCCGCCTCCAGCCGGGCCAGGCCGCGCTCCAGCTCGTCGATGGCCTCGGCCGCCTCCTTGCCGGTGGCCTTGTCCTGCTCCTCGCCGGCCAGCTCCAGGAGCACCTCGGCGTCGTCATAGGCGCCGGCCAGGTGGTCGATGGCCTTCAGCCCCTGCTCCAACTCGGCCCGCTGGCGCATCACCTCCTTGTTCCCGGCCTGGTCGTCCCAGAAGCCGGGCTTGGCGATGACCTTGTCCAGCTCGGCCAGGCGCTGACGCTTGGTCTCCGGGTCAAAGATACTCCCGGAGGGTGTCCAGGCGGGGGCGCAGGGCGGCCAGCTTGTCCTTGAGTTCCTCAAACATCGGCTAGTCCTCTCGCTTTCTGCGGCGCCGTCCCGGACCCAGCCAGACCGTGGCCGCCAGGCCCAGGGCCAGGCCCAGGGGGCCGGCCACATCGCCGGTGGCGGTGAACAGGGTGGGCAGTTTCAGCAGCGGCAACTCCCGGGTGGCGGCGGCCGGGGTGAACAATTCGGTGGCGTGGGTCACCGCGCCATCGGGCAGCACGAAGCAACTCACGCCGGTGGTGGCGGCCCGGGCCACGGCCACCCGGTTCTCCACCGCCCTGAGGCGCAGGTGGCTCATATGTTGATAACTGGCCCCGGTGCGGCCGTACCAGGCGTCGTTGGTCTGGTTGATGAGCAGCACGGCCCCCAACTGCCGCTGGGCCCGGGCCAGCTCCGGAAAAATCGATTCGTAGCAGATCAGCGGCCCGACCTTGACCCCGCCCACGGAAAGCGTGTCGCCCACCCGGCCCGGCACGAAGTCGATGCCCAGCCCGGCCACGGCCCGGGCGAAGAAGAAAATATCGGGCAAGGGCACGTACTCGCCAAAGGGCACCAGGTGCACCTTGTCATAATGCCCCTCCGGCCGGCCCTGGGGCCCCACCAGCCAGACCCGGTTGCTGGCCTTGAGCGGCGGGCCGCGGTCCACCATGCCGTTGGAGCCCAGGGCCACGTAGGCCCCCAGTTCGGCGGCCGTCTGGAGCACCGGGGCGCTCTCGCGCGCCTGAAGCAGGAAATAGAACGGGGCCGCGGACTCGGGCCAGACCGCCAGCCAGGGCGGTGCGCCCGCGCTGGCGGCCGGGGCCTGGGCCTGGGTCAGCTCCACATAGCGCCGGATGACCGTCAGGCGCATCTCCGGCCGCCAGAGCTGGTCCTGGCCGATGCCGGCCTGGGCCACGCTGACCGTGAGCCGGGGCGCATCCGTGGCCAGGCGCTCCACCGCGGCCATGCGCGCCGCGCCGGCCCACCAGCCGCCGGCCAGGAGTATAGCCGCCAGGCCCAGGGCCGCCCAGCGCCGGGGCCGGCCTGGGCCGGCCGCGCCGCCGGGCAGCACGGCGCAGGCGATGAGGCCGTTGATCAGCGCTACCATGGCCGAGAGCCCGGTGGCCCCCCACAGCTCCGCGCTCTGGATCAGGGCCGGCCGGCTGGTCAGGGCCGCGCTGAGCGGCAGCCAGGGGAAGCCGGTGAAGAGCCAGCCGCGCACCCACTCCAGCCCGGCCCAGAGCGCCGCGCCCAACAGCACCGCCCCGGCCGGCCCCACCCGGGACCAGGCCATGAGCCCGGCCCAGGCCGCGGGATAGATGGCCACGATGCCCGCCAGGCCCAGCAGCAACAGCCCCGCCAGGGGCCAGGCCAGGCCGCCGTAGACGGTCATGACCACCGTGAGCCAGTGCAACTGGGCCGCGCCCAGGCCCACGCCAAAAAGCCAGCCGGCGATGACGGCCGGCAGCGGCCGCAGGGTGCGGGCCAGCCAAAACAGCGGCGCCAGGCCCACCAGGGCCAGGGGCCAGAGGTCCCAAGTCGGGAAGGCCAGGGCCGACAGCGCGCCGGCGGCCGGGGCGATCAGGGCCGGACGCAACCCCGGCAACCAGGCTGGAAGCTTGGGCAAGGCCGGCTCAGCCTCCGTTGGCCGCGTGCTCGGCCTGGCTGAGGTAGACCTGGACCTGGGTCACCCGGCGCTCGTCGGCCCCGGTCACCACCAGGCGCACCGGCCCGTGGACCACCTCCTCGCCCGGCTTGGGCACCCGGCCCAGGAAGGTGGTGACGAACCCGCCCACGGTCTCGAAGCGCCCCTCGGGCAGCTCGTCGGGCAGCTCATGGCCCAGGCGCTCGCTGAGTTCGTCCACCCCCAGGCGGGCGTCGGCGATGAGCGAGCCGTCCGGGCCGTCGCTGACCAGCTCCTCGGCCTGGTCGTACTCGTCCTCGATGTCGCCCACGATCTCCTCGAGCACGTTCTCCAGGGTGACCACCCCGGCCGTGCCGCCGTATTCGTCCACCACGATGGCCAGGTGGCTGCGATGGCGCTCGAAGGCGGCCAGGAGCTGGTTGAGCGGCATGGACTGGGGCACGAAGACCGGCCTGCGGAAGATGGCCTTCAAGTCCAGGGCGTCGCCTTCCTTGCCCCAGAAGGAGAGCAGGTCCTTGGCGTGGATCACCCCCACGATGTGGTCCAGGTCCTCGGCGTAGACCGGGATGCGGGAGTGGCCCGAGGTCACGATGACCTGGATGGTCTCTTCCATCGAGGCGCTCACCGACAGGGTGACCATGTCCGTGCGCGGCACCATGACCTGGCCGGCGGTGGTCTCGTCCAGCTCCAGCACCGCGTCGATCATCTGGCCTTCGCGGTGGCTGATGAGGCCCTCGGCCTCGCCCCGGCCCACCAGTTCCTGGATTTCATGCTCAAGGTCGTGGCCGGAGTTGGGGCGCGAGCCGCCCAGGATGCCACGGAAACGTTGGAAGAGGCCTCGTCGGGGTTCGGGGTCCAACTGGGGACGCAACCTTTCACCTGCGGCGCCGCCCGCTGCCGCGGGCCGGGCCTGGAATAGTTAGCGGCCGCGTATACCCCTGACCGCTGGGCGTATTTGTAGCCCAGGACCGGGCGGCCGTCAAAGCTAAAACGTGTCCTTCCGGGCGCCGGGCCTAACGCGCCCCGCCGGACGGACCTCAGACCGCCCTATTATAGAGCACATGGGCTTGACCGCGAAAGACCCGCCCATTATCATAGGCGTAGGAGGTGGTTACCATGCCGGTAGTCTTCGATCCCACCACAGCGACGTTTTATCCGGCCTCGGACACCGGCGACGTGCCCCCGCCGCCACAGCCCCCGGTCGAGGCCGCGCCCCCGCCTCCGCCGCCCGCGCCGCCGACTTCGTCCGCGCCGCCGGAGCCGGAGCCGGAGCCCGGGATGGGCACCACCGTGGACACGGTGGTCTGAGGCCCCGCCCCCGCCGCCCGCCGCCCGCAATGCGGGAAGGGCGGCCTATTACCTCAGCCGGACGGCCCGCGCCGCCTGGCTGTTTTATTTCCGCTGGCTGCCAGCCGGCCGAGGTGATCCCCGCCCGTGCTTTCTACAACAAGGCTTCTACGGGAGCGGGCGCGGTTTGTTCCTGGTTCGACCTCACCCGACCCGTATACGGCTGTCGCGGCACGCGACCCCGACCCGTATACGGCCGTCGCGGCACGCGACTTACCAGGTCAACGGCAGGTCGCTGGCCGGCAGCAGGCCGGCGGCGCGGCCCCGGGCCAGGGCCTCGGCCACGGCGTGCAGGCCCTCCTGGCCCAGGTCGGCGGTGAACCGGTTCACGTACAGGTCGATGTGCCCCTGCAGCACGGCCGGCTCCAGCTCCTGGGCGTGGGCCCGCACGTAGCCGCGGCTGGCGGCCGGCTCGGCCCAGGCCGCCCGCACGCTCTCGGCCAAGGCCCGCTCCAGGGCCAGGCCGGTCTCGCGGCCCGGGTCGCGCCGGGCGGCGATGCAGCCCAGGGGGATGGGCAGGCCGGTGGTCTGCTCCCACCACTGGCCCAGGTCGATCAACTGCACCAGGCCGTGCTCCTGATAGGTGAAGCGCCCCTCGTGGATGATCAGCCCGGCCCGGAACTTGCCGGCGGCCACGGCCGGCATGATCTCGCTGAAAATGAGCGGCTCCACCGCCGGGGATTTTGCCAGATACAGGCTCAGCAGCAGATGGGCGGTGGTGAGCCGGCCCGGCACCGCGATGGTCACCGCGCTCAGGTCCAGGCCGGTGTCCTGCGGCCGGGCCACCACCAGGGGGCCGCAGCCCCGGCCCAGGGCCGCGCCGGCCCGCAGCAGCACGTAGCGGTCTTGCACGTGGGCCAGGGCGTGGAAGCTGAGCTTGGTCAGGGGCAGCTCGGCGCCCAGCGCCCGGCGGTTCAGCTCCTCCACGTCGGCCAGGAAGGGCCGGATGGCGACGCCGGGCGCGCCCACCAGGCCATGGGCCAGGGCGTGGAAGGCGAAGGTGTCGTTGGGGCAGGGCGAAAAGCCGAAGGTCAGCTCGCGGGGGGCGGGGGCGGCGGCGCTCATGGCATCTCCTCCAGGCGCAGGAAGGCCATTTGCGCGGCCTCGGCCCCGGCCCTGATGTCCAGCTCGCGCATGCCGGCGATATTGCTCACCCCGCGCAGGGCCGCAAAGGGCCGGCCGTAGTGGGCGGCCACCTGGGCCGCGGCCGCGCCTTCCATCTCCTCGATGACAGCCCCCCAGCGGGCCTCCAGCGCGGCCGCCGCCGGGGCGTCGCCGGAGACCTGCACCACGCTGTTGAAGACCCCGCTGGCGAGGGCCGGGTTGGCGGCCAGGAAGAGCTGGGCCAGGCCGGGGTCGCAGGGCCAGCGGTGATAGCGGGGCGCGCCGTCCGGCCCCTGGCCCAGGGGCAGGCCCAGGGCATTGAGGGACCGCCAGCCGCGCGCCGCGGCCACGCCCCAGTCGGCCAGCACGCATTCCGTGGCCAGGGCCGCGTCGCCCAGGCCCAGGCCGCTCATGGCATAGGCCCCGGCGCAGCCCAGGTTGATGACGGCGTCGATATCGGGCTCGCGCTCCAGGGCCGCGGTCACCGCCTGGGCGGTGTTGACGAGCCCCAGGCCGCCCAATACGAGCAATATCTCGCGCCCGGCGATGCGGCCCCGCCAGGCCGGCCGGCCGGCCTGGGCCGGCGCGGGCATGAGGCGCGGGGCCAGCAGCCCGGCCTCGGCCGCCACCGCCACCACAATGAGCCAGGCCATCAGTCCGCCCCCAGGCCCCGGCGCAGCACGTCCACCAACTGGCCGGCCAGGCGGCGGGCCTCGGCCGGCTCGGCCCCGTGCAGGCCCAGGCCGGCGTCCAGGTATTCCAGGCTGCGCGCCACCAAAAAGCGCTCCAGCACCGCGTCCACCACAAAGGCGGCCAGCTCGGGATCCAGGTCCGGGCGCAGCTCGCCCCGGGCCTGGCCCTCGGCCAGGAGCTCCAGGATGTATTCGCGCGAGAACAGGCGGATGGATTGCAGGAGTTGGCCGCGCAGGGGCACGTCGCCCTCGTAGACGATGCGCAAATACAGGCGCAACAGGCGCGGCTTCTGCTGGATCAGCTCCAGGCCGGCCACCAGGCTCTCTTCCAAACGGCGGAAGACGTCCTGGCCCTGGGTGGCCCCGCGCACCTGGCGCAGGTGGCCCTTGACCTGGCCCACGGCAAAGTCGAAGACCAGGCGGAACAGGCCGGCCTTGTCGCGGAAGTATTGGAAGATTGAGCCTTTGGCGATGCCGAGCCGGGCCACCAGCACGTTCAGAGAGGCCTGGCCGTAGCCCTTGGCCGCGAACTCGCTCAAAGCCTCGTCCAGGATGCGGTCCTGCTTGGCCTGGTCCAGGTTGCGGAAGGTGGGCGAGGTGGTCATGGCCCCGTCCCGCTCGGGCGGCCTAGTCGCCGGGGGCGGCGGCCGGGCCCTGGGTTTGGTGGTTCAAGAGCGAATCCAGCACGCCGTTTACAAAGCCCGGCGACTCGTCGCCGCCGTAGCGCTTGGCCAGCTCCACCGCCTCGTTGATGGCCACCTTGGGCGGCACCTTGCCCTCGCCGAAGAGCATCTCAAACGCCGCCACCCGCAGGATGTTGCGGTCCACCTGGGGCATGCGGTTGAGCTTCCAGCGCCGGCTGGCCGCCTCCAGGGCCTGGTCGATGGCCTCGCGGTGGGCCTCGATGCCCTTGACCAGGCGCTCGGCATAGCTGCGCTGCCTGGCCGGCGCGGTGAAGTTCTCCTCGAAGGTTTTCAGCGCGGTCTCGGCGCTCGTGGGCGTGTGCTCCATCTGGTAGAGCACCTTCAGCGCCAATTCGCGGCTTTGGCGGCGTTCGCCCATGTGTTCCCCGTGACGGCCGGCGCAGGCTGGCCTGCGTGGGCGATGCGGCGCGCGGCCGCTGATGATCCGTTGGTGGCGGGCCGGGCCCGCGGATGCGGCGCTAAAGCGCCGGGGCCCTAGCCTAGCTTGCGCAGCAGGTCCACCATCTCCACCGCCGACAGGGCCGCGTCCGCGCCCTTGTTGCCGGCCTTGGTGCCGGCGCGCTCGATGGCCTGCTCGATGGTGTCGGTGGTCAGCACGCCGAAGATGACCGGCACCCCGGTCTCCAGGCCCACGTGGGCCACACCCTTGCTCACCTCGGCGGCCACGTAATCAAAGTGCGGCGTGGAGCCGCGGATCACCGCGCCCAGGGCGATGACCGCGTCGTACTTGCCGCTCATGGCCAGCTTGCGGGCCGCCAGGGGGATCTCGAAGGCTCCCGGCACCCAGGCCACGGCGATGTCGTCGGGGTCGGCGCCGTGGCGTTTGAGGGTGTCCAACGCGCCTTCCACCAACTTGCTGCCGATGAAGTCGTTGAAGCGGCCCACCACCAGGGCGAAGCGCATGCCCTGGGCCTGTAAGAGTCCCTCAATCACCTTGGCCATCGTCATTCTCCCTGGTGGCATTTTTCCCCGTGGGTCATGGGGCTAGGCCCCGCCGGTCCGTTTTGCTCCGATTCCGTGGCGACGGCGCTGGTCGCACGCCCCACCTTGGGCGCATCCCGCCATTTCTGTCATTGCGAGGAGCAACCCGCGGGGTTGCGACGCGGCAATCTCTTGTTTACTCCACCGCGCGCCCTAATCGCGCAGGCTGAGCAGGTGGCCCATCTTGACGCACTTGGTGCGCAAATAGCGCTCGTTCTCCGGGCGGGGCGCGATCTCGATGGGCACCCGCTCCACCACCGAGAGGCCGTAGCCCTCCAAGCCGACCATCTTCTTGGGGTTGTTGGTCAGCAGGCGCATGCGCTTGATCCCCAGGTCGGCCAGGATCTGGGCCCCGATGCCGTAGTCGCGCAGATCGGCGGCAAAGCCCAGGGCCTCGTTGGCCTCCACGGTGTCGCAACCCTGGTCTTGCAGCTCATAGGCCTTGAGCTTGTTGATCAGCCCGATGCCGCGGCCTTCCTGCTTCATGTACAACAGCGCGCCGCGGCCCTCGGCGTCGATGGTGCGCAGGGCGCTGGCCAGTTGCTCGCCGCAGTCGCAGCGCCGGCTGTGGAAGATGTCGCCGGTCAGGCATTCGGAGTGCACCCGCACCAGCACCGGGGCCTCGCCGCTCACGTCGCCCTTGATCAGGGCCACGTGCTCCATGTGGTCCACGTCGTTGGTGTAGGCGATGGCGGTGAACTCGCCGAACTCGGTGGGGAGCCTCACCTCGGCCTCGCGGTGCACGAAAGACTCGTTGCGCATGCGGTAGGAGACCAGGTCGCGGATGGTGACGATGTTGATGCCCCATTTTTCCGCGAACTTCTCCAGGTCGGGCATGCGCGACATGGTGCCGTCGTCGCTCATGACCTCGCAGATCACGCCGGCCGGGTAGAGACCGGCCAGGCGGGCCAGGTCCACCGAGCCCTCGGTCTGGCCGGTGCGCACCAGCACCCCGCCGCGCCGGGCGCGCAGGGGGAAGATGTGGCCGGGGCTGACCAGGTCGTCGGGCACCGCATCCGGGGCCACGGCGGCCTGCACGGTGCGGGCGCGGTCATGGGCGCTGATGCCGGTGGTCACCCCGCGCCGGGCCTCCACCGAGACGGTGAAGGCGGTGTTGAAGGGCGACTGGTTGTCGCGCACCATCATGGGCAGATTAAGCTGCTCCACCCGGTCCGGGGTGAGGCTGAGGCAGATCAGGCCGCGGCCGTGGGTGGCCATGAAGTTGATGGCTTCGGGCGTGACCTTTTCGGCGGCCATGGTCAGGTCGCCCTCGTTCTCCCGGTCCTCGTCGTCGACCAGGATGACCATCTTGCCGGCTTTTATGTCCTGAATGGCCTCATCAATGCTGGCCAGGGCCATGATGTGTAGGCTCCGTCGGGGCTGTGGAAACGCCTAGAACCCCATGCGGGCCAGGTCCTCGCGCGAGAGCCCGCCCTTGGCCGGCGGCGTGCCTTCGTCCCGATTAAGAAGGCGTGCCACATACTTGCCGATGAGGTCGGTTTCAATATTAACAGAATCACCCTCCTTGGCAAGCTGGAGGGTGGTGGCGGTCAGGGTGTGGGGGATGATGTTGAGCCCGAAGCCGTCGGCCCCCACCTGGTTGACGGTCAGGCTGACGCCGTCCACGGCCACCGAGCCCTTCTCCACCAAGAGGCGCAGGTGCTCGGCCGGGATGGCGATCCACAGCCGGGTGGAGGAGCCCAGGCGCTCCCGCCGGGCCAGGCTGCCCACGCAGTCCACGTGGCCGCTGACCAGGTGGCCGCCCAGGCGCTCGCCCAGCTTCATGGCCCGCTCCAGGTTGACGGCCGCGCCGGGCCTGAGCGCCCCCAGGGTGGTGCGGGCCAGGCTCTCGGCCGAGACGTCCACGCAGAAGCCGTCGCCGGTGACCTTGGTCACGGTGAGGCAGGCGCCGTTGACCGCCACCGACTCGCCCAGCACGGCCTCGGCGAGCGGCCAGGGCGGGACGATGACCAGGACCGCGTCCGGACCCTGGGGGGTGATGCGGGCGATGCGCCCGGTGCCTTCGATCAAGCCGGTGAACATGACTGATTATCCCTAAACTATCATGATGTACTAGCTAACCATTGTATCGGCTCTTTTGGTACCTGCTCAAGAAAGGCTACTGGATAATATAAAATGCCAGAATATCTCCCGCCGGATTCCGTTTTTTGAAACGCCTGTGTTGGGAAAATTTTCCACATATATAAATCAAAGTAAATAAGCTCGGCATGCGTTGTTCTAACATATGGCGTGCCCCTGATATCTCCCATTGCATTAGGGGCCAAGTCTCGCAATATAAAAGCACCTTGGCCAGTATACTCTGCGGACACGGTATCATTGCCGTCCCATCCCCACCCAGTAACCGCTGATCCCCAATTAATTGTTTTAATAGGATATGATGGCTCTATTGTAAGGCCTAGGTGCAATTCACCCCTACCAATAATTGTAGCATCAGATCCGTTTTTAAATAGATACATCTCCCCGATCGGCTTAGCATGACGATTAGCTTGAATCAATCTCGCAGAAAATGGAGTCGGAAAATATTCGGCAATTGGAGAGCTTGTTTCAATAGTTACCTTCAAGGTCTCCTGCAACGTTGTTGTTAATCTTGCTACATAATCTTTACTTTTTTCACGATCGTTAGAGTATTTCATAATTCGATGAGAACGAAGGTCAAAGGGTAGTGAATCAATGCTCTGGGTCAATATTATAACTGGACGCATTAGAGCCTGGGCAGCACCCAATTCGTAATATACATTTGGGTTATTATCAGTTAAGTCAGCTATTATCAGGTCAGAATAGACAAGACCTTCAACAATGTCACGTAATACATTCCTCTGGTGAAGGATATCATCTGCCCTTGTTACCCCGACATTGATAGCGCGGCATGCTGGAATTATTATTTCCTCATACACCCATTGAAGGTTGGTTGAAAACGGCATTATGACAAAAACGGTTTTTCGCATACGGCCCGCACGCTTTCCCGTCATGCAGTTACCGCCGCCAGCGGGCGGGGGTAAACCCCGCCCCTTCATAAAGAGGGCTTCACCCTCACGCTGTATTTCACGATTCGCCGCATGCCGTCCCTTTCCCCACCTTCATTGCCCCAAAATTCCGCTTTGGTCAACCCGCCACCCGCGCCCGCAGGCAAACGTCATCGCCGAAGCGCTTCACCGTCACCGGGCCCAGGGGCACGGCCACGGCCATCTTGCTGAATCCCGCGCCGCCGATCATGCCCGGCGCGGCCGCCCCGCCGATGAGC
>JAZDHW010000144.1:0-4765 GCA_043805555.1 Pseudomonadota bacterium
ATCGGCCGCAAGGGCAACTGGCTTGAAGTGCGCCACGACGACGGCGAGACCGGCTGGCTGCACAAGAGCCTGGCCTGGGGGCGCTACTAGGTGTGTGTCGGAGAAAGCCATCCATGGCTTTCTCCTCTTGGAACTTGCCAAAAGTGAATTTTGGCAAGTTCTCGGAATGGCGCCAAAAATTTATTTGGCGCCATTCCGGGCGGGCCGTCCATGGCCCGCCCGGAAGCCTGTCGGAGGATTACTCCGACAGGCTCCTATCGAGCCGGCCCGGTGCTACTTGCCGGCCAGGGCGCGCCGCACCGCCGCGTCGCTGTGGATGGCCGTGGTGTCGAAGACGGGGATGCTCACGTCGGCCTGCCTGACCAACAGCGGGATCTCGGTGCAGCCCAGGATGACGCCCTGGGCCCCGCCTTCCTTGGCCAGCCGTTCGATAATATTAACGAAACCATGGCGGGATTCGGGCCTGAACCGGCCGGCGCACAGCTCGTCGAAGATGACGGCGTTGATGTATGCGCGCTCCTGGGCGTCGGGCGTGACCACCTTGACCCCGTGCCTGGCCAGGCGCTCGCGGTAGAAGGGCTGCTCCATGGTGTAGGAAGTGCCCAACAGGGCCACGGTCTTGAGGCCGGCCTTTTGCACGGCCGCGCCGGTGGCGTCGGCGATGTGCAGCACCGGCAGGCCCACCTGGCTCTCGATGAGTTCGGCCTGGGAGTTAAGGGTGTTGGAGGCGATGACCACGAAGTCGGCCCCGCCGCGCCTCAGGCGCCGGGCCGCGTCGAGCATGGTCTGGCGCAGGGGGGCCCAGTCGCCGCGGTCGGCCAGGCGCTCCTGCTGGGAGAACTCGCCGAATTCGATGGAGAACATCAGCACCTGGGCCGAGTGCAGCCCGCCCAGGCGGTCCTGGACCATCTGGTTCATCAGGCGGTAGTACTCGGCCGAGGAGACCCAGCTCACCCCGCCGATGAGGCCGATGGTCTGCATGGTCGGGGCCGGGGCCGGGGCCGGATTGGCGGCCTGGACCACGCCGCCGGCCAGGATCAGGGCCAGGCACAGGGCCGGCAACGCCAGGCGGGACAGTCTGCGGGTCATGATGCCCTCCTTGGCTGGGCGGTGCGGGTCGCGCTACCGGGATCATCGCTCATCGGCCGGGGATTGTCACGCGCGGCAAGGGCTCGCAGGCAAGGCGCAAGCGCTCAAGTTATTGCGCCCTTGTGCCGATAGAGGGAGCACCCCCGGACAAGGAGGTCCGCCATGTCGCCCCAACGTCGCCTGGTCTGGCGCGAGATCGTCGCGGCCCTGATGTGCTCCCGGCTCTACTTCGAGCTGACCCCCTGCGAGCGCCCGGCCCTGGTGAAGGATCTCTGCCATCAGCACGGCCTGCGCCCCGCCCCGGCCCCGGCCCGCCGCTGAGCCGCGCCAAGCCGCTCCGATCAGCGCCATGCCGCCAACCCGGCGGCCAAAACCCCTTGACCCCGCGCCCCGGCTGGGCGATGAAAGTATAAGCGCGCGACGCCCCACCCCGGCCGGGAGGATTCATGAGCGCCCACATCCTGGTGGTGGATGACGAGAAATCCATCGGTCTGGCCCTCAAGGGCATCCTGGGCGACGAGGGCTACGAGGTCTCCCTGGCCCAGGACGGCGCCGGCGCCCTGGCCCTGGTGGACGAGGACCCGCCGGACCTGGTGCTCCTGGACATCTGGATGCCGGGCATCGACGGCCTGGAGGTGCTGGAGCGCCTGAAGAAACGCCTGGCCGCCCTGCCGGTGATCATGATCAGCGGCCACGGCAGCGTGGAGATGGCGGTCAGGGCCACCCGCCTGGGGGCCTACGACTTCATCGAGAAGCCGCTGGACATGGACAAGATCCTGCTGTCGGTGCGCAACGCCCTGGCCATGGGACGGCTGACCGAGGAGAACCTGCTCCTGAAGGCCAAGTCCGAGCCGCCCCGGCTCGGCGGCCACGGCCCGGCCATCGCCGCCGTGCGCCAGGCCATCGAGCGGGTGGCCCCCACCGACTCCTGGGTGCTCATCACCGGCGACAACGGCACCGGCAAGGAGCTGGTGGCCCACGCCATCCACCGCCAGAGCCCGCGGGCCGGCCAGCCCTTCGTGGACGTCAACTGCGCCGCCATCCCCGAGGAGCTGATCGAGAGCGAGCTGTTTGGCCACGAGAAGGGCGCCTTCACCGGCGCGGCCGCCCGCAAGCGCGGCAAGTTCGACCTGGCCGACCGGGGCACGCTCTTCCTGGACGAGATCGCGGACATGAGCCTGAAGACCCAGGCCAAGATCCTGCGCATCCTGCAGGAGCAGCGTTTCGAGCGGGTGGGCGGCACCCGCACCATCAGCGTCAACGTGCGGGTGCTGGCGGCCACCAACAAGGACCTCATTGCCGAGATCGCCGCCGGCCGCTTCCGCGAGGACCTCTACTACCGCCTCAACGTCATCCCCATCACGGTGCCGCCCCTGCGCGAGCGCCCCGAGGACATCCCCGACCTGGCGGCCGAGTTCCTGGCCGCCCAGGCCGCCAAGACTGGAGCCATGGCCAAGACCATGGCCCCGGCCGCCCTGGCCGCATTGCAGGCCCACTCCTGGCCCGGCAACGTGCGCGAGCTCAAGAACCTGGTGGAGCGCCTGGTCATCCTCTGTCCCGGCCCGGAGATCGGCATCGCCGACCTGCCCCCGGGCCTGGCCCCGGCCGGGGCGGCCGCCGCCGGCCTGCCCCAGGCCCTGGCGCTCACCGACTTCAAGGAGGCCCGCGCCGCCTTCGAGCGCCTGTACCTGGAGCAGAAGCTGGACGATAACGACGGCAACGTCAGCGCCACCGCCGAGGCCATCGGCCTGGAGCGCAGCCACCTGCACAAGAAGCTCAAGGCCCTGGGCATCAAGGAAGGCTTGAACGGCGACTAGGAGCCTGTCGGAGTAATCCTCCGACAGGCTTCCGAGCGGGCCATGGACGGCCCGCCCGGAATGGCGCCAAATTACTTTTGGGCGCCATTCCGAGAACTTGCCAAAATTAACTTTTGGCAAGTTCCAAGAGGAGAAAGCCATGGATGGCTTTCTCCGACACACACCTAGGCTGCCGCAGGCTGCGGCTCCTAGCGCACGCTGACGTCCACGCCGTGGATGCCCCGCGCCCCGTCCGGGAAGGAGCGGGCGAAGAAGCCGCCGGTCTCCTGCAACTGGCCCTGGCCGTCCGTGGCCCGCACCTTGACGGTGTGGGAGCCGCGCTGGGCCTGCCACTGGAAGCGCCACAGCCGCCAGGCAAAGGGCCCCAGGGGCTCCTTGAGCTCGGCCGCTTGCCAGGTGTCGCCGCCGTCGGTGGAGACCTCCACCTTCCGGATGCCGCGGCGGCCGGCAAAGGCGATGCCGGCCAGCACCTGGTCGCCGGCCCGGAGCCTGGCCCCGTCGGCGGGCATGAGCACCTGGCTGATGGTGTGGATCACGGCGGTGTCCGACCAGCCCTTGTCCTCCCAATAGCCCAGGTGGTCGTGGTCGGCCACCTCCAGCTTGGTCAGCCATTTCACGTTCTTCATGCCGTAGATGCCCGGCACCACCGCCCGCAGGGGATAGCCGTGCTCAGCGGGCAACTGAGAGCCGTTCATGCCCCAGGCCAGGAAGCACTCGCCGTCCAGGGCCATCCCGACGGGAAAGCTGTCGCTGTAGCCGTCCTCGGCATAGAGCACCAGATCCACCGCGCCGGCCTTGACCCCGTGGCGCTCCAGGAGCTTCTTGAGCGTCACCCCCTGCCAGACCGCGTTGCCGATGGCGGTGCCGCCCACCGGGTTGCCGATGCAGGCCAGGGTGACCGGCGCGGTGTGGTCGGTCAGGTCCTTGATTTCGGCCAGGGTGTAGACGTCGGGCCGGTCCACCAGGCCCTCCACCCTGAGCCGCCAGGTGGAAGGGTCGGGCCGGGGCACGCCGTCGTAATGGGTCAGGTAGAACTGGTCGTTGGGGGTGACCTCGGCCAGCTTCACGCCGGGCCAGCCCGCGGCGGCCAGATCCAGCAGACGGCGGGCCTCGGGCGTGGCCAGGGGGGCGGCGGCGGTGGCCGCGCCGGCCAGGCCCAGGCCCTGGCGCAGCACCGAGACGCCGCCGCCCAGGCTGATGAAGCCCAGGCCCATGAGGCGCAGGAAGGCCCGGCGTCGCAGGCCGCCGCCGCAGGGGGGTTGGTTGGCGTGGGGCATGGCCACCTCCAATAATTACTAGCGATATGGTTATAGTTAAGGATAGGCCGATCCCCAACCGCGGTGCAGAAAAATTCCCGGCCTTGCAATGCGTGCAAGTATCTCTATCATTAATGGCGTGAACTAAATTGGAGAATGGCATGCGCATCCAGATAAACGATCAAGCGGCTGACTTCATAAAACAAAAAGGCGGGCAGGTCACCGTCAGCGCCCCGCGCCCGGCCCGGGGCTGAGGCGCGGCCACCCCGGCGCAGGTTGCGCCCGGCCCCCCGCCCAGCGAGCAGCAGTTGGCTTACCAACGCCACCAGGTCAACGGGGTGGAGGTGTTTTTGCCCCACGGCCTGATGCTGGCCGCCCCGGCGCTGACCATCGACCTGGGCGGGTTCTGGAAGTTCCGCTGGCTGCGCATCCATGGCGCGGCCATCCCGCAAGGTTGCGCCATCTAGGTGTGTGTCGGAGAAAGCCATCCATGGCTTTCTCCTCTTGGAACTTGCCAAAAGTGAATTTTGGCAAGTTCTCGGAATGGCGCCAAAAATTAATTTGGCGCCATTCCGGGCGGGCCGTCCATGGCCCGCCCGGAAG
>JAZDHW010000145.1:0-7407 GCA_043805555.1 Pseudomonadota bacterium
TGCCGCCGCCGCCGGCCCCGGCCCCGGCCCCGGCCCCGGCTCCGGAAGCCCCGCCGGCCCCGGCCCCGGAGTCCGCCCCGAGCGCCGAGAACCCATCCGCCCCGGCGGGCGGTCCGGCCGAGGATGGCGATGAGTCCGAGAAGCGCCGCCGCCGCGGCCGCCGGCCCCGCTCCGGCGGGGGCGGCGGCGAGAGCGCCCCGCCCAGCCCGGAGGAATGAGCCATGGCCGCCATGGCGGATGACGTCAACGCCCGTCCCAAGCCCCCGCTCTTGGCCGAGGAGCGCCGCGACGAGTTCAACCGCCTGGCCGCCGCCGGCCAGGCCCCGGACCTGCGCGGGGCCAACCTGGCCAACCTGGACCTGCGCGGCTACGCCCTGCGCGGCCTGGACCTCTCGGGGGCCTATTTGCGCGGGGCCAACCTCTCCGGCCAGGACCTCACCGACTGCAACCTGACCGGGGTCAGCCTCAAGGGCGCGCGCGTCAGCGGGGTCCTGTTCCCGGATAACGTCCGCGCCCAGGAGATACGCCTCTCGGTGGACCTGGGCACCCGCATCCGCACCGACGCCGCCGCCAGGCACCTGCGCCTCTTGGCCGGCCTGGTCGGCGAACTCTACAAGCTCGTGAAAGACCGCGACGGCCACGTCGCCTAGGCCCGAGGACACGCCCATGAGCCAAGCCTTCTACATCACCACCCCCATCTACTACGTCAACGCCGAGCCCCACCTGGGCCACGCCTTCTCCACCATCGTCTGCGACGTGGCCGCCCGCTTCCACCGCCTGCTGGGCTATGACACCCGCTTCCAGACCGGCACCGACGAGCACGGCGACAAGATCGCCGAGGCCGCCGCCAAGGCCGGCGTCACCCCCAAGCAGTACGCCGACCGCATCAGCGGCCTGTTCCGCAGCCTGTGGCCCCAGCTGGGCATCAGCCCCGACCACTTCATCCGCACCACCGACCCCGAGCACGTCCGGGCCGTGCGGCACGTGCTGGCCAAGGTGCACGCGGCGGGCGACATCTACCTGGGCCGCTACGGCGGGCACTACTGCGTGGGCTGCGAGCGCTTCCTCACCGAAAAGGAGCTGGTGGACGGCAACTGCCCGGACCACCAGAAGCCGCCGGTG
Organism: Pseudomonadota bacterium; assembly: GCA_043805555.1. Taxonomy (GTDB): domain Bacteria; phylum Desulfobacterota; class Desulfarculia; order Desulfarculales; family Desulfarculaceae; genus JACRDC01. Next base: position 1,123 of record JAZDHW010000145.1, read on the forward strand.
TGGATCGAGGAGGAGAACTACTTCTTCCGCATGGGCAAATACGCCGAGGCCCTGAAGGCCCACATCGCCGCCCACCCGGACTTCATCCGCCCCGAGCGCTACAGGAACGAGGTGCTGGCCTTTTTGGACCAGGGCCTGGAGGACCTGTGCATCAGCCGGCCCAAGAGCCGGCTCACCTGGGGCATCGAGCTGCCCTTTGACGACCGCTTCGTCACCTACGTCTGGTTCGACGCGCTGATCAACTACATGACCGGCGTGGAATACCCGGACGGGCCGCTCTTCGGCCACTACTGGCCGGCCGCCCAGCACCTCATCGCCAAGGACATCCTGAAGCCCCACGGCATCTACTGGCCCACCATGCTGATGTCCCTGGCCCTGGCCCTGGGCCGGCCCCGGGACGCGCTGCTCTACCAGCACCTGAACGTGCACGGCTATTGGAACGTGGGCGCGGGCAAGATGAGCAAGAGCCTGGGCAACGTGGTCAAGCCCCTGGACCTGGCGGCGGTCTACGGCGTGGACGCCTTCCGCTATTTCCTGCTCCGGGAGATGACCTTCGGCCTGGACGCGGCCTTCTCTGAGGAATTGCTAGTCGAGCGCTACAACGCCGACCTGGCCAACGACCTGGGCAATCTCTTCAGCCGGGTGCTGAACATGCTCTCCCAGTATCGCGGCGGGGTGGTGCCCGAGCCCCTGGCCCCGGCCGAGGACGCCCGCGACCTGCGCCGCCTGGCCGCCCGCACGGTGGAGGAATACGCCCGCCACATGCAGGCCTTCCAGTTCCACCAGGGCCTGATGGCGGTCTGGCACCTCATCGGCGAGGCCAACCGCTTCGTGGTCAAGAGCGAGCCCTGGACCCTGGCCAAGGACCCGGCCCAGGCCGCCCGCCTGGACCTGGTGCTGAACACCCTGGTGCAGACCCTGGCCGACGTGGCGGTGCTGATCAGCCCGGTGATGCCCGAGACCGCCGGCCGCATGGCCGAGCACATGGGACTGGAGCTGCCGGAGCTGATCGGCCTGGAGCGCCTGGACATGACCGGCCTGGTGCCGGCCGGCGCGGTCATCGCCAAGCCGCCGGCGCTCTTCCCGCGCATCGACACCGAGAAGGTGCAGGCCAAGGCCCAGAAGGCCGAGGCCAAGGCCGGCCACAAGCCCGCCGCCGCCGAAGCCCCAGCCGAGGCCAAGCCCGGCAAGGCCAAGGAGAAGAAGATGGCCAAGGCCCCCATCGAGCCGGCGGCCGAGCTGGCCTATGAGGAGTTTGCCCGCGTGGACCTCAAGCTGGGCCGGGTGCTGACCGCCGCCAAGGTCGCAGGCGCCGACCGCCTGTTGCACCTGGGCGTGGACCTGGGCGAGGCCGAGGGGCCGCGCAGCATCGTGGCCGGCATCGCCCAGCACTACGCGCCGGAGGATCTGGTGGGCCGCCAGGTGGTGGTGGTGGCCAACCTCAAGCCGGTCAAGCTCCGGGGCATCGAGAGCCGGGGCATGGTGCTGGCCGCGGTGGGCGAGGACCAGGTGCGGGTGGTGGCCCCGGATGCCCTGCTGCCGCCGGGCAGCAAGGTCCGTTGATCGAGGGCACACCAGCTCTACCGAGAGTTCGGGGCGGGGTTCATCCCCGCCCCTTTTTTTTAAACCAAGGCCTCTACGGGAGCGGGCGAGGCAGGCCCGGAGGTTGGCGCGACCCGACCCGTATATTGCCGTCGCGGCACGCGACCGCGGCACGCGACCCCGCCCGTGCATTTTGGATGCGACCCCTACGGGAGCGGGCGAGGCAGGCCCGGAGGTTGGCGCGACCCGACCCGTATATGGGGGTCGCAGCCTGCGACCGCGGCACGCGACCGACCTTGACGGCGCTAAGAAGCCCTGCTATCGTCACCTATCGTTATCGCCTATGATTAAGCCTGGAGGCCGCGAATGGATCTGCGCCGGCTGCAAGTATTCACCAAGGTTTACGAGCGCCGCTCCTTCTCCCGCGCCGCCGATGAGGTCCTCCTGAGCCAGCCCACCGTGAGCGGGCACATCAAGACCCTGGAAGAGGAGCTGGGGGTGCGTCTTTTCGACCGCCTGGGCCGGGACATCATGCCCACCCGGGCGGCGGAGCTGCTTTTCGAGCACGCCAGGCGCATCCTGGCCATGGTGGAGGAGGCCCAGCGGGCGGTGGACGCCTTCCTGGGCCGGCTCAAGGGCGAGCTGTTGGTGGGCGGCTCGACCATCCCCGGCCAGTACGTGCTGCCGGAGTTCATCGGCCGCTTCCGCCTGCTGCACCCGGAGGTGAGCGTGATGCTCTCCATCGGCGACACCAGCGAGATCACCGAGCGGGTGCTCAAGGGCAATCTGGAGCTGGGCGTGGTGGGCGCGGCCCTGGACGAGGACCGGTTGGCCTTCACGCCGCTGATGGACGACCAGGTGGTGCTGGCGGCCTGGCCGGGCCATCCCCTGGCCGGCCGGCGGCTGAAGCCCACCGACCTGCTGCCGGCGCCGGTGGTGCTGCGCGAGCCGGGCAGCGGCACCCGCATGGCCCTGACCCGGGCCATGAAAAAAGCCGGGCTGGAGCTGAAGGATTTGAACGTGGCGGCCCAGATGGGCTCGACCATGGCCGTTTTGCAGGCGGTGCGGGCGCAGGTGGGGGTGGGGGTGCTGAGCCGCCTGGCCCTGGCCGACGACCTGGCCGCCGGCCGGGTCATCGAGCTGGACCTGCCCGGCCTGGACCTGACGCGCCAGTTCTTCCTGGTCACCCGCAAGCGCCGCACCCACTCCCCGGCGGCCCAGGCCTTCATGGCGCTGTGCATGGCCGACCTGGACGCGCCGCCGGCCAGCCTGACCCCGCCGACGAAGGGTTGAACATCATGAGCATCAACGTGAAGATTCCCGGCTGGCGGGAGCTGGAGCTCAGCCACCTGGTCCTGGATCTCAACGGCACCCTGGCCCGCGACGGCGTGGTGCTGGGCGGGGTCGCCACCCTGGTGCTGCAACTGAGCAAACGCCTGAGCGTGCACCTGGCCACGGCCGACACCTTCGGCGGGGCCGAGCGCCTGTTCCCGCCCGGCGTGCGCCTGACCCGGCTCAGCCCCGGCCAGGAGGCCGAGCAGAAGCGCGACCTGGTGCTGTCCCTGGGCGCGGAGCACTGCGCGGCCCTGGGCAACGGGGCCAACGACGCGCTGATGCTGGCGGCCGCGGCCCTGGGCGTGGCGGTGATCGGTCCCGAGGGCGCGGCCCTGGCGGCGATCCAGGCCGCGGACGTGGTGGTGACCGAGCCCCTGGCCGGGCTGGACCTGCTGCTGCACCCGGACCGCCTGCGCGCCACCCTGCGCCGCTGAGGCCGCGCACCGGCCCCCTGGCCCCCCGCCGCCGCCCCCTGGCGGGAGAGGCGGGGCAAGGGGGGCTGTAGGACTCTTCCGGAGGGCCTCCGCGCCCGCCGCCGCGCCTACGCCTCGGTGCGCAGGGGCCAGCGCCGGCCGCCCAGATCCAGGGCGAAGCCTTCGCCGTCCTCCACGAAGCCCGCGGCGATCTGGTAGTAGGCCTGGCGCAGGAAGCGAGCCGGGAAGTCCCCGGCCTTGACCCGGCAGTAGAGCACCCCGGCCGGGTTCAGCCACAGGCTGGCCGGGTCCAGGGCCTGGCGGGAGCCGTCGTTGAGCGCCAGGGTCACGGCCTCGGGCCCCAGGTCGGCGCTTTTCACCACGTGGAAGGTGTCGGCCACCTCCAACTGGCAGGACTGCTTGCCCACCCGCAGCAGATACACCCCGTCCTCCAGGCGCACCGACTCGTAGATCAGCTCCAGGATGCCGGGGTGGATCATGGGCGCGCCGTTGTGGAACAGCTCGCCCTCGGCCGTGACCTGGATCTGGCAGGGGGGCAGCTTGCCGGTCCAGCCGGGGGGATGAAGGCGTCCAGGTTGTTCAGCTCCATGGCATGACTCCCGCGTGATTGGCTTATAAATTGGTATAGCCCCGGCGGCCGGGCCTGGCAAGACCGGCGGGCGGGCGGATTGGCGGGTTGGCGGGGCCGGCGGGGCTGGGGTAAAGTCTGGAAGCCCCCAGACCCAGACCCCGGAGGAGCCATGGACGCGCCCGCGCGCAAGGCCCTGGCCCAGGCGGCCGGGCCGCAGAACTTCAGCACCGGCTTTGACCAGCGCCTGCTTTTCGCCAGCGACGGCAGCAGCCACCCCCACCCGCCCGAGGGCGTGGTGCGGGCCGTGGACACGGCCCAGATCAGCCGGGTGCTGGCCGCCTGCTCCCGCCATGGGGTGCCGGTGGCGCCGCGCGGGGCGGGCTCGGGCCTCACCGGCGGGGCGATCCCCATCCAGGGCGGCATCGTGCTGGATATGGCCGGCCTGAACCGCATCATCGAGATCAGCCAGGCCGACCAGGTGGCGGTGGTGGAGCCGGGGGTGGTCACCGGCGATCTCCAGGCCGCGGCCGAGCGGGTGGGGCTCTTCTATCCCCCGGACCCGGCCAGCACCGGGTTTTCCACCCTGGGCGGCAACGTGGCCGAGAACGCCGGCGGCCTGCGCGCGGTGAAATACGGCGTGACCCGCGACTACGTGATGGGCCTCAAGGCGGTGCTCATGGACGGGCGCGTCTTTGACACCGGCGCGCGCACCATCAAGTCCGTGGTGGGCTACGACCTGACCCGGCTGTTGGTGGGCAGCGAGGGCACCCTGGCCGTGATCGTCCAGATCACGCTGCGCCTGAAACCCCTGCCCGAGGCCAAGGCCACGGTGAACGCGGTCTTTGCCCGCCTGGACGACGCGGCCCAGGGCGTGGCCGCTCTGTTGGCCAGCGGCATCACCCCCACCGCCATCGAGTTCATGGACGACGCCACCATTAAAATAGTTGAGAATTACGCCCACATCGGCCTGCCGGTGGGGGCCGCGGCCATGCTCTTGGTGGACGTGGACGGCCCGCCGGAGGTGGTTTCGCGCCAGGGCCGGGACGTGGCCGAGCTGCTGCGCCGGGCCGGCGGGGATCCGGTGCGGCTGGCCAGGGACAAGGCCGAGGCCGAGGACCTGTGGCGGGCGCGGCGGGCGGCCGGGCCGGCCACCTACCAGGTGGGACCCTGCAAGATCAACGAGGACATCGTGGTGCCCCTGGGCAAATTGCCGGAGATGGTGCGCCGCCTGAAGGACATCGGCCGTCAGCGCCAGGTGAACGTCATCAGCTTCGGCCACGCCGGCGACGGCAACATCCACGTGAACATCATGTGCGAGCAGACCCCGGACCAGATCGAGAAGGCCATCCAGGCCCGCAGCGACGTCTTTGCCCACGCCCTGGCCCTGGGCGGCAGCCTCTCCGGCGAGCACGGGGTGGGACTCAGCAAGCAGGGCTTCGTGACCTCCGAGACCGACCCGGTGGCCCTGGAGCTGATGCGGGGGCTGAAAAAGGTCTTCGACCCCAAGAACCTGCTCAACCCCGGCAAGATGTGGCCGCCGGAGGAGAACGCCTGAGGCCGGCCGCCTCGGCCTGGCCCATCCCCCGCCCGGCCCGCGCTCAGCGGGGTGGGAACGGAATCAACGCCGGGCTGTAATAGACCACGCAGGGTCCGGCGGTCGTGGTTCGGCTTAACTTGCGCATGCCAGGCCCTTTGGTTGGGGTTATCCCGAAGTTGGTGGCGTTTTGAGAATGAATCCGGTAGCAGCCGGCAAGGGCACGCTAGTTCCTCTGCCACCAACTTCGGGACAAGCCCATTTGGTTGGGGGCCGAGGTTGGCGACGGCGGCTTGGCGGGCCGCCCGCGCGCATCGCCGCCAGAGCCCGCGGCAAATCATTTTTTAAATTGATAACACCCCTGCGGATGCCCTGACCAATTATTTGCCGCGAGGCATGGGGCGGCACCGGCCGACGCGCTGGACGGGAATGCAAGCGGCCGCCCCGCCAGGGGCGAGGCGGCCGCTTGCGGTCGGCCCTACTTGGAGGGCACCAAAAACGGCGTGCCGGTGACGAAGCAAATAAGTTCGGGCTTGGCCTGTTTCACCTTGCGCATGTTCGACTCCTTTTAGCTGGTTGCCTTCGACTTGGCCCCCCGCCGGTCAGGCATGCCTCGCAGGGCAGACGGCGGTGAGCGGGCTACCCGTGGGGAACCACGATGGGCACATAGATCGCGAAACAAAAGAGCGCGGGCTTGGCCGACTTAAGTTTTCGCATTGGCCATCTCCTCTAGGTGTGTGTCGGAGAAAGCCATCCATGGCTTTCTCCTCTTGGAACTTGCCAAAAGTGAATTTTGGCAAGTTCTCGGAATGGCGCCAAAAATTAATTTGGCGCCATTCCGGGCGGGCCGTCCATGGCCCGCCCGGAAG
>JAZDHW010000146.1:0-11624 GCA_043805555.1 Pseudomonadota bacterium
CTGGACGACTTCGGCACCGGCCACAGCTCGCTGTACTACCTCAAGCACTTCTCCATCGACGTGCTCAAGATCGACCGCAGCTTCATCAAGGACCTGCCCCAGGACCAGGACGCGGCGGCCATCGCCGAGGCGGTGGTCTCCCTGGCCCGCAGCCTGGGGCACAAGGTCATCGCCGAGGGCGTGGAGACCGAGGCCCAGTTGGAGTTCCTGCGCGCCCTGGGCTGCGACTATGTGCAGGGCTTCTACTACAGCCGGCCGCTGCCGGCGGCCAGTTTCGAGCGGGCGCTCAAGGAGGGCCTGCAGGGTTACGGCATCTAGGCCCCCGGCTTGGCAGCGTCTGGGCCGCCGGATCGGGCGCGGCCAGGGCCAGGGGATATGCGCCGAAGCCGACCCGCGGGACCACCGGCTGGTGGTCCAGGGTGGTGCAGAACGCCAGGTCCGCCTCATTGCCCAGCCCCCGCAGGCGGCCGGCCGCTTCGCTGTTCAGGAGCCGCTCCTGCAGCGGCGCGAAGTCCGGCGGCGCGCCCAGGAGGCCCTGCTCCAGGTACATGGCGGCCAGGTCGTCCTCCAGGGCCGGGGCCACGGCCCGGTAGCCCATGGGCAGCAAGGCCAGCCGCGGCGGGTCCAGGGCCCGCAGATGGTGGGTGAGCGCGGCGGCGTTGGCGAAAGAGCCGTAAAAAACCGCCGCCGCATTGGCCAGGCGGGCCACGGCCTGGGTGCCGGCGCTGGTGGTCAGGATCGCCCGCCGGCCGGCCGGGCGCAGATCGGGCGCGCGCGCGGGCGAGTTGTCGCCGTCAAAGCCGGGCTGGGGCGCGCCCCCGCGCTCGCCGGCCAATATCCAGTCCGGGTGCGCGGCCTTGAGGGCGTAGGCCTCATCAAGGTCGGCGATCAGGGCCACGCCGTCGGCCCCGGCCGCCAAGAGGGCGATGATGGTGTTGCTGGCCCGGAACACGTCGAAGATCACCACCGGATCGCGCACCGCCTCCAGGCCGTCCAATCCCCGCAGGGTCACGATCTCCATTAATCGCTCCCTGGCCCGTCCAGCGCCCGGCGCACGCCGGCCAGGAGCTGGGAGAGGTCGTAGGGTTTGAACAGCACCCCGCTGGGCTCGTGCTTTTGCAGGCTGATGCCGGCCTGCTCGCCGCCGTGGCCGGTGGCCACCAGCACCTTGACCTCGGGCTGAAGCTCGCGCAGGCGGCCCATGCACTCGTTGCCGTCCATGACCGGCATGGCCAGATCCATGATTACCAGCTCGAAGGGCTGCCGGAGGCCGTGGGCGTCGGCGCACATCTTGAGGGCCTCCAGGCCGTTGGCGGCCGCGCCCACCCGGTAGCCGAAGGCCCCCAGCATCTCGCAGACGATCTCGCGGATGTGCTCCTCGTCGTCCACCACCAGCACCCGCTCGCCGTCGCCCCGGGGATGCCGGGCCGGCGGCTCGGCCGCGGGCTCGGCCGCGGGCCCGGCCTGGGTCACCGGCAGATAGACCGAAAAGCGCGAGCCCCTGCCTTTGTCGCTCTCCACCCAGATGTGGCCGCCGTGGCTTTTCAGGATGGAGTAGACCACCGACAGGCCCAGGCCGGTGCCCTTGCCCGGCTCCTTGGTGGTGAAGAAGGGGTCGAAGATGCGCTGCATCACCTCCGGGGGCATGCCCTGGCCGGAGTCGGCCACCTCCACCTGCACGAAGGAGCCGCCGCCGAGCCAGGGGTTGGCGTCCGGACCGTGGCCCAGGTCCACCAGCCGGGTGCTGAAGGATAGCCGGCCGTTCATGGCGATGGCGTCGCGGGCGTTGATGGCCAGGTTCATCAGCACCTGCTCCAGTTGGCTGGCGTTGCCCACGATGGGCGGCAGGTCCGGGGCCAGGTTCAGCTCCAAATCGATGGCCGGCGGGGCGGTTTGGCGCATGAACTGCCAGACGCCCTCCACCACCTGGTTCAGGTTGAGCTGCTGCTTCTCGCCCGCCTCCATGCGGCTGAAGGTGAGCATCTTGCGGGTCAGGTCGGCGGCGCGCTGGCAGCCGCGGTCGATCTTGGCCAGCAGCTCGCCGCAGCGCCGGGCGTCGCCCTGGGCCAGGGCCAGCAACTGGGTGTAGCCGCGGATGGTCATGAGCACGTTGTTGAACTCGTGGGCCACCCCGCCGGTGAGCGAGCCCAGGGCTTCGAGCTTCTGGGCGTGGCGCAGTTGGGCCTCCAGCTCCTCCTGCTGGGTCACGTCCTTCATCAGGCCCACCAGGCCGTTGACCCCGCCCGAGCCGTCCAGGTTGGGGCTGGCGCTCATCAGGAAATTGCGCTTGCCGCCGCCGCCGCGCAGGGGCAGGAACCCGTGGTGCTCGCGCACGGTCCGGCCCTGGTCGCGCACCTGGCGGAATATCTTGACGTAGTCGTTGCGGTCCTCGGGCCGGGCCAGGTCCACGAAGTGGCGGCCCAGCACCTCCTCGGGGAGGTGGCCCAGGATGCGCTGCCAGGCCGGGTTGATGTAGGTGAAGCGGCCCTGGCGGTCCAGGCTGAAGATGATGTCGGGGGCGTTCTCGGTCAGGCTGCGCAGGCGCTCCTCGCTCTGGCGCAGGGCCTCCTGGGTCAGCTTGCGCTCGGTGATGTCGTAGACCGTGCCCAGGACGGCCGGCTGGTCCTGATAGATCAGGTTGCCGGCGGTGAAGTCCACCCACAGGCTGGCGCCGTCCGGGCGCAGCAGCTTGAACTCGTAATGGTTGGGCATCACCTCGCCCTGCTGGCGGGCCAGGCCGCGCTCGCGCACCAGCTCGCGGTGGTCGGGATGGACCAGGCTCCAGAAGGGCAGGTGCTTGAGCTGGGCCTGGCTGTAGCCGCAGATGCGCTCGCCGGCCGGGTTGATATAGCAGATGTTCTCGCCCCGGATGATGAAGATGCCGCTGGCCGCGGTCTCGGTCAGGGTGCGGAACTTCTCCTCTCTCTCGCGCAGGGCCCGGGTCACCAGGTGGTGCTGGCCCAGGTCCACGAAGGTGGAGAGCAGGCAGCGCTTGCCCTGGCGCACGATGATCTCGGCCGAGCAGAGCACGTAGATGGTCTGGCCGTCCTTGCGCTTGAGCTCCAGGGGCAGGCCGTGCATGCCGCCCTGGGCCATGACCAGGGCCACCATCTGGCGGCGGAACTCGGGGTCGGGCCACAGGCCCAGCGCCATGGCGGTGAGGCCCAGCACCTCCTCGGCCCGGTGGCCGGTCAGCGCCAGGAAGGCCTGGTTGGCCTCCACCAGGAGGCCGGATTCCATCTCGCTGACCACCAGGGCCAGGCTGGTCTCCTTGAAGGCGCTGGCCAGGCGTTCGGCCGGCGGCTCGTCGGCCGGGCTCTGGCCCAGCAGGTCGCTGACGTCCAGGGTCCAGAGCAGGGACAGGCCGCCGGGCAGGCTGGCCTTGTTGATGCGCAGGTGCTTGATGACCCCGCCCGCGCAGGTGATCATGGCCTGCAGGCTGTGCCGCTCGCGGGTCAGCGCCGATTGCCATTGGCCGCGCAGCCAGTCCTGGTAGGCGGGGTCGGGAAAGGCCAGGCGCAGGCAGTGGTCCAGGTCGCCCAGGTCCTCGCGGCGATAGCCGGTGACCCGCTGGGCCTGGGTGTTGAGGTGGACCAGGCGGCCGCCGGCGTCCAGCACCGCCAGGGCCACGGGCAAGGCGTCAAGGGTGCGGTGGAGCCAGTCGGCGCACCCCTCCTGCGCCGGGCTGGCGGCGGCCGCCTGCTTAGGAGGGCCGGTCTGGGGCATGGGGCAGAACTCGCGGGTTTCAGGTTAGCTGGGGCGCCCGGATTCTAGGCGAAACGCCGCGGGTTTTCCAAGGCCCTGGCAGCCGGTGCGGGCGCCGGCAGCAACCCGGCGGAGGCGGCGCGGCCCCGGGCCGACCGGTCCCGGCCCCCCACCATGGCCATGAGGTCCTGGACATAGCCCTGGGTGGTCTCGGCCTGGGCGCTCAGCTCCTCGCTGGCCGCGGCCGACTCCTCGGCGTTGGCCGCGTTCTGCTGGGTGACCCGGTCCATCTCCAGCGCGGCCTGGTTCACCTGGTCAATGCCCTGGCTCTGCTCGCGGCTGGCCGCGGCGATCTCCGCCACCAGCTCGGCCACCTTCCGGCTGCGGTCCTGCACCTGGTTGAAGTCCTGGCTGGTGTGCTCCACCAGCTCCGCCCCGTGGCCCACCCTGGCCAGGGTCTGCTCGATGAGCCCGGTGGTGTTCTTGGCCGCCTCGGCCGCGCGCATGGCCAGGTTGCGCACCTCGTCGGCCACCACCGCGAACCCGGCCCCGGCCTCGCCGGCCCGGGCCGCCTCCACGGCCGCGTTGAGCGCCAGCAGGTTGGTCTGGAAGGCGATTTCGTCAATGGTCTTGATGATCTTGCCGGTGTCCCGGCTGGCCTGCTGGATCTGCTGCATGGCCCCGGTCAGTTCGCCCATGGTCTGGTTGGCCTGGACCACCACCTGGTTGGTCTCCTGGGCCAGTTGGTTGGCCTGCTGGGCGTTGTCGGCGTTGGTCTTGGTCATGGAGGCCAGCTCCTCCAGGGCGGCGGTGGTCTCCTCCAGGCTGGCGGCCTGCTGGCTGGCCCCGGAGGCCAGGCTCTGGCTGGAGTTGCGCACCTGGCCGGCGGCCGCGGCCACCTGCTCGGAGCCCTGCCCCAGGCCGCCGATGATGCGGCCCAGGCCGCGGGTGATGATCAGGCTGAGACCCAGGCCCAGGGCCAGGGCCAGCACCAGGCCCAGGCCCACCCCGGCCCAGGCGATGATCCCGGCGGTGGCCGCCTCGGATTCGGCCGTGGTCACCGCCTGGTCGGCCTGGTTCACGCCGAAAGCCACCAGGGCGTTGAGCTGGTCCAGGGCGGGCTTGGTCTTGGCCAGCAGCGTCAGGGAGCTTTCGTTCATCTTGGCGTAGGCCTGGCGGGCCTTGTCGGCTTCGCGGATGATGGCGTCGAAGGCGCGGAACACCTGCTCGGCCGCGGGGATCATTCGGGTCTGGTACAGGGACTTGCCCTCGGCCTCGGCGCCTTCGCCCACCGCCTCCTTGATGGACTTGACCGCGGCGTGGAAGGCCTCGTGCTGGGACTTGATCAGCTTGACCAGACTGGCCACCTGGTCGTTCTCGGTGCTGAAGGCGGCCAGCCAGCGGCCGAAGGGGGTGATGTTGGGGTCGCCGCCGCCGGCCGCGTCCACGCCGGTCAACAGCAGGCTGCCGGTGTCGGCCATCAATTTATAGAGGTCGGCGCGGAAGGCCTCCAACTGGGCCAACAGCGCCACCGGGTTGAGGATGTGGGTCTGCTCCAGTTGGCGGGCCTGGTCCAGGAATTCCTGGTTGGCCGCGGCCGCGTCCTTGAGCGGCTGGGCCAATTTTTGCCACAGCTCCCTTTCCTCGGCCAGGTGCTCCATGTCGCCAAAGGTGGTCAGGCAGCGTTGCAGGGTCTTTTGGGCCTGTTCGATGTTGGCGAACTGGCGTTGACGCCACTGGGCGTCGGCCTCGGGGTTGAGCAGGGTGCGCTGGGCCACCCGCATGGTCTGCATGGCCTCGCGGGCCTGGAGCAGGTTGCTGACCGCGGGCAGGGACTCGCGGCCGATCTCGCTGATCTGATGCGAAAGGTTGCGCGAGTTGACCCATCCCACCAGGCCCACGCCCAGGTTGAGCAGGGCCACCAAAACGAAACCGGCGATGAGCTTGAATCTCAAACTTAGGTTTTTCATGCTAGCTTCTCCACGGAGCGGGTGTGCCGGACAAAACTCCGCGGCCAGGGCAGGCCGTCATTCGATCCGGTTACTTGGTTTAACCCGCATCTGGAATTTTCTCAATACTTCGTCGATCACTTCCGGGGTTTCGGACTGGGAAAGCAGCAGGCGGGGGCGCAGCAGGTGCCCCATGGCCAGGGTGGCTGGCTGGTCGTCGGGCAGCACGCAGATCAGGGGCAGGCCGACCACCAGGTCGCGCAGGGCCAGCAGCCGGTCCAGGTAGGGCTGGCGGCTGGCATGTAAAAAAAGGAGGAAGGGCTCGCCGCGGGGGCGGCCCAGGCGCAGCGACAGGTCTTCCAGGGTGGAGTAGGCCTCCACCTTGCCCGCCGTCCAGCCCGCACGCAGCCGCTGGTGCCACGGTTGCCCGGCGGGGTCCTCCAGTGGCGGCAGGAAGGCTATCAAGTCCATGGTTGCTGACTCCAGATGAAATGTGTTTGCTCGCATGTGATTGCAAACAACATGCCGGCAATCTTGCCTCGAAAAGCCCATATTGGCCTGGCCGCCGGGGCGCCGGGGGCCGCGGGGCCGGAATTTGTCTTGCCCCGCATGACAGCCGTCATGCGGGGGAGGACGCTAAAAGCCTACCAAATCAAGGCTATTGCCATCGCCAGGGCTTGGGGTATGCTTGGTGTCTTGGCGCGGGGTGGGGTGGTCCCCCCTCTGCGGCCGCGGTCACTAAACGCCCGTCAGGCAGGCGCCGAAACCCATCACCGGCGCCGATGGGAAATTGCCATGAAACCCGCCGCGCTGGTCCTGGTCCTGGTCGCCCTGTTCCTCGCCTCCCCGGTCCTGGCCGCCGAACCGGCCGCCCCCGCGCCCGACCTGGAGAAGCACTCCTCCTATGCCCTGGGCATGAAGATCGGCTCCGACCTGAAGGACAAGGAAGTCAAGCTGGACGCCGATTCCTTCGTGAAGGGCCTCAAGGACGGCCTGGCCGGCAACAAGCCGGCCCTGAGCGACGAGGAGATGCAAAAGGCCCTGATGGAGTTCGGCCGCCAGATGCAGGCCCGGCAGTTGGACAAGCTCAAGGCCGTGGCCGAGAAGAACCTGAGCGAGGGCCAGGCCTTCCTGAAGGCCAACGCCGGCAAGGCCGGCGTGAAGACCACCACCAGCGGCCTGCAATACAAGGCGCTGACCGCCGGCAAGGGCGCCATGCCCAAGGCCGGCGACACGGTGATGGTCAACTACCGCGGCCGCCTGATCGACGGCACCGTATTCGACGACTCCTACCAGCGCGGCCAGCCGGCCGTTTTCGAGCTGGAAGGCATCATCAAGGGCTGGCAGGAGGCCCTGCAGATGATGAAGGAAGGCGACCGCTGGGAGATCTACATCCCCTCCGAGCTGGCCTTTGGCCCCCAGGGCGCCGGCCCCCAGATCGGCCCCAACGCGGCGCTGGTCTTCGAGGTGGAGCTGATCAAGGTCAACCCCCAGCCCGACAAGGACGCCGCCGCCGAGAAGAAGGCCGAGCCGGCCAAGGACGCCAAGGCCAACAAGAACGCCAAGGACAGCAAGGAAGCCAAGCCCAAGAAATAGCCGGGGCCGCGCCCGCACCCTGGCCACCCCGCGGCGGGGACAGTCTCTGCGCCGCCATGGACCCGGAACCAGAGCATGAGCAACGACGTTGGTGAACGCATCAAGAGCTATCGGGAGCGGCGCGAGCTGAGCCTGGCCGATCTGGCCGAGCGCACCGGCCTGGACCAGGGCTTCCTGGCCGCGGTGGAGGAAGGCCTCTATCCCTCCCTGGGCCCGCTGATCAAGATCGCCCGCGCCCTGGGCTGCCGTCTGGGCACCTTTTTGGACGACCAGGTGAGCCAGGACCCGCTGTTGGTGCGGGCGGCCGAGCGGCGCGAGCAGATCGTTACCCACAAGGGCAAGGACGCCGCCGAGGATCTGCGCTTCTTCTCCCTGGGCCGCGGCAAGGCCGACCGGCACATGGAGCCCTTCTACATCAAGGTGCTGCCGGAGTCGGGCCGCGACCGCAAGCTCAGCAGCCACGAGGGCGAGGAGTTCATCATCGTGCAGAGCGGCCGGGTGGAGCTGGTCTACGGCCAGGAGACCCAGGTGGCCGGGCCGGGCGACAGCCTCTACTACAACTCGGTGGTGCCCCATCACCTGGGCTGCCACGGCGACGAGCCGGCGGAAATCTACGCCGTGCTCTACTTCCCCGAATAGTCAGCGACCACTGCCACCCGCCCGCCCGGCTCCGGCCGGCGCGGCGCGGCGTGGAGCGTCTTTCCCCTTTCCCCACGGTGCAGCCATGAGCGAGACCAGCCTGAGCAACCTGACCCTGGGCCAGATCCTGGACCGGGCCATCGCCAACCACCCGGACAACCTGGCCGTGGCCTACGTGGACCGCGGCCTGCGCCTGACCTACCGCGAGTTCGGCCAGGTGGTGGACCAACTGGCCAAGGGCCTCATGGCCCTGGGCGTGGCCAAGGGCGAGAAGCTGGCGGTCTGGGCCACCAACGTGCCCTACTGGGTGGCCCTGCAGTTCGCCACCGCCAAGATCGGGGCCATCCAGCTCACGGTGAACACCCACTACAAGACCTCGGAGCTGGAGTACCTGCTCAGGCAATCGGAGAGCGAGAACCTGGTCATCATCGACGGCTACCGCGACACCGACTACGTGCGGACCGTCTATGACCTGGCGCCGGAGCTGCGCACCCACGAGCGCGGGCACCTGAAAAGCGCGCGCTTCCCGTACCTGAAGCGGGTCTTCTTCCTGGGGCCGGAGAAGCACCGCGGCATGTATTCGGTGCCCGAGGTCCTGGCCCTGGCGGCCATGACCAGCGAGGCCGCATACGCCCGGCGCCAGGCCGGCCTGGACCCCCAGGACGTGGTGAACATGCAGTACACCTCGGGCACCACCGGGTTCCCCAAGGGCGTGATGCTCACCCACCACAACATCGGCAACAACGGCTATTTCATCGGCGACTGCCAGCGCTTGGGCCCGGACGACCGCCTCTGCCTGCCGGTGCCGCTCTTCCATTGCTTCGGCTGCGTGCTGGGCGTGCTGGCGGCCATCAACCACGCCTCGGGCCTGGTCATCCTGGAGGAGTTCGACCCGGTGGCGGTGATGACCGCGGTGGAGAGCGAGCGCTGCACCGCCCTCTACGGCGTGCCCACCATGTTCATCGCCATTTTGGAGCACAAGCTCTTCAACAAGTTCGACTTCAGCTCCCTGCGCACCGGCATCATGGCCGGCGCGCCCTGCCCGGTGAAGGTGATGGAGCAGGTGATCGAGCGCATGAACATGCGCGAGGTGACCATCGCCTACGGCCTGACCGAGAACAGCCCGGTGATGACCCAGACCCGGCCCGAGGACGACATCGCCCGCCGCACCCAGAGCGTGGGCCGGGCCCTGCCGGCCATCGAGGTGCGCATCGTGGACCCGGAGACCGGCCGGGATCTGCCCCCCGGCGCCCAGGGCGAGGTCTGCTGCCGGGGCTACAGCGTGATGAAGGGCTATTACAACCAGCCCGAGGCCACGGCCGCGGCCATCGACCAGGACGGCTGGCTGCACTCCGGCGACCTGGGGGTGATGGACGCCGACGGCTACCTGGCCATCACCGGCCGGCACAAGGACATGATCATCCGCGGCGGCGAGAACATCTATCCGCGGGAGATCGAGGAGTTCCTTTACCGCCTGCCCGGGGTGAGCGACGTGCAGGTGGTGGGCGTGCCCAGCCCCAAATACGGCGAGGAGGTGGGGGCCTTCATCATCCTCAAGCCCGGCTTCAGCTACACCCCCGAGGACGTGCGCGATTTCTGCCGCGGCCAGATCAGCCGCTACAAGGTCCCGCGCCACGTGGCCTTTGTGGGAAGCTACCCGCTCACCGCCAGCGGCAAGATCCAGAAGTACAAGCTGCGCGAGCTGGCCGGCGAGACCTTCAGCGCCGACTAGGCAGCCACCAGGCCGGCCCCGGTCTTGACGCCCGGCCCGTGGCCGTGCTACCCCAGGGCAGCTCGACCACCCGCGCATCCGGGAGCGCGCCATGACCGACCGGCCCGCCGCCGTCACCCTGTTTTTGCTGCCCTATGCCGGCGGCAGCTTCTATGCGTACAACGAACTGATCAAGCAACTGGGGCCGGGGCTGACGCCCCTGGCCCTGGATCTGCCCGGCCGGGGCCGCCGCCTGCGCGAGCCCCTGCTGATGAGCGCCGAAGCCCTGGCCGCCGACCTTTTCGGCCAGATGCGCCCGCACCTGGACCGGCCCTACGCCATCTTCGGCCACAGCCTGGGCGCGATCCTGGGCTATCTGGCCGCGGGCCTGGCCCGGCGCGACGGCCTGGCCGAGCCGCGCCACCTGTTCGTCTCGGCCCGCATCGCGCCCGAGCACCCCGAGCCCGGATGCCTGCACCGGTTGCCCGAGGCCGAGTTCATCGCCCAGGTGGTGGCCCGCTACCAGGGCATCCCCCCGGCGGTGCTGGCGGAGCCCGAGCTGCTGGCCCTGTTTGGCCCCATCCTGCGCGCGGACGTGGCCGCGGCCGAGACCTATCGCCACCAGCCCCAGCATTTGACCGCGCCGGTCACGGTGCTGCTGGGCGCGGACGACCCCTCCACCCGGGGCCGCCGGCCGGGCTGGGACCAGGCCACCAGTGGGCCGGTGCGGGTGCAGAGCTTCAGCGGCGGGCATTTCTATCTCTTCGAGCACCTGGCCGCGGTGGCCGCGCTGATCCGGCAAGCCCTGCGTGAGGGGGCGTGAGCCGCATCCTCCTCCTCTGGGCGCGGCTGGGCCCGGACCTGGGCCCGGCCCGGCGCGCGGCGCTGGCCGCGGCCGCCGGCCTGCCAGACTCCGAACTCCAGGCCATGGCCCGTTTCCGGCGCTGGCAGGACGCCCAGGCCCGGCTCTTTGGCCGCCTGCTCCTGGGCCGGGGCCTGGCGGTTTTGGGCGATGACCCCGGCCGGGCCGCGCAGTTGGAGTTGAGCGCGTACGGCCAGCCCGTGCTGGCCGGCGGGCCGGCGTTCAGCATCAGCCACTCGGGCCGGCTCGTGGTCTGCGCGCTCTGCGCGGCCGCGCCCCTGGGCGTGGACGTGGAGGAGCTGCGGGCCATGGATCTCAACGACTTCCAGTCCAGCCTCACCCCGGCCGAGTGGGAGCTGGTGCAGGCCGACCCCGCCCCGCCGGCCCGGTTCCTGGACCTGTGGACGGCCAAGGAGAGCGTGCTCAAGGCCCTGGGCACGGGGCTTTCCACCCCCCTGGACCGGGTGGCGGTGAGCGGGCGGCGGGCCTGGGCCGGGGGGCGGGCCTGGCGGCTCACGCCCCTGGACCTGGATCCCGGTCACAAAGCCCACCTCTGCCACCCTGACGCGGATTATGATGTAGTCATCACGCCGGTGGATCCGGGCTGAAAAGGCCGGCGGAAAGGAGCATGGTCATGGCCGAGGAGACCTACCTGGTGGTGCTCAACGAAGAGGAGCAGTATTCCATCTGGCCGGCGGACCAGGCCTTGCCGCCGGGCTGGCGGGCCGAGGGCATGCAGGGCGACAAGGCGGCCTGCCTGGCCCACATCGGCCGGGTGTGGACCGACATGCGCCCGGCCAGCCTGCGCCGCCGCCTGGATGAGGCCCGGGCCTGAGAGCCGCGCAGCCTCGTCTACCAAACCCCGTTTCGTGCTAGAATAAGCCACCCCGCGCTCTATTCAGCGCCGGCGACCGTGCGCGGTTGTCCGGCCCGGTCTCCTGGGCCCTATGCCGAGTTGCTTGCAAACCTAATGTTTGCAGGCAAGCAGGCATGCGGGCCAGGGATGGCCCGCCGGGCGCGTCGTTAGAGTCCAAAGGCGTGGTGTACGAGCCGGTCCCCCGGAATGGGGGTTGATAAGAAAGACCATCGCGGCCATCCTCGGTTTGGCTTAACAGACCGACGGTAGTCGGCAACGAGGAGGCAGCGATGGTCAAGGACAGGG
>JAZDHW010000147.1:0-17055 GCA_043805555.1 Pseudomonadota bacterium
GATCTGTGCAAGCAAAAGGGCGTGGAAGTATTGGAAGGGCACGCCATGCCCGACCACATCCATGTGTGCTTGAGCATCCCGCCGAAGTACAGCGTTTCGCAGGTGATCGGATTTTTGAAAGGCAAGAGTGCGGTTCGCATCTACCGCAGCCTGCTTGGCGAGCGCCGACTGACCGGGCCGCACTTATGGGCCACGGGGTACTGCGTGAGCACGGTTGGTCTGGACGAGGAAACCATCAAGCAATACATCCGGGATCAGGAAAAGCTCGAAAAGGATCAGATGGCGTTGGAGCTTGAGTAGAAACAGCCCCAACGGGGCTCTCCCATGTTACGCAAACGCCCCCCTCTGGGGGGCAAATCAAGGCCACCCCCTCTGGGGGTGGAACCTTACTAGAACGTTAAACCGGCTGCTTGGGCAAGGCCTGGCGCACCGGGTAGCGCGGGTCGTCCAGGATGACCTGGGCCGCCTGGCGGTTTTCCAGGTTGATGACCAGGGGGGCCTTGAGGTTGGCGGTCAGCTTGTCCGGCGAGCCGTGGGGGATGGTCACCACCACCCAGACCTGGATCTGGCCGGGGTCGGAGACCTGCAGGAGCTGGGTCTCGGCGTTGCCCAGCACCACCTGGTAGGTGGGGTCGAAGACCAGGGGATTGGCCACCACAAAGGCCAGGTCCGGGTTGTCCAGGCTCTGCAGCCAGTGGAAGGGCGAGCCCTCGCGGTGCTGCAACAGGGTGTAGCGGTGCAGGGTGGGGAAGCCCACCATGCCGTGGGCCAGGTGCAGCACCCGATCGGCCGGCACCTCCACCTCGCCGAAGCGGGTGGTGGCCAGCTTCACCGTCTGCTGGGCGGCGGTCTCACTCATCCCGGCCTCCACCGCCAAGCATGCCGCTGACCAGCTCCAGGTCCACGGCCTGATTGCCCAGGGCCTGCTGGTTGGCCTCCTTGATCTTGTCGAAGATTTCCTGCCGGTGGATGGGGGTGTTGGGCGGGGCGGTGATGCCCAGGCGCACCTGGCGGCCCTTGACCTCCATCACGCTCACGGTGATGGAGCCGTCGCCGATGGTGATGCTCTCGCCCACCTTGCGGGTTAGGATCAGCAAGGTTCCCCCTGTGCCCCTCGGCGGTGCACGGTTACAGGTAGTCGGCCAGGGTTTTGCCGCTGACCGTGGCGGTGGCCTGCAACGCGGCCTGGTACATGACCTCGTAGGTGTTGAGCTGGATGGTCACTTCGGCGATGTCCGCGTCTTCCACCCGCTCCAGGCGGTCGTTGAGGCGTAACGCGTCGCTTTCCATGAAGCCGGTGCGCACCTCGACCCGGTTCAGCTTGGCCCCCGCGTCGCCAGCGTATCTTAACAGTTTGGCTTGCAGGCTTTCAAGGGCGGCCACCATTTCTTGGCTCACGGCCTGTCCCTGCTTGTACTGGGCCAAACTCAGGTCCCAGGCGTCGCCGTCGTTCAGGCTGGCCCCGTCATTGAGGGCGAGGCTGGCCTCGCCGGGCGGGTTCAGGCTCTGGCGGGCGGCGTCGCCGGTGCCGGTGAAGGTCACGCTGCCCCAGCGGCGCACGCCGTTATCCAGGTAGGTGTAGGTGACCGTGACCGGCTCGGCGGCCGAGGGCGTCACCGCGGTGTCGTCCGGCGGGGGCACGGGGATGGCCGCGGGCGGGGCGGGCAGGGCCGGGTGCACGTCCAGGGGCAGGGCCTCGCCGGCGGTGTAGGCCGCGTCGAGCATGTAGATGGTGGCGCCGTAGCCGCCGGCCAGGCCCACGGCCCCGGCGCTGCCGGTGTCGGTGACGTTGACCGTGGTGGCCTGCCAGGCCAGGCCGTCCCAATACTCGTGGTTGACGGTCATGGGGTTGGCCGCGCTGGGCTCCCCGCCGGCATAGGCCACGTCCACGCTGAAGTTGCGGTAGTTGCGCAACTGGGTCTCGTCGGCGTCGTCGCTTTGCACCGGCCCGCCGGCGGTGAACAGGTACTTGCGGGAGTTGAGCTGGGTGTAGTCGCCGTCCACCTTGAGCTGGGCGCTGGAGGCGCGGTCGTTATCGGTGGCTGGCACGGCCTCGAAATAATCCTGCACCTCGTTGTCCTTTTCCAGGGCGTCGGCCCAGACGGCCAGGCGGTCCAGCAGGTTGGCGAACCCGTCGGCGCCGTAGCCCTCGGCCTGGAAAAGGTCGTCGAGCTGATAGTTGTATTGCATGCGGCTGTCGGTGGCCAGGTTGGCGTAGATGGCCTGGCCGTTGCCCTGCTGGCGGTGGACGTTCAGGGTGTACTGCTCGCCGGCCGCGAAACTGTTGCCGTCGCTGTAGATGCGCACGCCCTCGCCCACGTCCACGCCGTTGCCGGTGCCCACGCCGGTCAGGGTCACGGTGCCGGTGATGGTGCGGCCGTAGTCGTCCACGTAGGAGTAGTCCAGGTCCATGGGGTTGCCGGCGCTGGGCGCGCCGCCCGCATAGCCCGCGGACACGGTCAGTTCCACGTTGCGGCTGAACTTGCCGGTGTAGACGCCGTCGCCATAGAGCCGGCCGTCGCCGCTGTGGCTGCCCACGATCTCGGCCTGGGCCTCCACCACGGGCGCGTCCAGGGCCGGGGCGGCGTCGGTGCTGGTGCCGCCGAAGATATAGCGGCCGTTGACCTGGGTGTCGCCCAGTTGCACCAGGTTTGACAGGAAGTTGCGCACCTCGTCGGCCGTGGTCTGGCGCTGGGCGCCGTTGTAGGTGCCGGTGGACATCTGCTCGGCCAGGCTGCGGGCCTGGCTCACCAGGTCGCTCATGTTCTCCAGGGTGGAGGCGCTCTGCTTGAGCCAGTCTTCCACGTAGCCCAGGTTGCTCTTGTACTGGACCAGCTCCTCCATCCCGCGGTGGGAATACTGGGCGACGATGGAGCCCACGGCGTCGTCGCTGGGCGCGTTGATGCGCTTGCCGCTGGCGGCCTGGGCGTTCATGACGTATTCGCCCTCGCGCATGCGCAGCAGGTCGAAGACGGTCTGGCGGTAGAAGGTCTCCTGGTTCACCCGGATGGACATGGCGACTGCTCCGCGCTTACTTCTTGACGTCCATTAACGTGACCAGAAGCTGGTCGGCCACGCTGATGAGCTTGGCCGCCATCTGGTAGCCGCGCTGGTATTGGATCATCTTGACCATCTCCTCGTCCAGGTTCACCGCGCTCACCTGGTCGCGCAGGTTCAACAGCTCCTGCTGGGCGGCCTCGGCAAAGGCGCGGTTGTCGGTGAGGTTGGCGATGGTGGCGCCCAGCTCGGCCGACCAGGAGATGACGGCCTCGTTGAAGGTCTGGGTGGCCCCGCCCATGGCGTCGGCGTCCTCCAGGTCGGCCAGATCCAGGGAGTTGCTGTTGTCGCCCTGGGCGTGCTCGCCGTCGGCGCCGATGCGCCCGGCGGCGATGCGGCGCACGTCGCCGGCGATGTCGGCGTTCAGGCTGATGTTGTTGGCCGAGTAGCCGTCGAAGAAGGTGTTGATGCCCATGGCCGCCAACAGGCCGCTGGTGTCCTCGCCAAAGGCGAACTCGATGCCCGAGTCGGCGTGGAAGCGCAGGCGGTCGCCGCCCTCCACCGAGGCCAGGGGGTTCAGGTCCGCATCACCCAGGGGGTTCATCACGGCGTTGACGTCGCTGACGATCTGGTTCAGGGTGCGGCTGGGGTCGATGTTCACGGTGTAGGAGCGGCTGGCGCCGTTGTCATAGACCCAGATGGTGAGCGAGCCGTCCGTCAGCAGGTCCTTGAAGGGCAGGTCGTTGCCGACTTCGTTCAGGCCCGTGCTGTCGTCCGCCGACTGATAGGCGCCGGTGACGTCGGTCAGCTTGTCCAGGCCCGCGCCCTGGCTGTGGACCAGGTTGACCTGGCCGACCAGGTTCTTGGTCAGGTCGTTCAGGAAATCCTGGGTCTCGGCCACGTCCTGGTCGCGCACCCGGAGCCAGCCGGAAAGCTCGCCGCCGGTGATCTGGGTCAGGTCCAGCACCTGGCCCTGCTGGCGGTAGACGATCTGGTTGTAGTCGTAGCCGTCCACCGATGCGAAGCTCAGGGGGTCGGGGTCGCTGCCGCGGGGGTAGTTGTCCTGCACCAGGGTGTAGCCCATGCCGGCGTAGACCGTCACCGCGCCGCGGCTGTCCTCGAACCACTGGATGTTGAGCTTCTCGCTCAGCGTCTGCAACTGGCGCATGCGCTCGTCGCGGTAGTCGTTGGCGGTCATGCCGCTGGACTCGGTGGCCATGATCTGGTCGTTGAGCTCGGCGATGCGGCGGCAGATGTTGTTCACCTCGCCCACCGACTGCTCGATGTAGTTGTCCATGTCCCGGCCGATGGCGCTGATGTCCTGGTAGACGGTGGAGATCCGGTTGGCCAGGTTGGCGCCGGTCTCGGCCAGGGCGTGGCGCACGGCGGTGGATTCGGGGTTGTTGGCCAGGTCCTGCCAGGCGCTGAAAAAGGCGGTAATGGCCTGGCCCAGGCCGGTGTCGCCGGCCTCGTTGGCCAGCGCCTGGAGCCGGGTGAGCTGGTTCAGGCGGCTGTCGAGCACGCCGTAGTCGCTGGCCTTGTCGGTGAGCCGGTCCTGGATCAGCTTGTCCACGTGCTGGATCACGTTGACCGTGGTCACGCCGTTGCCGTACCAGCCCTCGGCCGCGCGTTCGGGGGTGCGGGTGGCGGTGATGGTCTCCTGGCGCGAATAGCCGGCGGTGCTGACGTTGGCCACGTTGTGGCTGACGGTGTCCAACTGCCGGGTGGAGGCCTGCAACGCCCAGCGGCTCATGTCCAGGATGGAGTATATGCTGGGCATGGCCTAGACCTCGCGGGTGACCAGGCGGGGCGGCCCGGTGGGCGCGGCCTGGCGGCGGCCGCCGTGGCCATAGGTTTGGCCCGCCCCGCGGCCGGAGAGCAGACCCAGCATGTGGTCCACGGTGTCCAGGGCCTCCTGCACGAAGCCCTGGTTCGCCTGGTTCTTGCGCAGCACCGCCTCGGCCAGGGTCTGGGCCTTGGCCAGCAGGGCCCGGAAGGGTCCGCGCTGGTCCGGCGGCAGGTCCGCGGCCAGGTCGCGCAGGCGCAGGGGCTGCCGGGGATCGGGCGAAAGCTTGGCCATCATCTCCAGGCGCTCGTTGCGGGCCTTTTCCAGGCGGGCGGCCAGGCCCAGCTTGCGCTCGACGCTGGTGTTGAGCCCCTGGTGCTGGCCGCTCAGCAGGATGATGCGCTCTTCGTCCACCACGGCCAGGAGCTCGCGGTAGCAGCTCACCTCCTGGGCGAGCTGGGCCTGGATCTGCTTCAGTTCAGCCTGGTTGGCACGCATGGCCCTCTCCTTTAAACCCCGCGGTCGATGCCCATGGCCAGCTTGGTCAGCGGGTCCCTGGCCCGGCCGGATGCGTCGCGAATCTCGAAATGCAGGTGCGGGCCGGTGGAAAGCCCGGTGTCGCCCACCGTGGCCACCTGCTCGCCGCGGCCGACCTTCTGCCCCGGCGCCACGTTGATGGCGTCCAGGTGTCCGTAGCGGGTGCTGGCGCCGTCGGGGTGTTCGATGACCACCAGGTTGCCGAACTCGGCCGCCGGGCCGGCCTGGCTGACCACGCCGGCGGCCGCGGCCTTGACCGGGGTGCCGATGGGCGCGGCCAGGTCCACGCCCTGGTGTTCGCGCTCCTGGCCGGTGATGGGGTGGACGCGCGGGCCGAAACCGCTGCTGATCTCGGCCCCGCTCACCGGCAGCATGAAATCCGAGGCCTGGGCCTGGGGGATGCGGCCCCGCCACAGGCTGTCGCGGTAGGCGGGCGCCGCCTGGCCCATGGCCGGATAGGCCGGAAATTCTTGCCCCTGCCGGCCATCGGCGCTGGGCATCTTCATCCGCGTGGCGGTGGGGCTCTTGATGCGGTCGCGGCTCAGTTGGGCCTCCATCATGCTGGCGATGCCCATGGAGCGGCCGTTGCTGGCCTGCTCGGCCCGGTTCTGGTCCAGAAGGTCGGTGAACATCTCCTCGGCGTAGCCGCCGCCCATGAAGCCGCTCTTTTGCACGGTTTTGCGCATTTCCTTCATCATCATCTGCAGGAAATAGGCTTCGAACATGCGGCTGGCCTGCTTGAGCTTGGCCTGCTCCTTGAGCTGCTTCTCCGCGTCGGCGGCCTGGTTCTGGGCCAGGACGGCGCGGTCGGCGGCGGGGTTGGCGGTCAGGGAGGTCATGGCGATTGCGGCGCTCCGTTGTGGTTCAGGGCCGCCATCAGTGACTGCAATTCGCTTGCCACTTCGCATCCCCGCGCCGGGCCGGGCTAGATGACCTCCAGGTCGGCCTGCAACGCGCCGGCCACCTTGATGGCCTGCAGGATCACGATCAGGTCGCGGGGGGTGGCCCCCAGGGCGTTCAGGGCCTTGACCACGTCGCCGATGTTGGCCCCCTGGGGCAGCACCGCCAGGGACTTCTTCTGCTCGCTGGCCTGCACCTGGGTGCGCGGCACCACGGTGGTCTGGCCGCCCTGGGCGAAAGGCAGGGCCTGGCTCACCTCCGGGGTCTCGGTGATGCTGATGGATAGCGAGCCCGAGGCCACGGCCACGGTGCTGATGCGCACCTGCTCGCCCATGACCACGGTGCCGGTGCGCTCGTCCACCACCACCTTGGCCGCCACGTCCGGGGTGACCTCCAGGGTCTCCAGCCGGGCCATGGTGCCCACCTGGTCGAAGCCGGGGGCCCGGGGCAGCTCCACCTTGACCGTGGAGGGGTCCAGGGCCTGGGCCCTGAGCTCGGGCAGGGCCTGGTTGATGCGCCCGGCCAGGCGGTGGGCGGTGGTGAAGTCGGGGCTGTTCAGGTTCACGGTCAGGTTGCGGAGCTGGCTGAACTCCAGGGGCAGCTCGCGCTCCACCAGGGCCCCGCGGGGGATGCGCCCCACGGTGGGATGGTTCTTGCTCACGCTGGCCGCCTCGCCGCCGGCGGAGAACCCGCCCACGCTCACCGGGCCCTGGGCCACGGCGTAGACGGTGCCGTCCAGGCCCTTCAGGGTCGAGATCAGGAGCGTGCCACCGGCCAGGCTGGATGAATCGCCCATGCTGCTCAGGGTCACGTCCAGGCGCTGGCCCAGGCGGGCGTAGGGCGGCAGGTCGGCGGTGACCATGACCGCGGCCACGTTCTTGACCTTGATGTCGCTGGCCTGCACCCGCACGCCCATGCGGTTGAGCATGTTGGAAAGGCCCTGGGTGGTGAAGGCGGCCGACTTGTCGCCGGTGCCGTTTAAGCCCACCACCAGGCCGTAGCCGATGAGCTGGTTGCCGCGCACCCCCTGGATGGTGGCCAGGTCCTTGATGCGGGCGGCGGCGGCCGGGCCGGCCATGATGACCGCGATGACGGCCAGGGCCAGGGCCAGGATCGATATGAGGGCCAGCTTGCGCATGTGCTTCCTCTCTGTTCGCCGGACCCTAGAAGGGCCAGACATGGTCCAGCAGGCGGGCCAGCCAGCCCGGCTGCTGCTTGTCGCTCAGGATGCCGCGGCCGGTGTAGTGGATGCGCGCATCGGCCAGTTGGGTGGACATCACGGTGTTCTTGGCCGTGATGTCGCTCTGGCGCACCACACCGGAGAGCACTATGTACTGGGTCTCGCCGTTGACCTGCAACTCGCGCGAGCCGCGCACGATCAGGTTGCCGTTGGGCAGCAGCTCGACGACCGTGCAGCCGATGGAGGAGGTCATGGTGTCCTCCTTGGTCAGTTCGGCGGTGGCGTCGTGCTTGGACTGGAAGTTGGCGTCGATCAGGGTGCCGGGGGTCTTGTTGTCGCCGCGCTGGGGCGGGAACTGGGCCTCGTAGCCCAGCAGGTTCTTGATGCCGGCCACGTAGGTGTTCTTGCGCTCGGCCTTGGAGTCGTCCTTCTTCTTGGCCTTGCTGTTTTCCACGATCTCCACCGTGATCAAATCGCCCACCTGGCGGGCGCGCAGGTCGCCGTAGAAATCGCTCTTGACGGCCACGAACAGGCTGCCGGTGGACTGGGCCGGGCGCTGCATGTTGTAGGCCGGGTCGTTGGGGGGCGGCATCTGGGCGCGGGGATCGAAGGCGCCGGGGCTGGTGGCGCAGCCGGCGGCCAGGGTCAGCCCGGCCAGGACGAAGGCGTATTGTGCGATGCGCTTGAACATGGTCGGTCTCCTAGAAATCCACCACCACCGTGCCCGAGTCCAGGACCTTGCCCCAGACCTCGCGCTTGCTGGTCATGTTGGTCAGTCGGATGCGGGCGCCGGCGTAGCCGATCTGCTCGGCCTTGCCCTTGGCGGTGATCTTCAGGCCCTCGCCGGTGAAGACCATGGTCACCACGTCGCCGCGGCGGATGAGCGGGGCCTGCTCCAGGCGGCGGAGATCCAGGGCCTGGCCGGCGGGCACCGGGGCGCGGGTGCGCAGGCCCAGGGCGTCGTTGATATCGCCCAGGGCGGCCGGGCCGGCATCGGCCAGGTTCATGCGCACCATCTCCACGTCCTCGGGGGCGATGACGTGCTTGCCCATGAGCGGCTTGGTGGCCACCACCACCTGGCCGTAGACGTCCACGTTGCCGGCCACCCGCACCTGGGCCTCCTTGCGGCCGTCCACGTAGACGTCCACCGCCGCCGGAACCCGGCCGCTGGGCTCGCCGCCCGCGCCGATGAGCCGCAGGGAGGTGCTGAGCTTGCCGGCGGGCAGGGTCAGGTCGCGGCCGGCGTCCACGTCGCGGATGTCGGCGTCGTTGGCCCGGGCCCCCAGGCGCTCGTTGACGGCCTGGATGTAGAGCTGCACCAGGGTCTGGCTGGCCAGCGTCTGGCTGGCCCGCTCCACCAGCACCTGCTCGGGGATGAGCACGCTGACGCCGGGGCCCAGGTGGGCCTGCTTTAAGAGGCTCTTGATGCGCGAGCCGTGGACGGCCACGCTGCGGCCCAGGCCCGGCGCGCCGGCCACGGTGACCGCGGCCAGGGCGTCCCGCAAGGCCGGGGAGAGGTCCTGGTCCGGGGCGGCCAGGCTCATGAGCGTCACCTTGCCGCCGTCCACCTGCACCTGGCCGGCAAAGGCCAGGGTGTCGGCGGCCGCCGCCGGCGCGGCCAAGGGGGCGGCGCAGGCGATCAGGGCCAGCAGGGCGATTATGGACAACCGGGTCTTCATGGCTCTCTCCACTCAGAAGCCCTAGCGCTTGACGTTGTTGGCCATCTGCAGCATCTGGTCGCTGGTCTGGATGGCCTTGGAGTTGGCCTCGTACGCGCGCTGGGCCACGATCATGTTCACCATCTCGTCCACCACCGAGACGTTGCTCATCTCCAAAAAGCCCTGGGCCAGGGTGCCGAACTCGCCCACGCCGGGGTTGCCCTCGGTGGCCGCGCCCGAGGCCGGGGTGGGGCGGAACAGGTTCTTGCCGATGGCGAAAAGGCCGGCCGGGTTGGCGAACTTGTGGACGGTGAGCTGGGCCTGGCTGAGCACGTCGCCGTTGTTGGCCAGGGCGGTGACCTGGCCGCCGGGGTCCACCACGATGCTGGTGGTGCCGTCGGGCACCGTGAACTGGGGCTGCAAGATGTAGCCGTTGCTGTCCACCAGCACGCCGTTGTTGTCCAGCTTGAAGGAGCCGGAGCGGGTGTAGGCCTCCTCGTCCACCTTGAGCACCTTGAAGAAGCCCTTGCCCTCGATGGCCAGGTCGAGCTGGTTCTCGGTGTTCTGGTAGTCGCCCTGGCTGAAAAGCTTCTGGATGGCCACCGGCTTGACGCCCATGCCCACCTGCACGCCGGTGGGGATCATCTGGCCGGCGGCCTGGGTGGCGCCGGGCTGGCGCAGGGTCTGGTACATCAGGTCTTCGAAGTCGGCCCGGCTTTTCTTGAAGCCGGTGGTGTTGACGTTGGCCAGGTTGTTGGAGATGACGTCCATGTTCAGTTGCTGGGCGCCCATCCCGGTGGCCGCGGTGTAAAGGCTGCGCATCATGGCTTTACAGTCCTCCTGGACTCGCTATTAGGACTAGGCCGCCCGGCCCACCTGGTTGACCGCCTTGGTGTCCATCTCTTGCATGGCCTGCAGGGCCTTCTGGTAGGACTCGTAGGAGCGCAGGGAGTTGATCATCTGCACCATCTCGTCCACCACCTGCACGTTGGCCATCTCCACGTAGCCCTGGCTGAGCACCGCGTCGGTGGTGGGGGTGGTGGCCAGCGGCTTGCCGTCGGGACCGCCGAAGAGGTTGGCCCCCTCCTTGACCATGGTCTTGACGTCGTCCACCTTGACCAGGTCCAGCTTGCCCACCTGCTCCCCGTTCTGGCTGATGTTGCCCTTGTCGTCGATGTAGGGCCGGCCGCCGTTGGGGTTCAGGGTGATGGGGCTGCCGCCGCCGCCCAGGACCGGGAAGCCCTCGCTGGTGACCAGGCGGCCGTCGCTCTGCATCTTGAAGGCGCCGTCGCGGGTCAGCCGCACGCCGTTGGGGGCTTGCACCTGGAAAAAACCCTCGCCGCCGATGGCCACGTCCAGGGGGTTTTCCGTGGCCTGGATGGGGCCCTGCTCCAGGCAGTGCTTGATCTCGCGGGCCATCAGGTCGCTGAAGACCACGCGGTCGCCCTTGAAGCCGGGGGTCGAGACGTTGGAGAGGTTGTTGGCGATCACGTCCATGTTGTGCTGCTGCACCAGGGCCGCCCGGCTCACCTCTACGAATCCATAATCATGGGCCATGGTCTTCCACCTCGTGGGGATGCTTGACTGGCCCTCTGGATTGCAACCAGCGTGCCAGGAGTTGCCCGCGGGCGGGCTCATGTCTAACTATTCGTAATTGCGCGACATGATCGGGCGGGGTCGGGACGGGGGCGGCGCGCGGGGCGGCCGGCGGGCGGCCGGCGGGCCGCGGCCGGAAGTTCTTGCCTAGCTCCTCAACCGGGCCAGGTGCTCCTGCCAGCGGGCGTTGGCCTGGTAGACGAAGGCCAGGATTTCGGCCACCACCAGGTACAGTTCCGGGGGTATCTCCTGGTCCAGCTCCAGGCGGGCCAGCACCTCCACCAGGTCCGGGTCCTCCTTGATGGGCACCCCGTGCTCCCGGGCCAGGGCGATGATCTTCTCGGCCAGCTTGCCTCGGCCCAGGGCGGCCAGGGTGTGGGCCTCGTCGCGGCCGGGCTCATAGCGCAGGGCCACGGCCTTTTTGATCTTGGCGCGGGGGGGATCGGGCGCGGCCATGGCCCTACACGGTCAGCGAGAGGTAGTGGCCGCGATGCCGGAGCATCTGGGCCAGGGGGGAGTCCGCGGCCTGGTCCGGGCCCTGGCGCACCGCGGTGATGAGGTCGGCGGTCAGGCCCAGGCCCTGAAGGCGCCGGGCCAGGTCCGGCAGCAGCTCGTCCAGGAAGGCGGCCTTCTGGGCGTCGGCGGCCACGAAGCGGCCCTGCATGCGGCCCTCAAAGATGCGGGCCTCGATGGTCAAGGGGCCCAGCGCGGTCAGCTCCAGGAAAAACACGATGTTGGTCTCGCCGCCGCGCCCGCCCTCGGCGTCCTGCGGCGGCAGGCCCAGGAGCAGCTCGCCCTGGCCGAGCTGGTCGCCGAACATCAGCGGCAGGCCCAGGAAGAGCAGGGCCTCCTTGGGCAAGAGCTCGGCGTTGAGGCGCTGGTTGGCGCTGAAGGCCTCGGTGAGGTTCTCGGCCGCGGCCAGGAACTGCTTGAGGGCGGCGGCCCGCTCGGGCTGGTCCAGGGTGATCCGGGCCAGGTGGGGGCCCAGCTCGCGCATGAGCGCCGGCAGCAGGGTGCGCAGGCTGGGGGGCAGCGCCGGCTGGCCGGTCTCGCCGCCCGCCCCGCCCGCATTGCCGGCCACCAGCTTGGCCAGGCGCGGCTCCAGGTCCATGCCCGCGGCGCTGATCAGCCGGCGCAGGCTGGCCGGGTCGCCGGCCGCGGCCTGGTCCAGCACCATCTGCCGGGCCAGGTCCTGCACCTGGCCGATGAGCTGGCCGGCGCGGGGGGTGGGGGCCGGGGTCTTTTGGGGGTCCAGGCCCAGCAGGGCGCCCAGGTCGCCGGCCAGGCGCTGGCGGCCCAGCATCAGGGCGGCCAGGGCCTGGGCCACCCGGGCCGGACCGGGGTCGGGCAAGGCGGCCTGGTCCTGGCCCAGGCTCAGCACCAGTTGGGGCTTGGTCTCCATGACGGTCAGGTTAAGGCGCTGGCCGGTGGTGAGCGGCACCTGGGTCTCGGCCAGGAGCTCCTGGCCCATGAGCCGCAGCCGCACCAGACCGCCGGCCTGGCGGCCGGCCACCTCGGCGCTGACCACCCGGCCGGGGCTGAGCCGGCCCAGGGCGTCGTCACGGGAATCGCGGGAGGTTTCGGCCGGGCCCCCGGCCAGGCGGGCGCGGATCTGGTCCAGCAAGGCCTAGGCCTCCCGGGCGCTGCCGTTTTGGCCGTTGAGCCCCAGCACCAGCTCCACCTCGCCGCGGGGGCGGCCGGTGGCGGCGGCGATCTGGCCGGCGTCCTGGCCCTGGCGGGCCAACAGCAGCACCCGCTGGCGGAACTCGGCCTGGTCGCCGGCAGCGGCCGGCTCGGCGGCCGGCGCGGGCGCTGCCGCTACGGCGGCCTGGGCTTTGGCCTCGCGCTGGTCCAGCTCGCGGCGCAGGTCCTCCAGCTCGGCCACCCGCTGGTCGATGCCGCGCAAGGTGGCGCTGACCAGCTCGCGCTTGTCGGCCAAGAGGCGGTCGAACTCCTTGGCCAGGCGGTCGGCCTCGGCCAGGAAGCCGGCGAGATCCGGGACCTGGCCCCCGGCCAGACCGCCGCCCCGGCGCAGCCTGATGAGCAGGAGCGCCACCGCCGCGATGAGCAGGCCGTCGGCCGCCAACAGGAGCCACCACAGCTCGGCCATCACACCACCACGTCCAGGACTCCGCCGCCGGGGCGGGCCGGGGCCGCCTGCTCCGGGTCGGCCGGGCGCTTGCCGCCCCGGCCGCCGGGCTCCTGGCCGCCGCTTTCGCGTCCGCGGCGGTCGGCGCCCACCCGGTTGTCGGCCGCGCCCTGGCGCGTGGCCTGCACCGCCGCGCGCTGGCGGGCCTGCTCGCGCACCACCTCGGCCCCGGCGGCCATCTGCTGGACCTCGCCGGCCCGCTGGGTCGCCTCCTGCACCCGGCTGACGTCGCCGGACTGCTGGATGACGATGGGCAGGTTGATGGTGCCGTTGCTCATGGCGCAGCCCCCCGCTACCTCTAGCCGGTTATCACGAACTCAGTGAAGAACACCTGGTAGACCAGGGTGCGGCCCAACAGCAGGTTGATCTCGGTCTTGATCTGGGACTGCAAAAGATGCTTGGCCCGCGCGCCCTCCACGTCCTCGGCGGTGCGGTCGCGCAGCAGGCGGTAGATGGTGTCGCGCAGGGCCAGGCGCTTTTCCATCAACTGGGCCGAGGCGGAGGAGTCGCCCAGCTCCAGGCTGACGGCCAGGCGCAAGAGCCGACCCTGGCCCTCCTTGGCGCCCTTCATCAGCGGCACCAGGAAGGGATCCAGGGCCACGGTCAGGGCCTCCGGGCTGGGCATCTTCTCCACCACCATGCCGCCGCCGCTCTTGGGCTTGGCCTTGTCGGGCAGGATGCTGGCCGGGCTGGGGGTGCGCAGCCAGAGCCAGAGGCCGAGGCCCACCGCCAGCAGGAGCACCACCCCCGCGCCGATGGCGATGGGCAGCCAGGCCGGCTTCTTGCCCGGCTCCTCCAGGGGCAGGTCCTCGGGCTCCCCCGCCGGGGCCCGGACGGCGGGCAGCGGCTCGCCGGAGAGGTCTACTTCGAGCTGGGGGGCCGGGGCGGCGGTCCTTAAGGATTCCAGGTTGGGCAGGTCGGCCTTGTCCAGCTCCACCCGGTCGCCGGGCTTGGCCGTGCTGGAAAAGTCCTCGCGGTCCAGCCGGCGTTCGATTTCGGCGAGGATGTCCTCGTCGAAGCCGTCGCCCATTAGGTTCGACTGGTCCAGGACCTTGCGGGTGGGCCCCTCCTGGTCCTGATTGGAGGGGGCCACGGGGATCTCGGGGCTCACCTGGGCTCCCCATCGGGCCCGCGGCCGGGGCGGCCCGCGTGCGGCCGCGCCGGCGGGCCGGGCGTTAGTTGAAGATCTTCTCGATCTTCTCGCTCAGGGTCTCGGCGGTGAAGGGCTTGACGATGTAGTTGCTGACCTTGGCCTTCACCGCCTCCAGGACGTTTTCCTTCTGGGCCTCGGCGGTCACCATCAGGAAAGGCAGGTCCTTGAACTCCTCGTGGCTGCGCACCCACTTGAGAAGCTCCAGCCCGCTCATCTTGGGCATGTTCCAGTCGCTGATGACGAAGTCTATGCGCTCGCTTTCCAGCTTGCGCATGGCCGTCTCGCCGTCGTCCGCCTCGACGATGTTCTCGAAGCCGAGCTGCCGCAGGATGTTTTTCACGATGCGGCGCATGGTGGAAAAGTCGTCCACCACCAGGACTTTCATTTTAGTGTCGATGGCCATTGAACTCTCCCGGCCTTGCGTCAGGCGGCCACCACGTCCCGGAGCCGGGCCCGGAGCCGCAAGATGGCCTTGGTGTGCATTTGGCTGATTCTGGACTCGGTGTAGCCCAGCACCTCGCCGATCTCACGCATGGTCAGCTCGTCGTAATAGTACAGCGAAACGACGAGTTTTTCCTTCTCGGGCAGCCCGCCGATGGCCTGGGCCACCTGGCTGCGCAACTCCGCCAGGCCCAGACGGGCCAGGGGATCCTCGCTTTCCTCGCGCCCCAGGGCGGCCAGCACCTGATCGGCGTCAAGCTGGGCCAGGAGCGGGTTCTCCTGATCGTCCAGGCTGAGCAGATTCACGGCCTTGACCTGGTCCAACAAGCCGTAGAACTGATCCAGGCTCACGCCCAGCTCGGCTGCGGCCTCGTCGTCGGTGGGCTCGCGGCCCAGCTGGTGCTGGAGCTGCTGGAGGACCTCCTCCAACTGGGTGGACTTGCGCCGCACGCTGCGGGGCACCCAGTCCATGGCCCTAAGCTCGTCCAGGATGGAGCCCCGGATGCGGAACTCGGCGTAGGTCTTGAACTTGACGTTCTGCTCCGGGTCGAACTTGTCCACCGCGTCGATGAGCCCCAGCACCCCGGCGCTGATCAGGTCGTCCAGGGGCACGTGGGCGGGCAGGCGCATGGCGATGCGCCCGGCCACATAGCGGATCAGCGGGGTGTGCTCCAGGATGAGCTCCTCGCGCTCCGCCGGGGAAAAACGCCCCCGTGGGGCCGAGCCGTCTTTGCCGCCGTAGCCCTGCATGGTCTCGCCCGCCCAGCTCCTCCCGGACCCGACGCGGGCCCAGCCTGAAAATGTTACGACATATCCACCAGTCTTCGCCAGAAGAACTTGATGCTGCCCGCGGCCGGGTCGGCCGGCGTGGCCAGGAAGTTCTTGGCCAGGCTCAAGATTCCCTTGGACGCCGGCGAGTTGGGATAGGCCAGCAGGAAGGGCTTTTGCTGGATCACCGAGCGGCTGACCACCGGATCGCTGGGCACGAAGCCCAAATAGTCGATGGCCAGGCCGCCCAGGAAGTGGTCGGCGGCCATGGAAAGCTTGCGGTAGACCTGCTTGGCCTCGGCCTCGTTCTTGACGTTGTTGACCACCAGCTTGAAGCTGCGCTCCTGGTGGTTGGTGTAGAGCACCTTGATCAGGGCGTAGGCGTCGGTGAGGCTGGTGGGCTCGCCGGTGGCCACCACCAGGCGGTCCTGGGCGGCGGTGTTGAAGTACAGCACCGTGTCGCTGATGCCGGCCGCCGTGTCGATGATGACCAGGTCGGCGTCGGTCTCGAACCCGTCCAGCTCCTGGAGCATCATCATCTTCTCGTCGCTGGTCAGGTTGCTGAGTTCGCTGACCCCGCTGGCCGCGGGCAGCACCCGGATGCCGCCGGGGCCCTCCACCAGCACCTCGCCCAGGGTCTTGTGGCCGCTGAGCACGTCGCCGATGGTGTAGGTGGGGGTGAGCCCCAGCACCACGTCCACGTTGGCCAGGCCCAGGTCGGCGTCGATCACCAGCACCTTGCGCCCCAGGCGGCCGAAGGCCAGGGCCAGGTTGACCACCAGGTTGGTCTTGCCCACCCCGCCCTTGCCGCTGGTCACGGCCAGGGTGCGCAAGGGGGTGGCCGGGGCCTTGTTCAGGCGGCGCAGGGCGGCCAGTCTGCGCAACGATTGGGCCTGGTCCATCATCAGGGCCTCCTTGTATCCTTCGCGGCGGCCGGGGCCGCCGGCGGGTGCGTCTGGATCCCGCGCCTACACCGCGGCGGCGCGGCCGCGCGGCGGCATGAGCCGCCGAGCCAGGCCTTCGCGGGTGGCGATCTCCAGGTCGTCGGGCACCTTCTGGCCGCAGGTGAGGAAGCTCACCGGCCGGCCGCTCTTGGCCACCTGGTTCAGGATGGGGCCGAAGGTGCGGGTCTCGTCCAGCTTGGTGAAGATCAGGCTCACCGGCTCGAAACCGGCGAAGGCCTCCTGGGCCGCCCTCAGGTCCGCGTCCCGGGTGGGGCA
Source organism: Pseudomonadota bacterium (assembly GCA_043805555.1). GTDB lineage: Bacteria > Desulfobacterota > Desulfarculia > Desulfarculales > Desulfarculaceae > JACRDC01. The sequence goes on from JAZDHW010000147.1 coordinate 16,386, forward strand.
GGCCAGCACCAGGTGGCTCTGGGTGCGCGGCACCGCGGCCAGCACTTGCTTGAGCTCGGCCAGGTTGGCCTGGTCGCGGGGGCTGCGCCCCACGGTGTCCACCAGGATCAGGTCCGCGTCGGCCATGGCCTCCACGGCGGCCGCGTACTCGGCGGCGCCGGAGGCCACCCGGGTCTCCACTTCCATGATGCGGCCGTAGACCATGAGCTGCTCGGCGGCGGCGATGCGGTAGGTGTCCAGGGTGATCAGCCCCACCTTGAGGCGGTGCTTGAGCGCGTAGGTGGCCGCCAGCTTGGCCACGGTGGTGGTCTTGCCCACCCCGGTGGGGCCCACCAGGGCCCAGACCGCCGGCCGGGGCTGGTCCGGGGAGAGGCCGTCGAAGACGTTGAGGAGCTTTTTCAGCCGTATCGCCAGCCGGGCGGACAGGTTGCGTCCGGCGGGCGCGGCCAGGTCGGACAACAGCTCGGCGATGAGCGCCGGCTCCACCTCCTGGCCGCTCAGATGGCGGTAGAGCGGGGCCACCTCGGGCCGGGCCATGAAGTTCTGGGCCGCCTCGCTCATGACCAGGTGGCGGGAGACCAGGTCTTGCAGGCCCTCCACCCGGCGCGCCAGGGCGGCGATGTCGGCGGCCCCGGCGGCGTCGGCCGGATGGGCGGTCCCGGCGGCCGGG
>JAZDHW010000148.1:0-10529 GCA_043805555.1 Pseudomonadota bacterium
ACGCGCTGTCCACCGGGGCCATCGCCGCCGGCGGCACGGTGGGCATCCTCATCCCGCCCAGCGTGATTTTCATCATCTACGGCGTGCTGGTGGAGCAGTCCATCGGCGAGCTTTTCGCTGCCGGCATCGTGCCTGGCATCCTGTTCCTGCTCTACTACTGCATCGCCATCGCCATCTGGACCCACAAGAACCCCCAGGCCGGCCCGCCCGGACCGCGCACGACCTTTGGCCAGAAGATCGTCTCGCTCAAGGACACCTGGGAGGTGCTGAGTCTCTTTGTTATCGTCATGGGCGGCATCTACGGCGGCCTGTTCACCGCCACCGAGGCCGGGGCCATCGGCGCGGTGGGGGCGCTGGTCTTCGGCCTGCTGCGCCGCCGGGTGACCCGCCAGAACCTGTTCACGTCCCTCCTGGCCACCGGCCGCACCACCTCCATGGTCTTCCTTGTGGTCATCGGCACCGCCATCTACGGCTATTTCCTCACCTCCACCCAGATGCCCATGGACCTGGCCGAGTGGGTGGTCAACCTGCCGCTGCCGCGCGCGGTGATCTTCATGGCCGTGATCGCGGTCTATTTCGTGCTGGGCTGCCTGATGGGCACCTTGCCGCTGGTCTTCATCACGGTGCCCATCTTCGCGCCGGTGATGGAGACCCTGGGCTTCGACCTGATCTGGTTCGGCGTCATCGTGGTCTTCGTGGCCGAGATCGGGCTCATCACCCCGCCGGTGGGCATGAACGTCTTCGTCATGGGCGGCATCGCCAAGGACGTGAGCCTGGCCACCATCTTCCGGGGGGTGATGCCCTTCCTGGCCGCCGATGTGCTGTTGGTGCTGAGCCTGCTGGCCTTCCCCCAACTGGCGCTCTGGCTGCCGGCCCTGCTGCGCTAGACCGCGCGGCCGGCCCGGCCGGGCCCGAGTGCGGGCCCGGTTTAAATGTAATATGTATTACAAATAACCCGGCCGGCCACCCGGCCCCCAGATAAGAAAGGACGCGAAAATGGCCAACACCCCCAGCCGGGCGGTCGTGATCGGACTGGATTGCGCCATGCCCCACCTGGTCGAGAAGCATATCAGCGAGGGCTGCCTGCCCACCTTCAAGCGCCTGATCGAGCGCGGGGTGATCGCCGCCAACTGCCTGGCCCCGTTCCCCACCGTGACCCCGCCCAACTGGGCCGCCATCGCCACCGGGGCCTGGGCCGGCACCCACGGGGTCACCGACTTCCACAACCACGAGCCGGGCGATCCCCTGGACAACGACTCCAGCCTGCAAAACTGGGACGGCAACCGGCTCACGGCCGAGTACATCTGGGAGACCCTGGACCGGGCCGGCAAGCGCTGCGTGGTGCTCAACTACCCCAGCTCCTGGCCCACCAAGATGCAGAACGGCATCGTGGTGGGCGGCAACGGCATGACCCTGGGCGAGGACCGGGTGGGCCTCGCGCACCTGGCCAAGGCCATGGACGTCTGCGCTGACTTCATCATCACCACCGACTACCTGCCCCAGGCCTTCCGGGGCGAGTTCGCCGCGGCCGAGGGCTGGGACAACCTGCCCGAGACCGTGGGCGAGGAGCCCCTGGAGATGCGGGTGGAGGTGCCGTTCCCCATGGCCCGGGTGCGGCCGGAGGCCACCACCTGGTGGGTGCTGCTGCACCAGGACGAGCAGGGCGACTACGTGCGCGCCACGCTCTCGCCCTGCAAGGATTATGCCCAGGCCTTCTGCACCCTGGACGTGGGCCAGTGGAGCCAGCGCATCGAGACCGGTTTCGCCATGAGCGACGGCACCAGCCGCGAGGTCTTCTTCAAGTGCAAGCTGATCCAGTTGGACGCCGAGGCCGAGGAGTTCAAGCTTCTGGTGGGGGCCATGATCGACCCCACCCGCGGCTGCCATCCCCCGGAGGTGGCGGCGGACCTGGCCCAGTGCCGGGGCTGCATCCATTTTTCCGGCGGCATGGTCATGGGCATGCTGGGCGTCATCGACCTGGACACCTACGTGGAGATGAACGAGAACCTCTCGGCCTGGCTCTCCGACGCCGCGGCCATCCTCATCACCAAGCACCAGCCCGACCTGCTCTTCATGCACTCCCACCCCATCGACTGGATGTACCACCTGCTGGCCAGCGACCTGGATGGCGCCGACGAGGCCAAGAAGGCCCAGGCCTGGGAGGTGCACCGGCGCATCTACGAGTGCGAGGACAAGCTGCTGGCCCGCATCCTGGAGGCCTGCGACCGCAACACCCTGGTCACCGTGGTCAGCGACCACGGGGCCACGGCCGACGGCCCGGTCTTCGATCCCTACGCGGCCCTGGTCCCGGCCGGCCTGGCGGTGCTGGCCGAGGAGGAAAAGCCGGCCGAAGGCCTCGACCTCGGCAAGCGCATCCTGAGCCTCAGCTCGGCCAAACTGGACTTCAGCCAGAGCAAGGCCGTCGCCAACCGCGAGATCTACATCTACGTGAACCTCAAGGGCCGCGACCCCCAGGGCATCGTGGAGCCGGCGGACTACGAGAGCGTCCAGCAGGAGATCATAGACGCGCTGCTGACCTACGTGGACCCCGGCACCGGCAAGCGGCCGGTGGCCCTGGCCCTGAGCCGCCGCGACGCCCGCCTGCTGGGCCTGTACGGCGACCGGGTGGGCGACGTGGTCTACGCGGTCTACCCCTGGTTCGGGGCCCAGCACGGCCAGATCCTGCCCACGGCCGAGCACGGCATGGGCAAGCTCAGGAGCCTGCTCATCATGCAGGGTCCGGGCATCAAGAAGGCCCAGCGCCTGGAGCGCAACTGCTGGCTGCCGGACCTGGTGCCCACCCTGTGCTACCTGATGGACTGGCCGGTGCCGCCCACGGCCGAGGGCGCGGTGATCTACCAGGCCTTCAAGGATCCGGACATGAAGGCCAAGGAGGTGGCCAAGCTCAAGGAGAGCCTGGCCCGGCTGGAGGCGGCGGTGAACCGCGAGGGCCGCGCCCCCTGGGACCACCACGACTGCGCGTAAGGCATGGGGAGGCATCGCCATGAGCCAATCACCCGGCCTCACCCTGACCCTGGCCCGCCAGGCCAACCAGGGCTACACCATCACGGTGGGCTCGGCGGTCCTGCCCGAGATCACCATCAACATCGCGGCGCTGACCCCGGAGCAGAAGGCCAACGAGCACCTGGGCGGCCGCCTGCTCTTGAGCGCCGTGCTGGCCTGCTTCACCAACACCCTGGCCGCGGACCTGACCCAGGCCGGGGTGAGTTTCAACACCATCACCGCCAGCGCCAGCATCGAGAAGGAAAAAGACAGCGCCCTGCGCACCCACTACAGCCACATCGAGCTGAACGTGACCGCCGACGCGCCGGCCGAGCAGGCCGCGGCCTTCGAGTCCGTGCGCCAGGGGCTCTTGGGCGGCTCCCTGGTCACCTACTCCCTGGAGCAGGGCATCGACTTCACCTACGAGATCGAGCGGGGCGGCGCCCGCCCTTTTGACCCAAAATCGGCGGCGGCCGCGCCCGCGCCGCCGGTGCAGACCAAGGCCCGGCTCCGGCCAAGACCTACGGCGGCGGCGGGGGGGTGCTGGTGATCATCAACGCCCTGCACCCCAACCTGGCCGCGCGCCTGCGCCTGGCCGCCGGGGACGAGACGCCCAACCTGCTCCTGGTCAGCGACGGGGCCTACCTGGCCCGGCCGGGCGGCCTGGAGACGCTGGCCGCCGGCGGGTTGGGCCAGGTCTTCGTGGACGCCCAGGCCCTGGCCAGCCGTGGCCTCAGCGCGGCCGCGGGCATCGAGAGCGTGGACGACGACCGCATGGCCTCCCTGATCGTGGAGGAGGCCGCGCGGGTGATCCGGATCTAACGCGAGGAGGCCGCCATGGCCAAGACCCTGACCATCGTGCTCACCGCGGGCAGCCAGGAGAACGAGGATCCGCAATTGGCGGTGCGCCTGGCCGAGGCCGCGCAGGCGCGCGGGCACCGGGTGAACATTTTCCTGTATGGCAACGGCTGCAACCTGGCCAAGCCCGACGTGCCGGCGGTTGGGCCGCTGGGCATCAGGGCAAGCCTGCAAGCCCACCTGGACCAGCACAAGCTGGGTCCGCGCCTCACGGCCCTGGCTGCCGGGGGAGCCAAGATCGTCACCTGCCACACCACCGAGTACGCCCGCGGCATCGAGGGCCAGCCCTATTTGCCCGGCGTCAGGCGCGGCGACGTGGGGCACGTGTTCACCGAGCTGCTGCTGACCAGCGACGTGCTGCTCTGCCTGGGGCGCTAAAGGAGGCATTGGCCATGATCGACAGCGTGTGCGCCATCGTCACCCGGCCGGCCGGCGAGGAACAGGCCGTGCTGGGCCTGCGCCTGGCCTATGCCGCCCACATGGCCGGCCAGGAGACCACCCTGGTCTGCATCGAGGACGGCGTCTACAACCTCCTGCCCACGCCGGGCTATTTGGGCGAGATGCTGGCCGGCTTTTTGGACGAATCCGGCCGGGTGCTGGCCGACGCCGCCAGCCTGGCCGCGCGTGGGCTGGCCCTGGGCGACCTGGTGAATGGGGTGGAGGTGGCGGAGACCTACGAGCTGGGCGAGCTGCTGGCCGAGGGACCGGCCGCCTGCGTGTTCTAGGGCCTGTTAGCACTAAAGGCTCCTGCGATCTGCGGTTTTGGAAGGCATCTGGAAGTAGCAAGGCCGCCGGAGCCAGTCAAGGCCAAGTCCAAAGGGCTCGCTACGCTCGGCCTTGACAGGCTCCGGCTGGCCTTGCTGCAAAAAACCGCCCCCTGGCTGGCAAGAAAAATGTCTGGCAGGGTAACCGTTGGTTGACCGCGCCAACCGCCGGGCCGCACCGGGGCCACGCAGCCAGCCGGCCCAGACATTTTTCTTGCCGCCAGGGGGCGTGCTGACACAATGAGAGCAGGCTTGAACCCCCGGCGGTCAAGGGCTGGCCTGGCCAGCTCGTGAAACCCTTGACCGCCGGAGGCCAAGCCTGCTACCGGCCCCCATTCTTATTTGACTAGCAAGCGGATAGCGTTAGCAGGCCCTAGAACGCAGGGCAGGGCGGGGCCGACCGAACCCGTCCGGGCCGTGAACCGCAGAGAACCTGAACGCGCGCGGGAGCCGAACCAGCCGGCCCCCGCGCGCCTTTTGCCGGTCCGCCTCGCCGTGCCCGCCAAGGTAGTGTTCCGCGCAAAGCTTCCAGACCCGGCGAACCGGCCGCAGCCCGACCCCATGCGGGCGCGCCCCGGTTGCCCAGGTTGACGCGTCCCGGCCGGAATGGCTAGAATGGCCGCGCTGACCGGGTGGTTTTCACCCTTAATTCTGCCCCCAGCCCAGCCCGGCGGCGGCCATGCCCGCGCCGGACACGCAGCCTTCATCCGCCCCTGAAAACCCCACGCGGCAGGACGCGCCATGAATTCATTGACCGTCAGCATCGTCGTTCTGGCCTGGTTCGCGCTGGCCTATATCTATTACGGCCGCTTCATCGAGCGCACCCTGGGCCGGCCCGATCCCGCGGCCGTCACCCCGGCCCACCGCCTCAGGGACGACCGCGACTACAGCCCCAGCAAGCGCCGCTTCCTGTGGTGCAACCATTTCTCATCCATCGCCGGGGCAGGGCCCATCATCGGTCCCATCGTGGCGGTGTCCTATTTCGGCTGGGGGCCCACCCTGATCTGGGTGGCGCTGGGCGCGGTCTTCATGGGCGCGGTGCACGACTACCTGGCCTTGATGGTCTCGGTGCGCCACGACGGCCAGGGCATCAGCCGCCTGGCCTCCGCCGCGGCCGGCCGCTCCACGGCCGCGCTTTTCGCGGTGATGCTCTACGTGGTGCTGGTGCTTCTTATCGCGGTCTTCATGGTCAGCGTGGCCCACGCCCTGATCAACGTGCCGGCCCTGGTCATCCCCACCTTCGGCCTGGTGGGCGTGGCCCTGCTCTTGGGCTGGGCCCTGGAGCGCTGGCGGGCGCCGGAGCTGGTGGCCTCGCCCCTGGCGGTGTTCCTGGCCTATTTCCTGATCTGGGTGGGCTACCATGCGCCCATCTCCCTGCCGGCCTTCCTGGGCGCGGAGGGCATCCTGGCCTTCTGGCTGGTGGTGCTCACTGCCTACTGCCTGCTGGCCTCGGTGGCCCCCATGTGGATGCTGCTGCGGCCGCGGGACTTCATCTCCGGCATCAAGCTGGGGGTGGGCATGCTGCTGGGTTTCGCCGGCATCGCCCTGGCCCGCCCGGTCATCAACGCGCCCTTCAGCCAGGGCGTGCTGATGGACCACGGCAAGCCGCTCTGGCCCATCCTGTTCGTGCTGGTGGCCTGCGGGGCCATCAGCGGCTTCCACGCCATAGTCTCCACCGGCACCACCGCCCGCCAGCTCAACAACGAGAAGGACGCCCGCGGCGTGGCCTTTGGCGGCATGCTCACCGAAGGGGCCCTGGCGCTGTTGGTGGTGATGGTGGTCTGCGCCGGGTTGCAGTGGGGCGCGGCCCCGGAGGGCCTGGCCCCGGCCGCGGCCAATCAATACTTCGCCACCGCGCTTAAGAATGGCTGGATCGTGGCCTTTGGCCACGGCTTCGGCCAGGTGGTGGGCTCGCTGGAACTGCCCCTGCTCTCGGCCGGCCTGGCCGCGCTCTTGGGCGCGGTGATGGTCAAGAGCTTCATCCTCACCACCCTGGACGCCGGCACCCGCCTGGCCCGGTTTCTGGTCAACGAGAGCCTGGGCAAGAAGGTGCCCGGCCTGGGCGGGCTTTGGATCGCCTCCTTGGTGGTGCTGGCCCCGGCCTTCCTGCTGGCCCTGACCAACACCTACGCCCAGGTCTGGAAGCTTTTCGGGGCCACCAACCAGCTCATCGCCGCCCTGACCCTGGTCACGGTCACGGTCTTCCTCTCCCGCGACCATCTGCCCCGGCGCTACACCCTGGTCCCGGCCGGGTTCATGCTGCTCACCACCACCGCGGCCTTGTTGTGGGAGATGTTCAACGGCATGGACGGCTACCTGCGGGCCGGGCACGAGGATTGGCTGCTGGGCGGCATCGCCTGCCTGCTCATCGCCCTGGAGCTGATGGTGCTGTGGAAGGTCTGGCGGGCCCTGGCCCCGGCGGCGAGCGCCGGGCTCAGCATCCCGGCCGGCCTGGTGGCGGAGCGGGTCGATAAGCATCGCCTGGGCTTGTGACCCAGGTCGAGCGGCAGGAGCGCGAAAAAGGGCGGGGCGGGGCGGGGTGGCCTCAGGCCGCCGGGGGGTGCATGTCCGGCAGGGCGGCCGGGATGGTGGTGATGGGCAGGATGACGCTGAAGGTGCTGCCCAGGCCCTCGCGGCTGCTGACCTGGATACGGCCGCCGTGCTTGCCCACGATGCCTTGGGAGACCGACAGGCCCAGGCCGGTGCCCTTGCCCTTGGCCTTGGTGGTGAAGAAGGGGTCGAAGATGGTCCCCTTGACGTGCTCCGGGATCCCGGCCCCGAAGTCGATGACCTTCACCGCCAGGTAATTGGGCTCGTCGGCCGGCACCACCACGATCTGGATCTTGCCCCCCTTTTTCGAGGCATCCATGGCGTTGAGGATCAGGTTCAGAAACACCTGCTGCAACTGCTGGGCGTCGCCGTGCACCCGGGGCAGGTTGTCGGTGGCGCTGAACTCGATGCGGATGCCCGAGAGCCGGATCTGGTTGGCGGCCAGTTGGATCGTCTCGCGCAACAGCCCGGCCAGGTCCAGGGGCTCCACCTGGCTGCCGCTCTCGTGGGCGAAATCCAGCAGGCTGCGGATGATGCGCCAGGCGCGGTCGGCCTCGGTCACCACGTCGCCCAGCATCTCCAGGCGCTCGGCGTCGGGCAGGTCGCGGTAGTCCTCCAGGAGCGAATGGGCGGTGAGGGTGATGTTGTTGAGCGGGTTGTTCAGCTCGTGGGCCACCCCGGCGGTGAGGGTGCCCACGGCCCGCATCTTGTGGGACTGGATCAGCACGTCCTCGCGGATCTGGATCTCGTCGATCATGCCGTTGATGGCCAGGGCCAGGTCGCAGAACTCGTCCCGGTAGCGCCGGGCCGGGGTGACCGGGGTGTAGTCGCCCTTGGCGATGCGCTGGGCATAGCCGGAGAATCGCACCAAGGCCCCCACGATGCGCCGGCGCAGCAGCCAGGACACGGCCAGCATGAAGGCGGTGAGCAACAGCAGCGAGCCGATGATGATGCCGCGGAAGCTGGCCATGGCCGAGCGCACGTAGTCCTGTTCCTTGTGCACCAGGCTCTCGGCGAAGCTGACCATCTTGTGGCCGTGGTCGCGCAGCTCCAGCTCGATCTCTTTTTTCTGCCGGGGGTCGTCGGCCGCGCCGGGCTTGTCCAGGGCGGCCAGGCGGGCCAGCAGTTCCTGGTAGCGGTCCAGGTGGGGCAGCATCACCGCAAACGAGCGCTCGCCAGCCACCTTGCGCAACGGTGCGGCGTTGCGGCTCAGGATCTCCCGCGCCCGCAGCACGTTGTCCATGGCGTCGCTCAAGTTGCTGCCGTAGAGAAAATAGTTTTTCTCGAAGCGCCGGGCCTGCTGCAACTCCATGATGAACTCGTTGGCGATGTCCAAAAAGCCCAGCTTCTCCTCCACCCCCTGGCTGTTGTGCCACAGGGCCAGGGTCACCCCCACCCCGAAGATGAAGGTGGCCAGGCTCACCAGGAGGATGTGCAGGCGCAGGCTGAAGGAGGGGCGGTTGATCAGGGCCTTGCGGGCGGCCTCGGTGACGCTCTGCCAGTGCTGGCTGACCGCCGCCGCCGGCGGCGCGTCGCCCTGGGTGGCGGCCGGAGCCCCCGGCTGGGCCGGTGCAGTTTGAACAGGTGGGTTGGTCATGCCCTAGATTCTTGCCCTTGGGGGGCGCTCGCGTCCAGAGTTAATCCCAGCGACTGGGCCGCCCGGGTCACCGCCCCGCGCAGGTCGTCGGGGGTGAAGGGCTTGGCGATGAAGTCAAAGGCCCCCTTGGCCATGGCGTCGCGGGCCAGGGACATCATGGCGTAGCCGGTGATGAGGATCACCCGGGTGTCGGGCGAAACCTTCAGCGCGGTCTCCAGGATATCCAGGCCGGTCACCTCGTCCATGCGGATGTCGCTGACCACGATGTCGAAGCGCTTCTTGGGCAGGCGCAGCAGGGCCGCGTAGGGATCGCTGAACACCTCCACCGCGCAGCCCATGCGGGCCAGCATGGGTTCCAGACGCTTGCCCACCATGGGCTCGTCGTCCACCACCATGACTTCGACTGGCTGTGATGCCATTCATCGTCCACCTTTCTGGCGCGGCCAAAGGCTTTAGCGCATGGTCTCGGCCGCCTCCTGGAAAACGTCGGTGATGGCCTCGACCTTCAGGTTCTCCAACCCGGCCAGGCCTGCGGTCAACTCGCGCACCGACTCGATCTTGCGCTCCTGGTTGCGCCGCACCGCCAGCACGCTCACCGTGACCTCGCTGCCCTGGGCCTTGACCGTGGCCTCGGGATGGTCGTCGATCAGGGCGGCGCGCACCCGGGCGGCTAGGGCCAGCTCGCGCAGGTGGTTCTGGGAATAGGTCATGGCCCGGAAGCGGCGGTAGCGGGCAGTGCCCGCGATGATGTCCGCGGCCTGGTCGGGGTCGATCTGGCCCAGGCCCACCACCAGGTCGTAGAGCGAGGCCGCGGCCTCGTCCAGGTCGAAGGTGGCCCGGGACCAGTGGGCCAGGCGGCGGTCCTCGTCCTGGATCAGGCGGCGGGCGCGCTCCACGTCCAGGCCCTCTCGGGACGCGCGCTCGCGCGCCCGCTCCTCCAGGTCGGCCTGCACCCGCACCTTCAAGAGGTGGGAGACCCCGCGCACTAAAAGGTGCGCGGCCAGGCCGATGGTCACCAGGTTGTCGGCGGTGAGCCGCTCCAGCACCGCCGCTTCAATGTAGGCCAGGCAGCGGGCGCGCAGTTTTTTCTGCATGCCCAACAGCGACGGCCCCTGCTCCAGGGACTGCACCAGCCGCGGCTCGGGCACCTGGTAATCACGGGCCACCGCCGCCAGCAGCTCGCGGCCGATGAGGGGATAGTCCAACTCGCGGCTGACCAGCTCGGCCACCTCACGGGCCCGGCTGAAGGGTCCGGCCGATATGGCGATGATGGGCATGGGAGCCTCCTTTGGGCGGCGCGCCCTGGGGCGCACCGCCGCCTCAGGCGTCGGCCGCCGCGCTGGGCTCGGGGAGCGTCAGGCGCACCCCCAAATCGCCGGCGGCCTTGACCACGGTTTCCAGCAGGTCGCGGGGCTTGAAGGGCTTGGCGATGAAGTCGAAGGCGCCCTTCGCCAGGGCCTCGCGGGCCACCTCGACGGTGGCGTAGCCCGTGATGACGATCACCTTGGATCGGTCCGACTTCGCCAGCACGTGCTCGAGCACCTGCAAGCCGTCGACCTCCTCCATGCGGACGTCCGTCACGATGATGTCGAAGGTCTTCTCGTCGCTGCGCCGCAGAGCCTCACGGGCGTCCTCGAAGGTCTCCACCTCGTAGCCGCTCTTCTCGAGCGCTGCCTTCAGCCGCTTGCCCACGATGGGCTCGTCGTCCAGAACGAGAACTTGAAGCCTCCCCGCGCTCACCGCATCCTCCCTTGTCC